>CANJRC010000147.1 GCA_947476535.1 Betaproteobacteria bacterium
CAGCTCGATGCCATAGCCTGGGAGCTGAACACTAGGCCACGTAAGTCGATGGGCTTCCGCTGTCCGGCTGAATTGTTCACTCCGGACGCTTTTGATTTCAAGCAGCATCATGCTGCGCTTTTTGCACTTGGTCATTGAAACCGCCCAGTGTAAAAAAAACAGGGTCAGTGTAAGTTTTCGAAACCTTCGTCTGTTGCGTGATTAGAAAACTTACACTGACCCTGTTTCTCCGGCCTCTTCTGTATCGAGGGGGGGTCTTGATCTGGAGAAACGCAGAATCGTTCCTCTGGAATAGAGTGAAGTCGGCGCGACGGGACTCCTGAACCTACAGCGGGGGGTGCCCCGTGGGTGGGGTGCTGACTGGCAGGATTTGGCTTGGGGTGGGGCTACGCCGAATTGAATCGGGTGGTAGCTAGGCCAGTACGCAGATGGGCCATCCCTGCAAGATGTTGCTGGCTTAGCAAAAGCCCAAACCCCGCCCTCTTTAAGGCAGCAGTGAGGGAGGAGCCTCAGCACTGTGGGGAAAAGTGTGGGGGAAAAAGAGTTACTCCTTAAACACCCTTGTTTTACTTGACTTTCTGGCGGAGAGGGCGGGATTCGAACCCGCGACAGAGTTGCCCCTGTGCCACCTTTCCAGGGTGGTGACTTAAACCACTCATCCACCTCTCCGAGTTTCCCTCTTCATGCCGCCCCGGCTCCTCGCGCCTGGGATTGCGCTGGAAGGAACCAAACTATTGGGAAAAGGAAGGCGCGAAGTCTAAACCAGACCGCCTCTCAGGGCAAATGAGCGCAGATCGGGCATGACGGCGCATCCGCGCTCGTTTTCATGATTGCATCATGCGTACTCAATCACCACCCTCACGCTCTCGCCGCGATTCATCATCGCCACCCCTTCGTTGATGTCATCGAGCCGGATGCGATGTGACACCAGGTTGTCGAGCTTTAGCTTGCCATCGAGGAACCAGTCCACGTATTCCGCCACCTGTTTCCGGCGTGCGCCGCCCATGAGCGTGCGCGTCAGCGTGCGGCCGGCGAGGTCAAAAAACGTGAGTGGCACGGCCACATCCGTCCCTGACGACCCGACACTCACCGCTTTGCCCCAGCCCTTGTTCAGGCACAGCACGGCCGCCTTTAGCGTTTCAGGATAACCGGCACAATCGAAGCTGTAATCGGCCCCGATGCCGGTCATGGCGACGATCGTCTCGACGACGGGCTGCGTTTTCGGATTGATGAAGTCGGTGGCACCGAATGTTCGCGCCACCGCCTCCTTGGTCGGGTTTGTATCGACTACGATGATCCGTTTTGCGCCGCCGATCTTGCAACCCTGTACCGCGCTCAGTCCGACACCACCTGCGCCGAACACCACCGCCGTTCCGCCCGGCTTCATCTCCGCCGTTCGAAGCACTGACCCCACGCCGGTAGTGACGGCACAGGCAATACAGCAGCACATGTCGGGTTTGGCCTCCTGCCGGACTTTCAGAATCTGGTTATCCCGCACCAGGCTGTACTCGGAAAATGTGCCGATCCCGGTAAAGTTCATTACCTTTTTGCCCCCACGCGAATACGGAGACGCGCGCTCCGGATTGAAGGCCGCCGGCATCTCCACGCAGAAGTTCCCGCGCCCTGAAATGCAATACGCGCAAACACCGCACTCCGGGACGCAGTAGGGCATCACTGCATCACCGACCTTCAGTCCTTTGACACCGGAACCCAGGGCGGCGACATAGCCGAACCCCTCGTGCCCGAACACCGCCGGCATGGCGTGGGGCATCTTGCCCTCAATGCAGTTCAGGTCAGAGTGGCAGATGCCGGATGCCGCCATCTTCACCAGCACGTCGTTCGGCCCGGGATCCGCGACCTCGATTTCCTCGATCCTGAAGGGCTCATTGACGGCGTACGTAATGGCGGCGCGGCATTTCGTCGGCATGGAAAACTCCTGTCATTGCGAATCGGTGTGGCCGCGATGATAGCTCGGCACCGCACAAGCCACAGCAGAATGAACCAAAAGGCACCCGGCAGAAGCCGGGTTGCCACTTTAATCAACGCTTGGCGCGCATCGCCTCAAGCAAACGGCGCTCCGCAGTCTAGGTCGCCTGTTTCAACTGCTCGAGAATCGCTGGATTCTCCAGCGTGGAGATATCCTGCGTGATGGCCTCGCCCTTGGCGATCGAGCGCAACAGGCGGCGCATGATCTTGCCGGAACGCGTCTTGGGCAGGTTGTCACCAAATCGGATGTCGCGGGGCTTGGCGATCGCACCGATTTCCTTGGCGACCCACTGGCGCAACTCTTCAGCGATCTTCTTTGCCTCGTCGCCGCTGGGCCGCGGCCCCTTGAGCACCACGAATGCACAGACTGCCTCGCCTGTCAGGTCATCTGGGCGTCCGACCACGGCAGCCTCGGCCACCAGCTTGGTATGCGATACCAGCGCCGACTCGATCTCCATGGTTCCAAGACGATGTCCCGACACGTTCAGCACGTCATCGATGCGCCCCATGATGCGAAAGTAACCGGCCATGTCGCGGCTGGCGCCGTCGCCGGCGAGGTAATACTTGCCCTTGAAGTCCTCGGGGTAGTAGCTCTTCTTGAACCGCTCCGGGTCGCCCCAGATGGTACGGATCATCGAAGGCCAGGGCCGCTTGATGACAAGGATGCCGCCCTTCCCCTTCTCGACATCCAGCCCCGTCTCATCCACGATGGCAGCCATGATGCCGGGCAGCGGCAAGGTGCATGAACCAGGCTTGGTTGCCGTCACCCCCGGCAATGGGGTGATGAGATGCCCGCCGGTCTCGGTCTGCCACCAGGTATCCACGATCGGGCATCGCTCATTGCCCACTGTGCGGTGATACCACATCCAGGCTTCCGGATTGATGGGCTCGCCCACCGTGCCGAGAATGCGCAATGAACTGAGGTCGTACTGCTTGGGCAGGTCGCCCCCCGCCTTGATCAACGACCGGATTGCCGTAGGCGCGGTGTAGAACACGCTCACCTTGTGGTTCTGGATCACTTTCCAGAAACGCCCTGCATCGGGATAGGTTGGCACGCCTTCGAACACCACTTCGGTTGCACCACACGCGAGCGGACCGTAGGCGATGTAGGTATGCCCCGTCACCCAGCCCACGTCGGCCGTGCACCAGAACGTGTCGGTGGATTTGTAGTCGAAAGTCCACTTCATGGTGAGGATGGCGTGCAGGATGTAGCCCGCCGTCGAGTGCTGCACGCCCTTGGGCTTGCCGGTAGAACCCGAGGTGTAGAGGATGAAGAGCGGATGCTCGGCATTCACCCAGGTCGGCTCGCAATCATCAGCCTGGCCCTTCTCCACCTCATGCCACCACTTGTCGCGCGGTGCCTGCATGGCCACCGCGGAACCCGTGCGCCGATAGACGATCACGTTCTTCACGTCCCCGCATCCGCCCATGGCCAATGCCTCGTCGACAGCGGGCTTGAGCGGGATTTCCTTGCCGCCTCGCATCTGCCCATCGGCGGTGATGACTGCGACCGCCCCCGCGTCGAGCACGCGCTCGTGGATGCTTTTCGCGGAGAACCCGCCGAACACCACCGAGTGCGTTGCCGCAATGCGCGCGCAAGCCTGCATGGCCACCACTGCTTCCACGGACATCGGCATGTAGATGATGACGCGGTCGCCCTTCTTGATACCGTTCGCCTTGAGCGCGTTGGCAAGCCGGCACACGCGGTGATAGAGCTCCTTGTAGCTGACTTTCGCGACCTTGCCATCATCCGCCTCGAAAATCAGGGCGATCTTGTCCGGCTGCGTTTTCAGGTGCCGATCGAGGCAGTTGTATGAGGCGTTGGTTTCGCCGTCGTAGAACCACCTGAAGAATGGCGCGTTCGATTCGTCCAGCACCTTGGTGAAAGGCTTCTTCCAGTACACATGCTCGCGCGCAAGGCGCGCCCAGAAGCCCTCGAAGTCGCGCTCGGCCTCATCGCACAAGGCCTGGTAGGCGGCCATTCCCGAAATGTTGGCCTGCTTGACGAACTCAGGCGAAGGCGGAAACAGGCGATCCTCTTGCAGAACCGACTCGATGGTCGCTGACATCTTCCCAATTCTCCCCAGATGAAATCAAACCGAATGGCGCGATTGACCGATTGCAGTATTGAGCGTGAATCTTTCACTGAACTTACAGCCTTCGCCATTCCGACACAACTCGCAACGCCACGGATGCTGCGGCGCAGCAGCCGGAAATTTCAGGGCCCGGGCCGCATTGCTTCCCGATGCCAATCGCAGGCGAAAAAAAACCGCGCCCGAAGGCGCGGCGTTTCGGTGCACCCGGGATATCAGGCGACCTTGGCCTTCTTGCCGTCGAAGAATTGCTCGTTCTCGGTCGAACCATGCAGCGCGCCCGTTGAAGCGGTGCCGCCGGTAACAACGCTGTTGAGGTCATCGAAATAGCTCGTGCCGACTTCGCGCTGATGCTTGACCGCGGTGAAGCCCTTGTCGGCGGCGGCGAATTCCTTTTCCTGCAGCTCGACGAACGCCGTCATGTTCTCGCGAGCATAACCATGCGCCAACTCGAACATCGAGTAATTCAGGGAATGGAAACCCGCCAGTGTGATGAACTGGAACTTGTAGCCCATCGCGCCCAACTCGTGCTGGAACTTCATGATCTTCACATCATCGAGGTTGCGCTTCCAGTTGAAAGATGGCGAACAGTTGTAGGCCAGCATCTTGCCGGGGAACTTCTTGTGGATCCCCTCGGCAAACTTGCGCGCGAACTCCAGGTCGGGCGTGCCGGTCTCGCACCACACGAGGTCGGCATATTCGGCATAGGCGAGACCGCGAGACAGCGCCTGGTCGAAACCGTTCTTGACACGAAAGAAGCCCTCCGCGGTGCGTTCACCCGTGAGGAATGGCTTGTCGTTCTCGTCAACGTCCGATGTCAGCAGGTTGGCTGCCTCGGCATCGGTACGCGCAAGCAACACCGTGGGCACGCCCATGGTGTCGGCCGCAAGACGCGCGGCAACCAGCTTTTGCACCGCTTCCCGCGTTGGCACCAGAACCTTGCCGCCCATGTGGCCGCATTTCTTGGCCGATGCAAGCTGGTCCTCGAAGTGCACGCCCGCAGCGCCGGCCTGGATCATCGCGCGCATCAATTCATGCGCATTGAGCACACCGCCGAAGCCGGCTTCCGCATCGGCGACGATCGGCGAAAAGTAATCGGTGTCGCCCTTGCCTTCCATGTGCTGGATCTGGTCCGCGCGCATGAAGGTGTTGTTGATGCGGCGCACGACAGTGGGCACACTGGTGACCGAATACAGCGACTGGTCCGGGTACATCGACAGGCTGTCGTTGGCGTCAGCCGCGACCTGCCATCCCGACAGGTAAATCGCCTGCAACCCGGCTTTTACTTGCTGCATCGCCTGGTTTCCCGTCAGCGCACCCAGTGCATTGACGAAATCCAGCTTACTCATGCGCTCCCAGAGCTTTTCCGCGCCACGTTTCGCGAGCGTGTACTCAATCTGCAAGCTACCGCGCAGGCGATACACTTCCTCGGCACTGTAGCCACGGCGCACGCCCTTCCAGCGCGGATTTTCTGCCCATTCCTTCTTGATCTTTGCTATTTCGAGATCACGGTTCGTCATGACATCTCCAGTCCAAAAAGTGGATTAACAACGCGCAAATATTTGCGTCCTGTTCTTGCGCCTGAACGATCTGCATGCAGCCAGACATGCATTCGAATCGCCACAGGGCCTTGCCGTCGAAATCGATGCCGCGGATAGGGGACATCGCTCCGTTTCCCAGCTCGGGACATTTTTTCTCGCCCCGAAGCACGAATTCGCTTGTTTCTTGTGATGCCGTATTTTTTCATGTTTCTATCGGCACTGCAACAAAGGAGGCAGCGCCGTAAAATAGTATGTTTTACTATTATTTATCATGCTCTTATAAAGAGTATTTCGACAGACGCAATACAAACAAAGCAGAAACTTTTGCGGCGCAACATCCGCCCGTCAAGCGGGCTGCTCACGGAATACCGGACGCCGGGGTATCAATGGGGTATCAACGGGGTATCAGGATTCTTGAATGATAAGATTCGCCGCGCTGCAGGCCCAGCGCTTGGCGCCCCCTCTAAGCACTCCTCATCGACATCCTCCTTCGCATGCCTATCGACCCCACCCCGCCTCTACGCCCCCTGTCCCGCTGGATTTTCGCCAGCCGCTGGCTGCAAGCCCCGCTTTACCTGGGCCTGATCGTCGCCCAAGGTGTGTATGTATGGCAGTTCTGGCTGGAGATCCTGCACCTGCTGTCCATCATGTCCACCAAGGGCACGACCGAGACCGAAATCATGCTGGTGGTGCTGGGCTTGATCGACGTGGTCATGATTTCGAACCTGCTGGTCATGGTGATCGTGGGTGGCTGGGAGACCTTCGTATCGAGGCTCGACCTCGAGCTGCATCCTGACCAGCCGGAGTGGCTTTCGCACGTCAATGCCGGCGTACTCAAGGTGAAATTGGCCACAGCCATCATCGGCATTTCCTCGATCCACCTGCTCAAGACCTTCATCAACGCGCCGAACTACGATGAAAAAACGCTGCTCTGGCAGACCGTCATCCACATCGCATTTCTGCTCTCGGCGCTGGCCATTGCGTGGACCGAAACAATCACCACGCGCGCACGCGACCCCCATCATTAGCCTTCATATTCCCCGCGGAAACCCAATGACCACCATCAAGCAGGAAGACCTGATCCAGAGCGTTGCCGACGCGCTGCAATACATCAGCTACTACCACCCGAAGGATTTCATCCAGCACCTCGCGCGCGCCTACGAGCGCGAGCAGTCCCCGGCAGCCAAGGATGCGATTGCACAGATCCTCACCAATTCGCGCATGTGCGCCGAGGGCCACCGCCCGATCTGCCAGGACACCGGCATCGTCAACGTGTTCCTCAAGATCGGCATGGACGTACGCTGGGAGGGTTTCAAGGGCTCTATCAGCGACGCGGTGAACGAGGGTGTCCGCCGCGCCTACACCCATTCGGATAATCCGCTGCGGGCCTCCGTCCTCTCGGACCCGCTCTTCACGCGCAAGGACACCAAGGACAATACGCCCGCAGTGATCCACACCGAACTCGTTACCGGCGACACCGTCGAAGTGACGGTCGCGGCCAAGGGTGGCGGCTCCGAAAACAAGTCCAAGTTCGTGATGCTCAATCCGTCGGATTCGGTGATCGACTGGGTCATGAAGACCGTGCCCACCATGGGCGCCGGCTGGTGCCCGCCGGGCATGCTCGGC
>CANJRC010000148.1 GCA_947476535.1 Betaproteobacteria bacterium
CGTCGCCAGACTGCCCTGTCCAGCAGCTCGGGATGATTCGTCGCCGTAACAATCAGCACGTGGCTTGGCAAAGAGTCAATCTGCAACAGCAGCGAGCTAACCACCCGCTTGATCTCACCTGTCTCGTGCTCATCGCCGCGCTCCTTGCCCAGCGTATCGAATTCGTCAAAGAACAACACGCAAGTGTGTGTCCTCGCGAAATCGAACAGCTTCCGCAACCGCGAGCTTGTCTCTCCGAGAAAGCTGCCGATGACCGCTTCATAGCGGACTACAAACAGCGGGGCCATGAGACGATTGGCAATCGCCTCAGCAAGAGAGGTTTTTCCGTTTCCAGGCGGGCCAACGAGCAGCACCCGGTTTCTCGGTTCCAAGTTGTATGACCGGAGAACGTCGCGCCGCTGGTGCTCCTCGACAAGTTCCTCGCACGCGATCCGAACTTGTTCGGAGAGGAGCAGCCCATCGAGGGTGACCTGAGGGTCAACCTCGAAGAGGAGCCCACCATGCCCAGCATCCTGCATGCGGGTGACCTCTTGGGGCCTCGTCGGTGCGGTCGACGCTCGAAGATTCTCAACAAGACGGTCTGCGAGATGGTGATGTTGCTTCGCTCGTTCTTCCGCCGCCAATGCCTCGACGGTCGACTCGAGCAACTTTTGGTTGCCCTGACGACCGGCTCGAACTAGGCTAAGAAGAAGGTCAGACCGTGGCATTGAAGATATGTATCTGTTTGGTTAACGGTGAATGATAGGCTTCTTAGCCCCCAGTGTGAACCGAAGAATGACCTGCACGCTCATACTAATGCATAGAAACCAAAGCCATTGATGCTGGGATTCGTCATCTTCGATCAGAATCATCGCGTTCGGGCCACGCGTTTCAGCGGCAGTACCTTTGCTCCAGCCTTTAGCGAATCGAGGTAGTCCGCCCACGCCAGCATCATCTTCCGCCGCTCCGGCAGGTGCTCAGCGAAGTTATAAGCGGCACGCACATTATTCCGCTCGGCGTGCGCGAGCTGCCGCTCGATCGCGTCGCGGTGCCAGCCCTGCTCGTTCAGCAGTGTGGACGCCATGCTCCGAAAGCCGTGGCCGGTCATCTCGTCCTTCGCGTACCCCAGGCGGCGCAGCGCGGCATTGACGGTGTTCTCGCTCATCGCGCGGCCGTTGGTTCTTACGCCGGGAAAGACGTGCTGCTTCTCTCCGGTGAGCCCGTGCAGCTCCTGAAGTATCGCGACCGCCTGTTTGGAAAGCGGCACGATATGTTGCTCGTGCGCTTTCATGCGCGTGGCCGGAATGCGCCACTCGGCGCCATCCAGATCGAACTCAACCCACTCGGCCTTACGAAGCTCGCCCGGCCGCACGAACACGAGCGGCGCGAGGCGCAGCGCGGATTTGGTGATGAACGACCCGCGGTAGCCGTCGATCGCGCGCATCAGCTCGCCGACCCGCTTGGGATCGGTGATCGAGGCATGGTGGCGCTCTTTCACGGGCGTGAGCGCGCCGCGCAGGTCGGTGGTCGGATCGCGCTCCGCACGGCCCGTGGCGACGGCATAGCGAAACACCTGGCTGCAGTTTTGCTGCGCGCGGTGCGCGGTTTCGATGGCGCCGCGGCTCTCGATGCGGCGCAATGTGGCGAGCAGATCAGGCGCGGTGATTTCGGCGATGGGCCGGCCGCCGAGCCACGGAAAGATGTCGCGCTCCAGCCGCCGGATGATCTTGTCGGAGTGGCTCGCCGCCCAGTTCGGCGAATATTTCGCAAACCACTCCCGCGCGACGATTTCGAAGCTGTTCTCGCCGCGGACGGCGAGCGTCGTCTTCATCGCCTTGCGATGTTCACCCGGATCGATGTCGGCCGCGAGCTGCTTGCGGGCTTCGTCGCGCCGATCGCGCGCGTCCTTGAGCGAAATATCCGGGTAGGTCCCGAACGACAACAGCTTTTCCTTGCCGAGGTACCGGTACTTGAACCGCCACCAGCGCGAGCCGTTGGGATTGACCAGCAGGTACAGCCCACCGCCGTCGAACAGCTTCAGTGGCTTGTCGACGGCGCGCGCGTTCTTGATGGAGGTGGCGGTGAGCGCCATTTCTGGGGGTAACACCTTGTCGGGTGGAGCGAGTTACCCCCAAAGTTACCCCCGGTTACCCCCAGATGTCAACAAACCAGGCCGGAACACCCTGGCGCGATTTCCCTATGAAAATCCTGATCTTTCAACACGCTTTGGACTTCTTCGGACTTCTCTGGAAGGGTATTTGGTGGCCAAGGGCGGAATCGAACCACCGACACACGGATTTTCAATCCGCTGCTCTACCGACTGAGCTACTTGGCCGTCCGGGCATTGTAAGAACGCTGCGCGGGCACTACGCCTGTGATGCGGACTGTTGCAGGCCACATGAAGCGAAGAGCGTAAATTATACGGGGATTCCGCTGTCCGGCCAAGGAGCGCCCCAATGGAAAAGCCCGCATTCGCGGGCTTTTCCATTGCTTGACGTCAAAAACTCGCAGTGCGAACCCTCTTGAGCGGGTTCGCACTGCGATTGATCGTCAATGATCGTGTGTCTGGATATCCCGATCCTTGGTCTCTTTCAGGAACAGGGTACCGATGACAAGTGTCATCACCGCCACGATGATCGGATACCAGAGGCCATAGTAGATATCTCCACTCGCAGCAACCATCGCGGTTGCAAGGAGCGGCAACATGCCACCGAACCAGCCGTTGCCGATGTGATACGGCAAGGACATCGACGTATACCGGATCCGCGTCGGGAACAACTCCACCAAGTATGCGGCGATCGGGCCATACACCATCGTGACGTAGATCAACATGATGAACAAGATCAACAGCGTCATTGGGAAGTTGATCGCGTCCTTGTTGGCGGGGCCGGGATAGCCCGTTGTCTTAAGCGCCTCGGCGAAAGCCTTGTCATCCCAGCCCTTGATCTCGACCGTCCCGATCTTCGTTACGAGTGCAGCATCCGGTTGGGCCGGTACCGACTTGAAGGAGAGGCCCTGCTTGGTGAGGAAGTCCTTCGCCCGGTCGCAATCGGTGAACTTGCTCCATGGACCGATGAACATATGAAAGTTGCAGTCCGTGGCCGCCACCTGAATCGGGGTCGTTGCGGAGTATTTCTCCAGTGCCGGGTTGACATAGTGCGTCAATGCGCCAAACAGCGGGAAATACGTAAGCGCCGCAATCGCGCAACCGGCCAGGATGATTTTCAGCCGCCCGATCTTGTCCGAGAGCGCACCGAACACGACAAAGAACGGCGTGCCAAGGAGCAGCGATATGCCGATCAAAGTGTAGGCCGTGAGGTAATCGACCTTCAGCGTGATGGTGAGGAAGAACAGGGCGTAGAACTGTCCCGTGTACCACACCACGCCCTGGCCTGCGGTTGCACCCAGCAGGGCCAGCAGCACGAACTTGTTGTTCGGGTACTTGAGAAAACTGTCGGTCAACGGCGACTTGGACCCCTTGCCCTCAGCCTTCATCTTCTGGAACACCGGCGACTCGTTGAGCTTGAGCCGAATGTAGACTGAGAACAGCAGCAGTACGAGGGATACGAGGAACGGGATGCGCCATCCCCAGTCGGCGAACTCCTTGGGCTCCATGTTGACCCGTGCAAGGGCAATCACGGCCAGCGACATGAAGAATCCGAGCGTCGCCGTGGTCTGGATCCAGGCGGTGTCATATCCGCGTTTGCCGTGCGGCGCATGTTCGGCGACGTAGGTTGCGGCACCGCCATACTCGCCGCCCAGCGCCAGGCCCTGCAGCAGTCGCAGTAGCACCAGCAGGACGGGTGCGCCCCACCCGATGGTTGCGTACGTCGGCAACAAACCGACCGCAAATGTCGAGCCCCCCATCACGACGATGGTGACCAGGAACGTGTACTTTCTACCGACGAGGTCACCGATGCGCCCAAACACCAAGGCGCCGAACGGGCGCACAAGGAAGCCCGCCGCATACGTTGCGAATGCAGATAGCAACGCGGCGGTGTCGTTCCCACGCGGAAAAAACAGCGCCGCAAAGAACGGTGCAAGCGTCGCGTACAGGTAGAAGTCGTACCACTCGAATACGGTGCCAAGGGAAGAGGCAAATATGACCTTCTTCTCCTCCGGTGCAAAGTTCTTGTCTGTTGCCGCTGCTGAAGACATGTGGCCCCCTCCTCACGTTCGTCGTGGAATGGAAAGCACCGCCTCTCGCGCCGACGCTTTCCCATTCTCCGCGGTTGGTTCCCTGCTGCGCTTGCGGAGTCGTGAGCGTTTTATATAAGTGCCACCTTACGCAAAACTTACTTTCAGTATCGGCGTGTCATCAGCGCGATTTCCGCAACGCACAACAGCTGGGGCCGAGGCAGGCCCTGAATTGACTGGTTGATCGTCTATGCTAGTCTGAACAGGGCCTTTCTTATTTTATTTTGCTGCACCGCCACAACAAGACCTCATGACTTCCAGAAAAAAAAGCCTGCGTGCCCAGGTCGTCAACTGGCTCATGGTGCTGTTCGGCATCCTGCTGCTGATCAGCATCGCCGTGAGCTACGTTGCAGCGGTCGATTTTGCCAATCTTCCGTACGATCACCAGTTGCTCGCCACTGCACGCACACTGGGCTCGCATGTGCGCGACAGCCGCAACGGCCCCTCACTCGATCTCGCGGATGCAATTCGCGATTCACTGCTCTATGACGAAGACGACCGCACGATCTTTCGCATCACCACTAGCACTGGTCAGATGGTCGGCGGCGACGCGCCGTTGCCCAGCCTGTCGGATGAAGAGGCCCAATCGCAGCCCGAACTCATCACGACGGAGATCGCAGGTGTAGCCATGCGCATCGGCACAATCCAATTGCGCGTGCCCAACGCGTCTGGTGATGCCTTGCCCCTGACGGTGCAGATTGCCGAGACCTTGAACAAGCGCAGCCGCCTCGCTCGCAAAATTTTCTTCAAGCTGCTGATCCCGCAAATCATCCTTGCAGCATTGCCCATTGGCGGGCTGTGGCTCGGCGTCGGATCCGGCCTCGCGCCGCTGGAGCGCCTGAAGGTGGCGCTCACGGCGCGCAGCCAGTACGACCTGAGCCCGGTGAGCGTTGATGAGGACACCCCAGATGAAGTCCGGCCGCTGATCGACGCTTTCAACGAGATACTCGAGCGAATGCGAAACCTCCTCGATTCGCAGCAGCGATTCGTGGCCGATGCCGCGCACCAGCTGCGCACGCCGCTTGCCGGCCTGAAGACCCAGGCCGAGTTCGCATTGCGCCTGGATAACCCCCGCGAAATCCGCGACGCATTGCGCCAGGTCCTTGCAGGCGCCGAGCGCGGCTCCAGTCTCGCCAGCCAGTTGTTGACCCTGGCGCGGCACGAGCGCAGCCAGCACGATGAAGCGCCGTTCCAGCGCGTCGACCTGAATGCCATTGTGCGAGAGGCGGCCACGCAGTACGTCGACGCCGCCATGGCCAAGGGTGTCGACCTAGGCTTCGAGGCACACGCCACACCGCTAATCGTAAGCGGCGATCCTGTGGGCTTGCGGGAAATGGCCGGCAACCTGATCGACAATGCCGTCCGCTATACCCAATCCGGCGGGCGCGTGACGGCCAGCGTCTCGGCACACGGCGGTTTGGCAACAGTGCGCGTCGAAGACAATGGCCCTGGAATCCCGCACGGTGATCGTGAACGCGTGTTCGAGCGCTTCTATCGTGGCCTGGGTACCAACCAGGAGGGTAGTGGCCTGGGCCTCGCCATCGTGCGCGAAATCGCGCAATTGCATGGCGCCACGGCAACGATCGATGACGGGCCTGGCAGCATCGGCACAGTATTTCGCGTCGACATTCCTACCGCACCGACGGCCTCCGACCCCGCCAAGCGCGTGCTGCACACCAGCGGCGAATTGCAGGAGACGGGCGCGAGGGCTACTGGCTCGTGATCCGCTCCAGGCAGTAACCCAGCCCGCGGACCGTGGCAATCTTCACTTCGCCCGGTTCGAGCTTCTTGCGCAGGCGATGCACGTAGACCTCGATCGCATTGGTGCTGACCTCCTCTCCCCATTCGCACAGGTGGTCGACCAGCTGCTCCTTGCTCACCATGCGCCCGGTACGCTGCAGGAGGATTTCCAGCAATGCCAGTTCCCGCGCAGACAGATCGAGCGACTGACCATTGACCTGTGCAATGCGCCCCACCTGGTCATAGGTCAATACACCATGGCGATAAAGCGTCGGCGCGCCCGCCGCGCCGCGCCGCGTCAACGCGCGCACCCGCGCCTCGAGCTCGGCCAGCTCGAACGGCTTGGCCAGGTAGTCGTCCGCGCCGAGGTCGAGGCCGCGCACGCGGTCCTGCACCCCATCGAGGGCGGTAAGGATCAGCACGGGCACGTGCGAATCGCGCGCCCGCAACCGTTTCAACACTTCCAGGCCGCTCAAGCGCGGCAAACCCAGGTCGAGGATCAGCAGGTCGAATTCGGTACCGAGGAGCGCGCCATCCGCCTCTGCGCCATTGTCCACCGTGTCGACGGCGTAGCCCGCTTGGCGCAAGCTGCGCGTCAGGCCGTCGGCCAGGATGGCATCGTCCTCCGCGATCAGAATCCGCATCGTCCCCTCCCCGGGTGCCCTGCCTGCGCTGCTGAAGCAGCCGCGCGGCAAGTGTAGCAACAGCGTCATGAAACGGCTACAACCCATCGAGGCACGACAATTATTATCAAGTTCGAGAATCGATATGCGACTAGCGGATGTGGACCGAGAAATTAGTATCAATGTTCGGGGCGTGCAAAAAACAAAACCCGCCGAAGCGGGTCTTATTTGTCGGTCGCATTGAGCGGCGAGCGAGTATGGCGTGTCAGGGCTAGGCGCGGGGGCGAAGACAGAATGAAAAAGGCCCCACCGAAGTGAGGCCTTCTTTTGCACCCTGGTACTACGGAGTGCAGGCTGCGGATGAGCCGTGCGGGCTAAGCGCGCCGCCGCAGACAGTACACAGTCAGTACGGCGGCGGCGCAACGACGCCCGCGCGGATCAGGCGCGGACTGTTACATGTCCATGCCGCCCATGCCGCCCATCCCACCCATGCCACCACCCATGCCGCCCATGTCGGGCATGCCGCCACCCTTCTTCTCTTCCACCAGCTCGGCAACGCCGCAGTCGGTGGTGAGGATCAGGCCGGCCACCGATGCTGCGTTCTGCAGCGCGGTGCGGGTTACCTTGGTCGGATCGACAACGCCCATCTCGACC
>CANJRC010000149.1 GCA_947476535.1 Betaproteobacteria bacterium
GCACAGCTTCTCGACCCTGATGGCCGAACTCGCCACACTCGTGCGCAATACCTGCCGCACGCCAAACGCCGCACCCGATACACCGACCTTCGAGGTCCTTACCACCCCCAACGCCAAACAACAGCGCGCGCTCAAACTGATCGAGAACATCCGATTGTAGACAGAGACCTGAACCCCCAATTCATGCCAAACGCTTGTCTTGCAAAGACAAACTCGCTCGGAGATGGGAGGAACTTCGGGTTAGCGGCGGCAAGGGCTTTGAAGCAGCCGGTGCGAGGGTGCGGAGCGCGCCGGCAGTACAAAGACGCCCTTCAAGCGAAGCAACGACCTGCGCAGGCCGCAGAAACGAAAACCGCCGCGTAAGCGGCGGCAAGGGCTTTGAAGCAGCCGGCGCGAGAGTGCGGAGCGCGCCGGCGGTCCTTCCTACGCCACGCCGTGCTTCTTGAACCAGGCGAGCATGCGCTTCCAGCCGTCATCAGCGGCTTCCTTGCGATAGGTCGGCCGGTAATCTGCATGGAAGGCATGCCCTACGCCTTCATAGACATGGAGCATTGACTCTTTGTCCTTGCCGAAGGCCAGCAGTGCTGCGCGCATGCGCTCGACTTCGTCGACCGGGATGCCGCTGTCGGCCCCGCCGTACAAGCCGAGTACGGGTGCCTTCAGGTCGTCGGCGATATCGAGCGGGCTGCGTGTCATCGCAGGAGGGGTCGTCGAGAAGTGACCATACCAGGCCACGGCCGCCTTGACCTTGTTGCTATGCGCAGCAAACATCCATACCGAACGGCCGCCGCGGCACATGCCGGTTACGCCGATCTTCTTGGCATTGACGCGCTTCTGCTTCTCTAGGAACTCCACCAGGGCATCCATGTCGCCGAGCATCTGGAAATCGTCCAGTCTGTTGGCAAGGCCTACCACCTGCTTGATGTCGGCCATTTTCGAAAGGTCACCCATGCGGAAAAACGGGTCGAAGGTCACCGCAAAGTAGCCGGCATTGGCCAGACGGCGCGTGATGTCCTTCTGGTACTCGTGCATGCCGAACACTTCCGGGATCACGATGATGGTGGCGAGCTTGCCCGTTTTTTTTGGCGCGGCAATGTAGACCGGCATGTTGCCTTTGAACACCGGCACCCTCAGGTCGTAGATATCCAGGCCGGCTTCCGGCGTCTTGATGGCGGTCTGCGCCATCACCGGGCCTGCGGCCAGCGCGAAGCCGGATGCAGCGGCGGAAGCCAGGAAGCCGCGGCGTGTGAATGCCACCTTGGGCAGCAGGCTCTCCAGATGCGGATCGTCGAATTGTGCTCGGTCGTTCATGTCTTTCTCCTCTTTTTTGTTGCGTTATCGTGGTACGCGATTGCGTATGCCACTGGACGCAAAAGAAGCGTCGGGGCGCAAGTATTTCACAGGAACGCCCATCTTGCTCGGCTACAGGTAGTCCTTTTCAGGTGAATTGCCGCAGCGCGAACCAGGCCAAGGCCCCCGCGAAGAGTGCCATGGGGAAATGGATGCCCCAGCGCCTTGCCGTCTGGCGACGACGCTGGGTTTCTTCGCGTTCTGCGGCCATGAGCGCTGCAATGCGCGCGGCTTGCTGTGCTGCCTTGTCAGGTGCGGGGGGCGCGATCACCTCTGCCGGTGGTGATGTCTGGGGGCGCTGGGGGGCTGCTCGCGCGGGCGCTGTCGCCGCTCCGGCCTGCTGCTCGGACGCCTGGGCGCGTGGTGTCATGCTCCGTGCGGCCAACTCGCGTCGCGCCGCCTCGATGAGCGCCTGCTCCTTGCTAGAGAGATTTCCCTTGTCCTTCATTGGGGTATTCCGACTAGATGAGAATGATATCGAATTCTTCCTGATGGTAGCCCGACTCGACCTGCAGCGATACGGGCTTGCTGATGAAATCCCCGAGCATGGCAAGGGATGGCGATTCCTCCTCGAGGAACATGTCGATCACCTTCTGGGAGGCGATCACGCGGTATTCCTTGGCATTGAACTGGAATTGGCGTTCCTCGCGCAGGATTTCGCGCAGAATTTCGTAGCAGATGGTGCGCGCCGTCTTCAGCTCGCCGCGCCCCTCGCACACCGGGCAGGGCTCGCACAGCACGTGGGCCAGCGACTCGCGCGTCCGCTTTCGGGTCATCTCAACCAGGCCAAGCGGGGAGAACCCGCTGACGGTGATCCGCGTGTGGTCGCGCGCCAGCGCCACGTTGAGCTCGGCTAGCACCGCATCGCGGTGCGCGGCATCGTGCATGTCGATGAAATCGATGATGATGATGCCGCCCAGGTTGCGCAGGCGCAGTTGGCGCGCAATCACGCGGGCCGCTTCCAGGTTGGTCTTGAAGATGGTGTCGTCGAAATTGCGCACCCCCACGAAGCCGCCAGTGTTGACGTCCACCGTGGTCATCGCTTCGGTCTGGTCGACGATGATGTAGCCGCCCGACTTCAGGTCGACGCGGCGCGCCAGCGCCTTTTCGATTTCCGGTTCGACGTTGTGCACGTCGAACAACGGGCGCGAGCCCGTGTAATGCTCGAGCTGGCCGAAGACGTTGGGCATGTACTCGTGCGCGAACTCCTGCAGCTTGACGAAGTTCTCGCGCGAATCGACGAAGATGCGCCCGGTGTCCTCGTTGATGAAGTCGCGCAGCACGCGTTGCGCCAGCGACAGGTCCTGGTGCAGCAGCGTGGGCGCGGGTTCGGTGAAGGCGCGCCCGCGGATGTCGTGCCAGAGCTTTCGCAGGTAGCGGATGTCGTTGGCCAACTCGGCGTCGGTGGCGCTCTCGGCGACGGTGCGGATGATGAATCCGCCGGTTTCGTCGGGTGGCAGCAACAGCGCCAGTTTTTCGCGCAGCTGCTGGCGTTCCGTTTCATCCTCGATGCGCTGTGAAATGCCGATGTGCGGGTCCTGCGGCAGGTAGACCACCAGCCGGCCGGCAATGGAGATCTGCGTCGACAGCCGAGCGCCCTTGGTGCCGATCGGGTCCTTGATCACCTGCACCAGCACGGGCTGGCCCTCGGCGAGGATTTGCTCGATCGGCTTGGCGTTGGCGGCGTTCTTGCGCTGCTCCCAGATGTCGGCCACGTGCAGGAATGCCGCCCGCTCGAGTCCGATCTCGATGAATGCCGACTGCATGCCGGGCAGTACCCGCGCCACTTTCCCGATGTAGATGTTCCCCACCATGCCGCGGTTGTGCGTCCGCTCGATGTGCACCTCCTGCGGGATGCCGGCAGCCATGACCACAACGCGCGTTTCCTGGGGGGTGACGTTAATGAGGATTTCTTCCTTCATTGGAAGTGCCTTCCTGCCGCGAGCCAATACTGAAGTTGGGGGATAGGCAAGGGGGCGGTAGCCCTCTTGCACCGTACGGCCTGGGGGGTGACGTTGATGAGGATGTCTTCTTTCATGCGTCGATCTTCTTTCGCAGGCGTCGCAACATCGTCGCTGTCTCGTATAGGGGCAGGCCCATCACCCCGGAATAGCTGCCGCGCAATTCCGAGATGAACGCGGCGGCGTGCCCCTGAATGCCGTAGGCGCCGGCTTTGTCGAGGGGTTCTCCGATCGCAACATAAGCGGCGATGGCCGCCTCGTCCAGAAGGTCGAAGCGCACGATGCTTTCACTGACCGTCATCTCCACCTCGGCATCGAATTGTATCGCCACCGCCGTGAGCACCCGGTGCTCGCGGCCGGACAGGGCGGCCAGCATTGCGGCGGCCTCGGCGTTGTCTGCCGGCTTCCCCAGGATCCGTTGATCGAGGCACACCGTGGTATCGGCGGCGAGCACCGGCAGGCGCGGCAGGCCGCGCGCGGTGAGCCGGCGCCATCCAGTGGCTGCCTTTTCACGACATACGCGACGTACGTAGTCGTCGGGGTTCTCTCTCGCCAGGGGCGTCTCGTCAACGTCGGGCTGGCGCGCCGAATGCTCGCGCAGCAACAAGATCTCGAAGTCGATGCCGATCTGCCTGAGCAGTTCGCGCCGGCGCGGGCTGCGCGAGGCGAGATAGATCCTGTCCCCGGAAGTCGGCATCTGCGTCCAGTCCTATTCCCGGTGATAGGGGTGATTCTGCATGATCGACACCGCACGGTACAACTGCTCGGCCAGTAGCACCCGCGCCAGCCCGTGGGGCAGGGTCAGGTTCGACAGGCGCATGGAGGTTCCCGCTTCGGATTTCAGCCGCACGGACAAGCCGTCCGGCCCGCCAATCACGAACGCGAGGTCGTGCCCGCCCTCCAGTTTCTTTTCCAGCCACGATGCCAGTTCGCGCGTGGTGAACTCCCGCCCGCGCTCATCAAGCAACACGCGCTCGCAATCTGCGGGCACCGCGGCATCGATGCGCGCGGCTTCGGCCTCGGTCATTTGCGCCACTGTTTTTCCGGTGGTGCGCGATTCCGGCCGGACCTCGATCAGCGTAAGGCGGGCGTTCTTCGGCATGCGACCGGCGTATTCAGCAAAGCCGTCCTCGATCCAGCGCGGCATGCGAGCGCCGACGACGACAATGTGGAGCTTCATGCGGACTTTGCTGGCGTCGTTGCCGTGCGCCTCAGCTGGCCGCAGCGGGTCTGGCTTTGCGCTTGGTCGGTGCTTTCTTCGCGGGGCCTGCGGGCCGGGCGGATTTTGCGGCCTTGCTGACCTTGGGGGCCGATTTGGTCGATTTGGTCGACTTGGTCGATTTGGTCGGCTTGGGTGCAGCATCGGCGGTTGGCGCACGTGGTGCGCGTGGCTTCGGATGCCCCCAGAGTTCCTCGAGGTTGTAGTGCACGCGCACCGCCGGCTGCATGATGTGCACGATGATGTCGCCGAGGTCCACCAGCACCCAGTCACCGGAGTCTTCGCCTTCGATGCCGACCACTCGCCAGCCCAGCGCGCGCGCCTTGTCCTGGACGTTGTGAGCGAGGGCGCGCAGCTGGCGACCGGAATTGGCGCTGGCGATGATGACGCGATCGAACATCGCCGTGATGTGCATGACGTCAAAGGCCTGGATGTCGTCGGCCTTGATGTCTTCGAGTGCCGAGATGACGGCTTTTTGCAGCTTGCGAACGTCTTTCAAGCGGGGTTCCTGTCTTTGTGTGCGCGGTTGTCCTGGCGCGGGTTTAGGCGGGACGGTAGAGGTATTGTGATTCAATATAGGCGAGAACCTTGTCCGGTAGCAAATGGCGCGCGTCGCGCTTTGCGGCGAGGGTCTCGCGAATGGCGGTGGACGAGATGTCCATGGCGGGCATTGGAAAGGGGATGATGTTCCCGAAGGGCAGGGAGCCGAGGTGGTCGGCGCGCCTGGTTTTCCATTGCTGCGCGAGGGCGGGTGCCAGGCGTGCAGTGTCGATGGCATGTCCCGGTCGTTCGGCAACGGCGACATGCGCGAGCTCGAACAGGCGCTCCCATTCGCGCCAGGTATGCAGCGCAATGAATTGGTCGCTGCCGATAATGAGCGCAATCGGCAATCGGGCGCCCAGTTCGGAGCGCAGGCGTGTGAGCGTGTTCACCGTGAATGTCGGCAGGCCCGATGCAAGTTCGGTTGTATCGATGATTGTATTCGGGTTCCCGGCCAGTGCCACGCGCAGCATGGCGAGCCGCTGTTCGGGCGACGCAACGGGGGTATCGCGATGTCCGGGGAGGCCGGTGGGCACCCAGCGGATGACGTCTAGCGACAGGCATGTTCGCGCCGATTCGGCAATGCACAGATGGGCGTTGTGCACCGGATCGAACGTGCCGCCGAAAACACCCGTGGCGTTGACCATGGGGCTAGCTGCCCTTTCGGGAGGCGGCCACCGGAAGCGCGTCGAGCGCGCACATCTCCGGCGTGTTGAATAGCCCCGGGTCGGCAAGGTAGGCGCGCAGCATGGGCGTTGCATCCTCGCCCCAGAAGAGCTCCGGCCGAATGCCAGTTGCAGGCGTGCCGGCCTCGCGCGTGAGCGCAAAAGTGGGAACGCCATAGATGCCTCGTGCGATGGCTTCCTCGCCATGGGCGCGCAGCCTGTCCTTGACCGGTGCGGCGCCAATCAGGGCATCGGCCTGCGCAACGCCCAATCCCAGGCGCTTGCACAACTGCGCCCAGTCATCAGCCAGCGAGCGCCCTTCCTTCCAGATGAACTCGAAGATCGTGCGCACGATTGCGATCGCAGGTTGGGACGCTGGCGACGCCGGATCGCACAATGCGATGGCGAGCCGCAATGCCGGGATCGGATTGAACGGGTGGCCCGGCGGAAACTTGATCGCGATGCCGCGCTGCGCCGAGGTGTACGCGATCATGCGGTAAGTCTGGCGCCGTTTTTCGGGTATCTCCACTGGGCCCTTGTGCCTCCAGTGGGCGAGCAGCCCCGCGAATACGACCGGCTTGAAAACCAGGCCCGCCGACTCGATCAGGCGCTCGAACAGGTCGGGATGTACGGCGAACTGCAGGTAGGCATACGGGGAGATGAAATCGAAGTACCAATCTGCCTTGATGCCTTGCCCTTGCGTGACGGCTCCGGGAGCGGGCCGGGTCACGTGCGAACGTGCCCGTCGCCGAATACCACGAACTTCTGCGAAGTGAGCCCTTCCAGCCCTACCGGGCCGCGCGCATGCAGCTTGTCGGTGGAAATGCCGATCTCGGCGCCCAGCCCGTATTCGAACCCGTCGGCGAAGCGTGTCGATGCGTTGACCATGACTGAGCTCGAGTCCACTTCGCGCACGAAGCGCGCGGCGTGCGATTCATCCTCGGTAACGATGGCATCGGTATGCTGCGAGCCGTATTTCGCGATGTGTTCCATCGCTTCATCGAGCCCCTTCACGACGCGCACCGACAGCACCGGGGCGAGATATTCGGTGTACCAGTCTTCCTCGCTGGCGGCCGCCATCTGCGGCACGAGGCTCCGCGACGCGCTGTCGCCGCGCAGCTCCACGCCCTTGTCGATGTAGATCTTCGCCAGCTTCGGCAATACCTTGGCCGCGACCGATTCGGCCACCAGCAGCGTTTCCATGGTGTTGCAGGTGCCGTAGCGCTGCGTCTTGGCGTTGTCGGCGATCTTCACCGCCTTGTCGAGATCGGCGCTGTCGTCGATGTACACATGGCACACGCCGTCCAGGTGCTTGATCATCGGAATGCGCGATTCGGCCATGATGCGCTCGATCAGGCTCTTGCCGCCGCGCGGCACCACGATGTCCACGTACTCGGTCATGGTCAGCAGCTCGCCCACGGCGGCACGGTCTGGCGTGGCCACCACCTGCACC
>CANJRC010000150.1 GCA_947476535.1 Betaproteobacteria bacterium
CGGTTGCCCTCCACCGAGTCCGCGGCCTTGGGCTCGATCACCATGAACACACCATCCGGCTTGAGCCGAGCGCGGATCTGGCGCAGCGTCTCCACCGGTGCCGCAAGGTCATGGATGCAATCGCAGGCAGTGATGAAGTCGAACTGCTCATCGGCAACGAGATCGGCGAGCGACTGCGCGAGGAAACGCGCACGCGGCGCAAGCGACGCCGCATCCGGCGAAGCGGCAAGCGCCGCCTGCGCGGCCGCAATCGATTCCTTGCTGCGATCGATGCCGGTAAAGCTCGCCTGCGGAAATGCCCGCGCCAGCGACAGCACCACGGCCCCCGCCCCGCAGCCGAAGTCGAGCGCGCTGCCACCCGCCTGCAGCCTTGCCGACACCTGCGGCAGCGACTTCAGCCAGTGGCTGGCGAAGCGCTGCTCGTACTGGCCGCGGTTGAGAAGATCGAGCGCGTCGATGCCGTCGCGGCCGTAGTCCTCGAAGGGCACGCCGCCCCCAGTCCGGAACGCCTCCGCCACGCGCGGTGCCACGCGCAAGAGTGGCGGCAGCATGCAAAACAGCCCGCCCATGAAATGGTCCGTTTCATCGGAGGCCACCATGAAGGCGTGTTCGTCGGGCAGCAGCCAGGTGTCAGCCACCGGGTCATGCTCGAGGTAACCCGCGCTCGCCATGCCCTTGAGCCATTCCTCGACGTAACGCGACTGCAGGCCCGTCGCCCCCAGCACCTGCGCCAATGTCATCGGCCCCTTGCCCGCCATGGCACGGAAGAGGCCGGTCTTCACGCCGATGTAGCCCAGCCCGGCGCTCATGGCGCCAGCCATGTCGCCGAACACCTTGTTGGTGAATGCCTTGACGCGATCCTTGTCCATGCCTGTCTCCATGGCAGCCAGGCTGCCGCTCAGTGAATCCGTTACTTGCGCCGCAGCAGCTGCCCGGCATAGCTGCCGGCGTGCTCGCCATGCTCCATGAACACTTCGCCGTTCACGATGGTGTGGCTGATGCCGTCGGCACGCTGAACAAAACGCTTGGCGCCTCCCGGGAAATCGAACGCCGGCACCGGCCGCTGCATGTTCACCGTGTCCGGATCGAAGATCACCAGATCCGCCATCAGCCCGGGCCGGATGCGGCCGCGGTCGGCCAGGCCTAGCTGGTCGGCCAGCTGCGAGGTGAGCTTTCGCACCGCCTGCTCGAGCGGCATGATCTTCAGCTCGCGCACCCAGTGGCCCAGGAGGTAGGTGGTGAAACCGTAGCCGCACTCCAGCGCGGCATGCGCACCGGCATCCGAGAGCCCGATCAGCGTGTCGGGGTGGCGCAGCATCTCGGCCGCCGCCGCCTCATCGCTGTTGGCGAGCACGGTCAGGAAATCCGTCTGCAGGCCATCCTCCACGCACAGGTCGAGGAACACGTCGAGCGCGTCGCGTCCCTGTTCGGCCGCAATATCGGCGATCTTGCGCGCCTCCAGCGGCTTGAGGGATGGCTTCCTCACCTCGATCACCTCCACCATGTCCCAGCGCCGCGAAAAATGGATCACGTTCGACTTGTCAGCGAAATCGCGCCGCAGCGCGGATCGCACAGCCGGATCCCGCATGTCGGCCATCACCTGGTCGGCGGGCTTCACCAGCATCGCCTTCCAGGCCGGCATGCCGTCCAGGATATGCACGTTGCGCATGTTGAACATGATGTCCACCGAGCGCGACGTGCACATGGCGCGCGCATGGCTGCCTGCCGCCACCTGCGCCTGGGTCTGCGCCAGGCGCCGCTGCCACACTCCCGGCTGGCTGTCGAACTGCAGGAGCGGGATCCACCACACCGCGCAATCCGAGGCGCGGCCGATGCGGTCGCACAGATCGAGCGGGTCCTCACCCTTGATGGTGTCCGACATCTGGATCGCGCCGCCGCGGCCACCACTCTTGGAGCCACGCATCAACGACGTCATGGCCATCACTTCATCCACGTTCGCCAGCCGGCATGGGATCGGGCGCCCGTCCCCGCCGTTGTGCGCGGGCAGGAAGTTGAAGGACATGCCGTAGGCACCGGCATCGAGCGCATCCTGCATGACGCCTCGCATGCCGGCGATTTCATTGGCGGTCGCGGCCCGCTCGGCTGCTGCCTCCCCCATCACGTACTGGCGCACGGCGCTATGGCCCACCAGCGCGGCGATGTTCATGCCGAGGCGCTGCCCGATGCGGTCCATGTACTGCGGGTAGGTTTCCCAGCTCCAGTCCACGCCGGCCTCGAGCGCCTTCAGCGACATGCCTTCCACGCGCTCCAGCGTATGCAGCAGGTAACGGCGATCCTTCGGGCGACAGGGCGCAATGCCGAAGCTGCAGTTACCGAGCACGGCGGTGGTAATGCCGTGCCAACAGGAAGAGGAGGCCAGCGGGTCCCACAGCAGCTGGGCATCCAGGTGCGTGTGCAGATCGATGAAGCCCGGAGCCACCACCTGGCCAGCCGCATCGATCACGCGCTTCGCGCCGCCCGCAACCTTCCCCACCTCGACGATCTTCCCAGCCCGTACCGCCACATCGCCCACGAATGCCGGGGCGCCGGTGCCGTCGATCACTCGTGCATTGCGTACCAGCAGGTCGAAAGTCATCGCCAATTCCCCTTTTTTTACCGCCCTCCTCCCGCATGCGCGCCGCCAAGGCATGGGGAGGAAAGAAAATCACTCGTCGGCCGTATCGCGACCGTCCTTGTGGCCAAGCGATCCGCCGGGTAGGCGTCCCGCCATGGTCAGCATGCCCACGACAATTCCGGCAAACACCAGAAATATGCAAGACCACAGCAATGCGAACAGCGCCTTGAAGCCGTCGTCGCCATTGAAAACACTCCAGCCCAGCGAGCGCGCGATGAACGACAGCACCAGCACCGCAACATAGCCCGCGGGAAACACGACCACCGGCGACAGCAAGAGCACGGCAACCGCGCGCCAGGGCCGCCGGTGCAGGAAGGAGGCGCGCCGGTACTGGTCCCAAACCCAGCGTAGCGGCCCGCCACAGGCGACGATGAAGATCGCGAAGGCGATCAGCAGCTGCAGGTCATTGGGTGCTGCCTGCATCTCACGCACCTCCGCTCACTTCAACAGGCCTCGCCAACGGCAACAATGCCGAATGGCGCATTACCTCGTCGCGGGGGCGACACCTAGTCGACGTGGATGTGTTGCTTTTCAACCAGCTTGGCCCAGCGCACCACTTCGGCGGCAATGAAGTCCTGCGCCTCTTTTGGGGATGAGGGCATCGGCTCGGCGCCCTGCGATGCCAGAGACTCGCGCGTCGCGGGCAGGCGCAGCGCGCGCACAATCTCCACATTGAGCGCGGCAACCACAGGCGCCGGTGTTGCCGCCGGCACGACGAAAGCATTCCATGAGGTGACGTTGTACCCGGCCACACCGGCCTCGCCGATGGTCGGGATGTCAGGGGACAGGGGACTGCGCGTGCCGCCGCTCACACCCAGGGCGCGCAGCTTGCCGGCCTTCACCTGCTGCAGCGACTGCACGATGCTGCCGAACATCAGCGGCACCTGCCCGCCCAGGTGATCGGCGAGGGCCGGGCCACCGCCCTTGTAGGGCACATGCAGGAGGTCGACATTGGCCAGCGCCTTGAACATTTCACCGGCCAGGTGATTGGCCGCGCCGTTGCCGCCGGACGCATAGGCGAACTTTCCGGGGCTCGCCTGCGACTGCGCCACCAGCTCCTTCACCGAGTTCACCGGCACGTTCGGGTTGACGGTGAGTAGCAGTGGGAACGACATGGCCAGCGACACTGCCTGGAAATCCTTGACCGGATCGTAGTTCACCTTCTTGTACAGGGCCGGGTTGACAGCGTGCGAGCTCGATGCGAGCAGCATCGTGTAGCCGTCGGCTGGCGACTTCTGCACCAGCTCGGTGCCGATCATGGTTCCGCCACCGGCACGGTTCTCCACCACCACCGGCTGCTTGAGCGTCTCGGTCAATTGCTGCCCGACCAGGCGCGCAATCGGATCGGTGCTGCCACCCGGCGCGTAGGGCACGACGATGCGCAGCGGCCGCGACGGAAAAGCCTCGGCCGCCTGTGCGACACCCGACCATCCGGCCAGCGTGACAACGGCAGCGGTGCCCATGACCACCAGCGTGGCCAGGTGACATGTGCGTACATTCTTCATGATCCAATCTCCTTCATTGAGTACTTGGTCTTGCGATGCACTTGCGATTCGACAAGGCAATCACATTACCAATCCGCAGCGCATTGTAGTCCGCCTGCCGACGCCCCACCTGAGTCCCCGGCGCTCAGGCCTCGCGTGCAACCACCAGCGCATCCACCGCAAACACTCCGCCGCCCTCCGGCATCACGATCAGCGGATTGATCTCCGCTTCGGCGAGCCATCCGGCGGCAGCCATCGCAAATGCGGACACTGCGGCGATGGCGCGCGCAGCGGCTGGCACATCGGCACGCGGACGGCCGCGATAGCCGTCGAGCATTGGCAACAGGCGCAGCGAACGCAGCATGCGCAACGCCTCGTCCTCGTCCACCGGGCAGATGCGCGTCGCGCGATCGCCCAGCAGCTCGACGTATATGCCACCCATGCCCACCACCAGCAACGGCGCATGGCCTGCCATCGCCGTCACGCCGATAAACAGCTCCGCCGCGCCCCGTGTCATGGCCTGCACCAGCACACCCAGCGTGGCGAGCTCGCCAGGTGCCACAGCGGCGGACGCGCGCTGCAAAAGATCTGCCGCCCTGTCCTTGACCGCGCCCGGGGCGACATCGAGCGCAACCAGTCCCAGGTCGCTGCGATGCGTGATGGCCGAGGAAACGATCTTCAGCGCGACGCTGCCGCCCAGCGCCTTGGCGGCGGCCAGCGCAGCATCCGGATCGCTGACCAGTCGCGATGCCGGCCCGGTAATGCCGTAAGGCAACAGCATGTCTCGCGCAACCACCTCATGGAGGACACGCGTCGCTGGACGCGGCAACGGCTCTCGCGATTTCATCGATGGTGCAGCGGAGGTGTCCGCGGCGGCCGCCCGCGCAGACTTGCTCGCTGTCATCCACGCCAGCGCCGATTCCATCGCCCGATGCGTTCCCTCCGCGCCGGCAAGCAAAGGCAGGCCCGCGTCGCGGCAGATCGCGAGCAGCGCATCGTCCATGATGCCGATATGCGGCGAAGTGGTCGCAAGCAGCACCGGCTTGCCATGGCACTCGCGCAGCGAGACCAGAGACCGCAGGCGCGCCTCATCCATCGGCGTCGCCTCGGCCGCCAGAACGACGTCCACCGCGGCGTCGCCTGCCACGGCGTCGAGCGTATCGCGCCAGGCGTCGGGGCGATCGCGCCGCACCTGCGTGGACAGATCGAGCGGATTCTGCGGCCCGACGTGCGGCGGCAGAATCTGCTCGATGCGCACAACCGTCGCCGCATCGAGCTCCGGCACCGAAATTCGCGCAACTGCCGCACCCTCCGATGTGGGGTCCGAGGTCATGTCCGAAAACGCGCCGGCGAATCCACCCGACACCGAGACGATGCCGGTGCGCCCGCCTCCCGCTGTGCCCAGCCACCACTTCAAAGGCGAGGATGCAAAGATCGTCGCGCGATCGAGCGCTTCCTCGATGGAGTTGGCGCGCACGATGCCGAACTGCGCGAACAGCGCTGCAAAATACGCGTCAGGGCCGGTCATGGACCCCGTGTGCGCCAATGCGGCGCGCGCCGAGGACTGCGAGCGCCCGATCTTGATCAGCACGATGGGCTTTCCCGCCACCTGTGCCCGGCGCGCGATTGCCGGCAGCGCCTCCGGATGGCGGAAGCTCTCCACATAGGCGCAGATCACGCGCGTGGCCGGGTCGTCGATGAAGTAATCGATGTAGTCGCCGGTGTCGAGCCCCGCCTCGTTGCCGCTGGAGACGATGCAAGAGAAACCGAAATTTCTCGCCAGCGCGGCACCGATGTAGGTGTGGACATTGGCACCGCTTTGCGACACCAGCGCCACGCTGCCAGGCAGGAGATCGGTGCCCGGATGCCCACCGAAGGCCTGCGCGCGACCATGCACATTGATTACGCCAAGGCAGGACGGCCCGCACACCGCCAGCGACGACGTCGCTAGCCACGCATCCAGCGCCGATTGCAGGCGCCGTCCTTCGGCATCCGCGCTTTCGCCAAAGCCCGTCGTGACGATGACGGCCGCGCGCGCCCCGGCCGCAGTCGCTTCTTCCAGTGCCGGCACAACTGCGGCGCGCGGTACGGCGATGAACGCCAGGTCGATGGGTTTGCCTATGCCAAGCATGCCCGTGTGGCAGCGGCGCCCCGCCACCGCATCGGCGCGCGGATTGACCAGATGCACCTCGCCCGCATAACCACAAGCGTCGAGCCGGTGCAACGCGTTACGCGCATAGAAACTGCGGTCCGATGCGCCGACGATGGCAATCGACTTCGGCGCGAATAATGCCGGCAGGTTCGCCCTGCGCGCGGCGCGCACTGTAGCCGTCGGGGTTGCACCCTGCATGGAACGGGCGCTACTTGGAAAACTTGTCGTCGCGCTTGCGCACGGCGCCGGTCACGCCTTCCTTGGCGACGCTGTTGTAGAAGGCATAGTCCACTTCGCGCGCCTTCACCAGCCACTCGAAATCCACGTCGTACTGGCGGTCGTCGTGCAGCACGCGGCTGATGTCACGATACGCCCAGTTGATGCGCTTCTTGTTCGCGCCCGGCGTGCCGGGCGGCATGGTGGCGAGGTCGCGCACGAAGGCCAGCACGTGGGCATCCAGCGCGGCATCGTCTACCGCGGCATTGATGAGGCCCTTTTGCTGCGCCACCTCGCCCGACATGGTGCCGCCGGTGGCAAGGTACTCCTTGGCCACCTTCGGCCCCACCAGCCACGGCCACACGGTGTGGCTCACCATGCCGCGC
>CANJRC010000151.1 GCA_947476535.1 Betaproteobacteria bacterium
GCCAATGTCATGGGCTTCGTCCAGAACGGCCGCCTGCGTGCACTGGCGGTGACGAGCCCCGAACCTTCCCAGTTTGCGCCGGGCGTGCCGGCGCTGGCGCAGACCATCCCCGGGTTCCAGGCTCGCACCTGGGTGGGCATTTTTGCGCCTGGGAAAACACCGCCCCCGCTGGTTTCGAAAATCCATGCCGATATCGCCCGCGTCATGCAACAGCCTGCCGTTCGCACCCGCTTCCAGGAATTCGGCGCCGCAATCGGGGGCAACTCCCCGGCGGAATTCTCCGCCTACGTCAAAGCGGAAATCGACTTGTGGCGCCCTGCAGTAAAGGCTTCGGGCGCAAAGGCGGACTGATATCTCGCGCGGTCCCGGCTTCAAGCAGCGCGACCGGGCCTGCGTAGTCAGCCACGCGGTCCCGGCTTCACGCAGCGCGGCCGAGCCTGCGTAGCAGGCCGCGCGATCCCACTAGCTGCGGCGCGGGCGCTTGGGCTTGTCCACTGAAGGCTTGGACTTTAGATCCTTGCGTTGCGCATCCCAGACATAGGTACGCGAGGCGAAGGTTTCCTTGACCGACTTGCCCGAGGCCAGTGCACGCGCACTGGCGTCCTCCGAGGCCTGGATCTGTTCGCAGGCCGGCAGCAGCTTTTCGATGTCCTCGGGCGCGATCACCACCACGCCATCGGCATCTGCCACGATGACATCACCGGGCATGATTTCGATGCCGCCGCAGTTGACCGGCACGTTCAGCTCGACAATCGAATACTTGGCGTAACCGCCGGCGATCGGCGTCACTGACTGAGCCCACACCGGCAAGTCATGCGCGATGATTTCCGCCACATCGCGCGTCGCCCCGCCGACGATGACGCCGGCGGCGCCGCGCATCTTGGCGATCTGGGCGAGCTTGCCGCCGAATACCGCGCCAGGCGGCCCCGGAGGGGCCGCAATCACCAGGAAATCACCGGGCACCGCGTCCTCGACGAATCCGTGAAACAGCTTGGGGTTGGCCGCCTGACCCAGGCGCGACGCATCGCGCACTAGCACGCGCCGCTGGGTGCGCGCGCGTCCAACCGCCCTTACCAAATGCGCCGTGGGTCCGTGCATGGGCAACATGCCATCCACCACCACGCGCTCGGGAATGCGAATCCCCACCTTGACATAACCATCGCAGATGGTCGACGTAGGGATGGCGCGAAAGCGCTCGAGGATCGCGTCCGCGACCCGTGGAATGGCAGCGGCCAAGGTCTCAGATCCTTTCGTAGTACTGCACTTCCAGCGGGCACGGCGTGGCGAAGCGCACGTAGAAGCGATGCAGCTTGTGCGGCAACACGTCCACGCGCGGCTCGCTCACCGCGTAGTCGGTGATTTCGACATCCGGATTGGTTTTCGCAAATACCTTGGCACGCGCCAGCAGCTCCTGCAGTTCGGCCAGCGAGTTGACGTTGATGCCGAAATGGTCGCGCTCGATGTTGGCCGTGGCCGGATGGTCGTGGCCGAACAGCACCACGAACTGGTCCACGGCCCCGGCCATCATCACCAGCATCGCGCCGTCCTTGGTGTATTGCGGACGCTCGATAAAGCCGAACACCTCTGCAAAGAAGCGGATCACCCGCCTCATGTTTTCGCCGGAGAGCGTCTGCTTCGACACAGTAAACGCCACGTGGCTGAAGCGGATAGGGATGGCGGGAGTCACTGCACCCGGCGTCGCAGAACCTATCGATGTTTCTGTTGCGCTCGTTACTGCCGACATATTCATATGCTCCTGGCTAGAAACCAATCAGCTTGGTGAGCGACGCCGCCTGACTGACTGCCTCAGGGTTCGGTGTCTGATAGTCCCTGGGCATGCGTGCCGACTCGTACATGCTACCGATGCCCTGCCCGGCATTGAGCAGCGTGTTGCCCTCGGACGACATGAGGTAGTTGGCGAACAGCCGCGCCGCGTTGGGGTTCTTGGAGTGCGCGCGCGCCGTGAGCGCGATGTGCTGCTCCACCCCCGTCGTGTAGTCCGGCGTCACCGATGCGATGGGCGCGCCCTTTTCCACCAAGGGCAGGGTCACCGAGGTGATATTGGGAATCTGGACGCTGCCCTCGCCGGCTCCCAGCGCCTGTGCGGCCGGAACCCCCCCGCCCGAGGCCCGGCGCGGGCTGGACTCGCGCAGCGTGGTCAGGAAACCTTCCCCGTAGCGCTTGGCCAGCATGGACCAGAATTCCGCGTAGATATCGCCCGAGCCAACTCCCGAGAGGATGAGTTGCCCCTTCCATTTCGGACTTGCAAGTTCCGCCCAGTCCTTGGGGATATCAACGCCCTTCACCTTGTCGGTGTTGTAGCTGATCTGCCAGGGACTGATCTGCACGATCGCCGTGGGTCCGGTGAGATACTTGACTGGAAACTCCCCGCTCTTGACCACCGGCAGGTTGGCTGCAGAAACCGCCTCCATCCAGCCCCTCTTGATCCCAGCGTCGGCGTATTGTGCATTCGTTCCGCCGGCGAGGATCAGCAAATCTGCGGCAAAATTCCTTGCCTCGGCCTCTGCCGAATAGCGGATGCGCTGCGGCACCGTCTGCAGACGCACGAATTGCACGCGGATCCCGTACTTGGTGGAGAAGGCGTCACTCACGCGCTTGGCCAGCCCCTCGGGTGGTGCGGAGTACCAAACCAGCGAACCTTCGGCCTTGGCGGCGACCACCAACGCATCCAGTTCGGGCTGCACCGCAGCCTTGGATTGCGCCAAGGCATCTGTGGCGCCGAGCCCCGCAAGGACTAGGAATACAGCGCCTGCCAAATGACGGCAGGAACTGCAGAGCAATCGGAAATTATTGCGAATACGGTTCATCCACGTCCCCTTGTTTGACCTTGTGTCCGGCTGATGCAACGCGTTGCGCGAGAGTAGGTGCGCGGCCCTGACGCTCAATCGAAAGGATACCTGCAATCCACGTCAGCCGCGACCGCGCTCCCGTGAATCAGGACGCCAGCATGCCGTGCACGCTGAACTGGCGCGATGCGTCGGTCCACACTTTCTGCGACACGAACCCTGCCTCGCCGGCGAGGGACAGGAACTCTTCGTCAGTGTACTTGCACATGATGCCCGTGAGCACCGCTTCCCCGGCATCGAAACTGTAACGCTCGCCGGAGACATTAGCCACCTGCGCGAACTGGCTCTCCATGAACATCTCGACGCGACCCTTGACCTCGTCATAGAACGCCAGGTGGCGATAGCGGCGCACCTGGATATCACCGCCAAGCTCAGCGTTGATGCGCGTGAGCACGTGGGCATTGAAGGCTGCCATCGCCCCTGCCGTGTCATTGCATGAGGCGTCGAGGACCTTGCGCAACTTCTTCAGGCCAACGCCAGCAAGCAGGGCGCCACCCGCGCCCACCATGCGCCGCGCCTGCTGCAGCATCGGAAACAACTCGTCTGCGGTCACGCTAGACACCGTCCAGCCGGGGATAAAGACGGCTTTACGCCCTAGCGGGACGCCCACGAACCCGGGCAGCACCAGATTCTGCGTGACATCGGCGAGGATTCCCGCCACGTTGATGCGCGGAAACTCCGCGGCCAAACACGCGGCGGCAAGCCTCATCGCAACGGCGTCCAAATCCACCTGCAAGTACAAGACCGGGCTCAACTGCACCAGCAGTTCGCGAATGCTTACCATCCCGCCGCATCCGATGCCCATGAGCTGGGCCCGAGGACCAATAAACTCCAATATCTCGGCCCCATGCGATTTGAGCACTTCGAGCTCGCAACGTTGGGCGTAGAACTCGGGGGATTGTGTCAGCGCGGCATAGAGGCGCTGACCTTCGCCATCAAAGGACCAGCGTGGCGGTACCACCTTGTAGCGCATCGACAGGCCCGCCCGGACATCGTGGGCAAAACCGCAGTCGTCGGGAAGGAAGGAATAACACCGCAAGGGTGCAACGGGTCTTTCGTCGGATCCGACGGCGGGCTGTTCAACCTGCCTGAGTTGCCGCAGCGCTACCATTACTGGCTCCCGGGCTCGCGTCGCTGGCGTTGTTGATCGACCTGCAGAAGCCTGCCCGGCCGTTGGGTCACAGAGCAATCAGCTCGCGCGGGCTCGCCTGGCTGTCGCGGCGACGGGCGTGCCCGACTGCGCGCGCGCGCGGGCAGAGGCCTTTCGGCTCTTCGACGCCGAGCGTGCCGATGGCTGCCGAGGCATTTCGGATCCATCCGCCACTTCGAGCCACTTGCGAATTCGCGCCGCATCGGCAATTCGAGTGTACTTGCCCCAGGAGTCGAGCAACACAATGACCACGCCACGTCCGGCCAGGTGCGCCTGCATCACCAGGCAACGACCAGCCTCGTTGATGAACCCGGTCTTCGACAAGCCGATGTCCCAGCCGGAACTGGCCACAAGGCGATTGGTATTGTGAAAGGCCGCGGGGCGGCCGCCGATGTTCACCTGGAAGCCGGATGTGGTTGTAAACTCGCGAATCCGGTCATAGCGGTGAGCGGCACGCACCAGCTTGCCGAGGTCTTCAGCCGTCGATACGTTGGTGGACGACAATCCGGTCGGGTCGGCATAACGCGTGCCCTGCAACCCGAGCATGCGCGCCTTGAGGTTCATCGCGGCAACGAATGCCTCGAGCCCCCCCGGATAGTTGCGTCCCAAAGCCGAGGCCGCGCGATTTTCCGAGGCCATCAATGCCAGGCGCAGCATCTCCTCGCGCGTGAGGAGCGTCCCGACCCGCAGGCGCGAATGCGTGCCCTTGAGCGTATCGAGGTCTTCGTTGGTGACCTGCAGCGACTCGTTGAGGTCGAGATTGGCATCCAGCACCACCATGGCCGTCATCAGCTTGGTGATGGAGGCGATCGGCAGGACGGATTCCGTGTTCTTGCCATACAGAACGTGGCCGGTCTCTTCGTCCAGCACCAGTGCAGCCGAAGACTTCAGGGCCAGGCGCGAAGGTGACGGGTCTGCTGCCATTGCGGGCTGCATGACCAGCGTACCCATCACGGTGCAGGCAACGGCCGCCAGTTTCAGCAAAATGCGGGACCACAGAAAAGCCACAATGCCCCCAACGGGAAGGTTATTGCCGCGAAGTCTAGCGAGAAGTTGAAGAAATTACAAGAAAATTAGAGGGATAGATACTTATTCTCATCCAGTATCGAAGAGTCTGACATCTCCTTGACACAGCATCGACAAGGCACAATTCCTAGACGGACATCGCTGGCGAAGGCCCGACTGCGCTCGGCACAGCCGACGATGCGGAACCCGAGCCCGCACTTGAACCCGGGACCTCTTCTTCCTGTTGCTGCAGCGCCCACATCTGCGCGTAGGCACCGCCCGCCGACAGCAGAGTCCGGTGCGTGCCGCGCTCAACGATACGCCCGCCATCAAGGACGAGGATCTGGTCCGCATCCATGACCGTCGACAAGCGATGCGCGATCACCAGCGTGGTGCGCCCCTTGGCAATGCGCTCGAGCTCGGCCTGGATCGCCTGCTCGGTCTCCGAGTCCAGCGCCGAAGTCGCTTCGTCGAAGATCAGGATCGACGGATTCTTCAGGATGGCACGCGCGATGGCGACGCGCTGCTTCTCGCCCCCCGACAGTTTCAGGCCGCGCTCGCCCACGCGCGCCTCAAACTGATCGGGCAGCGACACGATGAAATCGTGTATGTGCGCGGCGCGTGCCGCCACGATCACCTCTTCGCGCGTTGCATCCGGGCGCCCGTAGTGGATGTTGTAGTAGATGGTGTCGTTGAAGAGCACGGTGTCCTGCGGCACGATGCCGATGGCTGCCCGCAGGCTCGACTGCTTGAGGTCGCGAATGTCGCTGTCTTCGGCTCCGTCGTTGATTCGGATGCTGCCGCCGGATACATCGTAGAAGCGGTACAGCAGGCGAGCGAAAGTCGATTTGCCGGCCCCGGAATGCCCGACCACCGCGATCTTGCTGCCAGCCGGAATGTCGAAGCTGACATCGAACAGGATCTGTCGGTTCGCATCGTAATGAAAATCCACGTGCTCGAAGCGGATTGCCTGCGGTCCGGCCAGCAGCTGCCTCGCCCCGGGACGATCCTCGATCTCGCGGTGCTGCTCGAGCAGGCGGAACATGCGATCCATGTCCCCGAGCGACTGCTTGATCTCCCGATACACCATGCCGAGGAAATTAAGCGGGATATAGAGCTGGATCAGCAGCGCGTTCACCAGCACCAGGTCCCCGAGGGTCAGCGCCTTCGACACCACGCCTTCGGCGGCCAGGATCATCAGGATGCTGACTGCAGCGGCGATGATCATGCTCTGGCCGATGTTGAGCAGCCCAAGCGACGCCTCCGAGCGCACCGCCGCGGCTTCATAGCGCTGCAGGCTCTCGTCGTAGCGCCTGGCCTCGAATTCCTCGTTGTTGAAGTACTTCACGGTCTCGTAATTGAGCAGGCTGTCGATGGCGCGGGTGTTGGCGCGCGAGTCGAGCTCATTGGCCTTGCGGCGATGGTCGGTGCGCCACTCGGTGACCCAGATGGTAAAGACGATGTACACGGCCACCGCGGCGAACGTGACGGCGGGAAAACGCCAGTCGAAGCGCTTCAACAGGATCACCGCCACCAGCATGAATTCCAGGATCACCGGGATGATGGAGAACAGCATGTAGGAGAGCAGCGTGGAAATGCCGCGCGTGCCGCGCTCGATGTCGCGCGAGACGCCCCCGGTATGCCGCTCCAGGTGGAAACGCAGGGAGAGGCTGTGCATGTGCCGAAACACCGACAGCGCCACGCGGCGGATGGAGCGCTGTGTCACGCGCACGAACACGATGTCGCGCAACTCGGCGAACAGCGTCGTGGAAAATCGCAACAGGCCATAGGCGCCCAGCAGCGCCAGCGGCA
>CANJRC010000152.1 GCA_947476535.1 Betaproteobacteria bacterium
TATCTGCGCATTCTGGTGGAGCGGTTGGCGGCTGCCAATTCCAAGCTGGCGGGAATTTAATCCGGGCTGCGGCCTGTGTGTGGTGTGGCGCCCCGGAGACGAATCGAACGTCCGACCTGCCCCTTAGGAGGGGGCTGCTCTATCCACTGAGCTACCGGGGCTACCGCTGCAAGGCGAGAACACGTGGCGTCGTTCGCACGCTGCTGCAGGGGCGATTATAGCCGCTGGTGCACGCATTGCCGCCGGCCCGGTGGATGTTTCACTGGGTGAGTATGCGGCGTTGTTAATGTCAGTATAACTTGTGTATAAGTATTGGGGTAGCTGGATAACGATAAAATTTGTCAGTATTGGAAGAGCTTTTGCTACTTTTCTTCCATCACCCACACGCCGCTCCACTCACCTTTGGGCGGTTTTTCTTGCAGGTGATGGCAGCGCTCGACGTAGAGCTTGGCGGTCTTGTCGGCCGGGTTCATCTCCAGCACCTCCTCAAAGGCGCGGATCGCCTCCTTCCAGCGCCCATGGCGATAGTCGGCAAGTCCGGCGCGGAACTGCCTCAGCGCGTCGTTCAGGTGCGGGTAGCTCTCTTCGGTGTGATAGTCCAGCACCTCGAATACCGCCACCGGCTGGGTCTTGCCCTTGACGATGACCAAATCGATTTCGCGGGTGTAGTAGGTGGACTTCAGCTGCTTGTAGGTGAACTCGCTAATGAGGATGTGCGTGCCGTAGGTCTTGCACGCCGACTCCAGCCGCGAGGCGAGGTTCACGCCGTCGCCGATGATGGTGTAGTCCATGCGCTTCTTGGAGCCGATGTTGCCCGACACCACCATGTCGGTGTTGAGGCCGATGCCGATGTCCACCGGCAGCTTTCCTTCGGACACGCGTTCCTTGTTCCACTTCCAAAGTGCGCGGATCATGGCGATCGAGGCGCGCACGGAGCGGTCGGCATCGTCATCGTGCGCCACCGGAATACCGAAGGCCGCCATGATGGCGTCGCCGATGAACTTGTCGAGCATGCCTTCTTCGCGCTGGATGCATTCCACCATCAGGGTGAAGTATTCGTTGAGCAGCGCCACTGTGCCTTGCGCACCGAGCTTCTCGGTGATGGTGGTGAAGCCGCGGATGTCGGAGAAGAGCACGGTGGCCGGCACGCTTTGTCCGCCCAGCGCCTCCGCGCCGCCCGCCACCAGCTTGTCGGCGATACTCGGGTCCATGTAGCGCGACATGGTCGACTTCAGGCGCTTTTCGCTGCTGATGTCCTCGATCAGCAGCATCGAGCCCATGGGCTTCTTGTCCATCGAAAGGAGAGGCAGGGCGGTGACGTTCACCGACAGCGTTTCTTCCCCTGCGGTCAGCGCCGCCTCCACGGTGATCTCCGGGATCTGCGTCTGGGCCGCAGTCTTGAGCTTTTCCAGCACCCAGGCATTGCCGTCGGTGAAGAACTCGGCGGCGGGCTTGTGCAGAATGGCATCGGGGTGCTGGCGCAGGATGCGAAGGCCTGCCGCGTTGCAGGTGACGATGCGCTCCTGGTCGTCCAGCGTGATCACGCCGTTGGACATCGACTCGAGCATGGACTCGTTGTAGTTCTTCATGTTTTGCACGTCGGCGAACAGTTTGGCGTTCTCCAGCGCGATGGAGATCTGCGCCGTGAACGCCCGCAGCCGCGACTCGTCTTCGCCGGTGAACGGGCCGCCGTGCTTGTTGAGCACCTGCGTCACGCCGATGGTCTTGCCGTGCTTGTTGATGATGGGCACGCACAGGATGGAACGCGTGAAGTACCCGGTCTTCTTGTCGAACCCGGGATTGAACCGCAGGTCGGCGTAGGCATAGGGGATGTTGATGGACTTGCCGGACATGAACACCGCGCCTGCGATCCCGAGGTGGTTGGGCAGGCGGATCTGCATGGATTCCAAGCCCTGGCCCACTTCGGACCAAAGTTCGTTGGTCTTCTCGTCGTTGAGGAAGAGGGTGGAGCGGTCGGCGTTCAGCAGGCGCGTCGCCTCGCCCATGACCTTTTGCAGCAGCGAGCCGAGCTTGATATCCGCGGTGACTTCGGACACCACGTCGATGAATTCCATCTCCTGCTGGCGCAGCGCCTTCATGCGCTCGATGTACTGCGCGCTTTGCAGTGCCAGCGTGCCCTGGCTTGTCATGGCGGCGAACAGATGCATGTCCTGCTTGGTGAATTTTCCCGAGCGCTTGTTCAGGGTCTGCGCGACGCCGATCACGTCGCCCTTCACGGTGCGGATGGGCACGCACATGATGTTGCGGGTGGTGAAGCCTGTCTGCTCGTCGACTGCGCGGTTGAAGCGCGGGTCCGAATAGGCGTCCTGGATGATCAGAGCCTCGCCGGTGGTGTAGACGGTGCCGGCTATGCCGCTGTTGTTGAGGATGCGGATCTCGCGCTGGATGTTGCCCTGCGCGACGCGGGAGTAGAGCTCGTTGGTGGCCGGGTCGTTGAGGAACAGCGATCCGCGCTCGGTTCCCAATTCGTCCGTGGTCATCTCCACCAGCGCGCGCAGCACTTCGTCCAGCGAGTCGTAGCCCGCCATGCGGCGCGCTACTTCGAGCAGTAGCTCGGCTTCGCGAAGTCGCCGGCGGTCGCCGCCCGGTGCTGCTGCAGCAGGCTTGGTGATTCGGTTCGACTTGGGCGCCACGGGTTCGTCCATTTTCATGGTGCGCTCCGTTGAGCGCCTGCGCTTGCTGGCAGGCGGATGGTGTTCAATGGGTCAAACAGGGGCGATGTTACCGGGATTCCCCCGGTTAACGCAGGCGAGCTCATCAGGCTTTTCTCCGGGCGGCGTTCTTGCCTTTTTCAGCGGCGCTGTCCGCTTGTTGGTCGACCTGGCTGCGCAGCGCCTGCACGGTTTCGCGCAGCTGCGTGTTTTCCTCGGCTTGTTCGCGAATGGCCCTTTGCACCGCCGCCTCGCGATTGGCATTGGCAATTTCAAGCTCCTGTCGCAGCGTGGTGACCGTCGCCTTGAGCTGGGATATTTCGCCCGCTAAGGCTGCCTGCGCCTGCGATACCTGTTGGCGCGTGTTGGCGACTGACTGCTCCAGTTCATCGCGAATGCGCGTTGCCGTGGACTTGAGCATCTCGATTTCATGGTGCCCGGATGAAGTTGCTGCCTGCACGGCGGTTTCGCGATCGATGCGGGCGCGCTCCAGTTCTTCGCGCAAGGCCGTGGCGGTCGCCTTGAGCTGGGCGATTTCCTGTGCGGATGCAGCGTGCGCCTGCTGAACCGATGTCTCGCGCTCCACGCGCGCGCGTTCCAAGGTGTCGCGCAACGCCGCGGCGGTCGCCTTCAATTGGACGATTTCATTGGCGTTCGCGGCATTCACCCGCGCCACTTCGGCCTGGGCATCGGCGTGAGCAGCCTCCAGTCCGTCGCGCAAAGCCGCAACGGTGCGCTGCATGTCGCGAATTTCGGCGCGAGCGGCCACCAACGCTGGGTTACTGTTCGCGTCCGGCGTGGCGCCGCTTTGTCTGCTTTCCGATGGTGCGTTGGCCATGCTCCAAGTTTACCCGTCCGTTCGTCACAGCGGGCGCCATGGCCGGTGTTTGATATTTCCTCCTCAAGCTGTTAGCGTCCGGCCCTGTCGCGCGTGGTCTCTTCCCCTTTGGTAAAGGGGGCTGCCCGAGAGGAATGTCCAGCATGAATGACGCAACATGAATGAGCGGGGGCCCAAGGTCGTTCGCGACCCTGAGTTGGACCTGCGCCAGGCGGGTGACGGCACGTCCGTCCATGTCTTGTCCGGTGCCTGGGACATCCGCGCCCTTGAATCCCGCGCGCGCGCGCTGAAGGCTCGCCTGGATGAATTGGCGGGAAAGCCGGCCAGCTGGGACCTGTCGGGTGTGCAGCGTCTTGATCATGTGGGTGCGCTGCTGTTGTGGCGCGCGTGGGGCAAGATTCGTCCGACTGCGCTATCGCTGCGCCCGGAGCATGAGATATTTTTTGCCAACCTCGAAGGCCACCAAGCGGTACCGGCGGTCCAATGGCGCTTCGATGCGCTGGCGCCCATCCGGGGCGTTGGCAACATTGCCCTGCTGTTGCTGGACCACGTGCTGGACATGCTGCGCCTGTTTGGCCAGACGCTGATGGACTCGCTGGAACTGCTACGCCATCCGAGTCGCGGACCCTGGCGGGAAATTTCCGCCAGCATCTACCGGTCCGGCACCGAGGCGCTGGGCATCACGGCGGCGGTGGGATGCCTGATCGGCGTGACGCTGAGTTACCTGTCTTCGGAGCAATTGCGCAGCTTCGGCGCGGATACCTTCATCGTCAATATCCTGGGCTTGGGCATTATTCGCGAGCTGGGGCCGATGATTTGCGCGGTGCTGGTCGCCGGGCGTTCCGGCTCGGCGATCACGGCGCAATTGGGCGTGATGCGCGTCACCGAGGAGCTCGATGCGCTGGCCGTGATGGGCATTCCCTACACCGTGCGCCTGATCCTGCCCAAGGTGATCGCGCTGGCGGTGGCGGTGCCCTTGCTGGTGCTGTGGACGTCGGCCGTCGCCCTGATCGGCGGCGCGTTTTCGGCCAAATTGCAGCTCGGCATGAGCATGACCCAGTTCATCCTCGGCCTGCCCGCTGCGGTGCCCTCCATCAACCTGTGGCTGGGCGTGGGCAAGGGCGTGGTGTTCGGCGCGCTGATTGCGCTGGTCGCCTGCCACTTTGGCCTTCGCATCCAGCCCAATACCGAGAGCCTGGGGGCAGGGACGACGCGCTCGGTGGTGACCTCCATTACCGTCGTGATCCTTGCCGACGCCATATTCGCCATCATCTATGCCGACGTGGGCATCAGCCTGTCATGAGCAACGGCGCGACCGTCGAGCCCGTCATCGAGGTGCATGGTCTGTGGACCGTGTTCGGCGAGTACGTGGTGCATCGCGACCTGGAACTGACCGTCATGCCCGGTGAGATCGTATCGCTGGTGGGTGGCTCGGGCAGCGGCAAGACCACCTTGATGCGGCAGATCCTGGGCCTGGAGAACCCGCATCGGGGCAGCATCAAGGTATTCGGCATCCCGCTGCAGGGCTCGCACCCGGCGCTGCTCAAGAAGATACGCCGCCGCTGGGGCGTGCTGTTCCAGGAGGGGGCGCTCTATAGCGCGCTGCCGGTGTTCGAAAACATTGCGCTGCCGCTGCGCGAGTTGCGCGCATTTGACGAGGGTTTCATCCACGACATGGTGATGCTCAAGCTCGACATGGTGGACATCGAACGGCGCCACGCCTGGAAGATGCCCTCGGACCTGTCCGGTGGCATGATCAAGCGCATTGCGCTCGCGCGCGCGCTGGTGCTGGAGCCCGAACTGCTGTTTCTGGATGAGCCGACGGCCGGGCTCGACCCTGATCGCAGCGAAAGTTTCGTCAGGCTCATCCAGTCCCTGCAGGCGAAACTCGGATTTACCGTCATCATGGTCACTCACGACCTCGATACCCTGGTGTCATTGTCGGATCGTGTCGCGGTCCTCGCCGAGCAGAAGATCCTGTTCTACGGGAGCCTTGCCGAGGTCGTCGCCGTCGGGCACCCTTTCGTGAAGAACTTCTTTCTTGGCGAGCGTGGTTTGCGCGCGCTCGCCGCTGCGCCGGAGCAAATGTATGTTCCGGCCCAAACCGTCATACGCAATTCATCGGGAGGTTGAGTCATGGAGAATCGGGCGCACGCCTTAGCCGCAGGACTGTTCGTGCTGATCTTCGGTGCGGCCGTCATTGCGGCGGGCATGTGGTTTGGCAAGGACGAAGTCAAGCAGGACTACTACGTCATTACCACCAAGCAGTCGGTGTCCGGATTGAAGGTCGAGGCGCCGGTCCGTTACCGCGGCGTCGAGGTCGGTCACGTGGAGTCGATCCACATCGAGCCAGGCGCATTGGGACGCATTCGCATTCGCATCGGCGTGGAAGGCCATACGCCGATCACGGCGGGGACCTATGCGCAACTCGGGTACCAGGGCGTCACGGGCCTCGCTTTCGTGTCGCTCAACGACAACGGGTCGTCCGCCCAGTTGCTGCAACGGCCGGGCGGGGCGGAGGAGCCCCAGATCCCGCTCCAGGCATCGTTGCTGGACTCCGGAGAGGTGTTGCTCAGCTCCGTGGGCGAAATCGCCGACCGCCTGAAGGAGCTGCTGGGTGCCGGTAACCAGAAGGCCGTGCGCAAAACCCTGGTCGGCCTTGAAACGTTATTCAGCGACGACAACCAGAAGCTCGTGCGCCGCGCCCTGGCCGGGTTGGACGAGGTGTCGCGGCGCACCGCGACGCTGGTCGCGAGCCTTGAACCCGGCGTGCGTGACGTGCCGGCGTTGGTGGCCGATGCGCGCGCTACGGCGAAAAAGGCAGACCAGCTGCTCGCCAATCTGAATACCTTGAGCCTCAAGCTCGAGCAGCGGCTCGACGTGGCCGACCGGGTGTTCGAGCGGGTGGCGGGCAGCGTCGATGCGGTGGGTGGGACGGCGCGTTCGGTCAATGAAGAAACCTTGCCACGCCTCAATTCGCTGGTGGATGAACTGAGCCGCGAGACGCGGGCGCTGGATCGATTGATCAACACGCTGGGCGATCATCCCCAGAGCGTGGTCTTCGGCGCGCCGCGCGGGCAGCCCGGTCCCGGTGAACCTGGATTCAACAGCGGGAGTACGCGATGATTTTCCAATCGATCCAGCGGCGCAAAGCGCGGCCTCGGATGCAAGGACTGGTTTGCGTCGGCGCGATCCTGCTCGCGCTGTCCCTGGGCGCCTGTTCGCTCGCCCCGGCACAAAACGAAGTCGCCAGCTACGACTTCGGCACCGCGCCTTCGA
>CANJRC010000153.1 GCA_947476535.1 Betaproteobacteria bacterium
CGCGGGCGTCCAGATTCCGGGTGTCGCCAACCCGCTGCCTTCGCGTGCGCGCACCGGCCACCGGACAGGAGAATCATTGATGTCATCAGAGAAAGCGTCGTGGGGCAAAGAGATCTCCGTGGAAGAAATCGGCGGCGTGCCGTTCCGGATGTACACCGATCGGCCGCGCAGGGTGGGTGAGCTGCTTTCTTTTGGCACGCGCTGGGGCACACGGCCCCACATCGTTCAGGGCGAGCGCGTCGTCACGTTTGCAGACCTGGATCACGCTGTGGCGGCCAAGGGCCGCCAACTCGCCGACCTGGGCGTGAAACGGGGCGACCGTGTCTTCATCCTCGGATGGAACAGCCCGGCGTGGGTGGTGAATTTCTGGGCTTGCATCAAAGTCGGCGCCATACCCGTGCTCGCCAACGCCTGGTGGAGTGAAATTGAAATCGCGAACGGCCTGGACGCCCTGCAACCGGTAGCCCTCACTCTTGCCGATGAGCGTGCGGCCACCCGGATGCCGGCGGGGTGGCGCGTCGGTCCCTGGGGTATAGATACTGCGCTGCGGCAGGAAAGCGATGCCGCCACCGGGACAGAAGGCTCGCAAAACGAGGAAGAGACGGCGCTGATCATCTTCACCTCTGGCACCTCGGGCCAGCCGAAAGCGGTCGTTCTGTCGCATCGGGCCGTGCTGGCACGCCTGCACATGACGCTCCACGTAACGCGTAAGCTTCCACATCAGATCGACCAAGAGTCCTGCGACGTCACCCTGATCACGGGTCCCCTGTTTCATGTTGGCGGGATGCAGACCTTGTTGCGCGCCATCGTCGTCGGCGACACGCTGGTCTTGTCGCAAGGCAGGTACGACCCCGCAGATGTGCTTGAGTCTATCGAGTGTCATAAGGTCTCGCGATGGAATGCGGTACCGACAATGGTGACCCGACTGCTCGATCATCCGGAGGTGTCGAGCAGGGACTTGAGCAGCCTGAAATCCATCAGTATCGGGGGAGCACCGGTGCACGCGGAGCTGATGCGGCGTATCCGCACCGAGTTGCCAAGTGTCAGCCCGAGGATTCCGACGGGTTATGGCCTCACGGAAAACGGTGGCCAGGCGACCGCATCGGGCGGCTCCGAGAGCGTCGAGAAGCTCGGCTCGACCGGCAGGCCGCTGCCATGCGTCGAAGTGAAGTTCCTTGCTCATCCAGGACTGCCCGACGGCGAAATTCTGTTGCGCTCTCCGACGCAGATGTCGGGTTACCACGGGCTCGACGAATCGCCGATCGACAGCGAAGGGTGGCTCCATACCGGCGACCTCGGGCGGCTCGATGACCAAGGCAATCTCTGGATTACCGGACGCTCGAAGGACATGATCATCCGCGGCGGCGAGAACATCGCGCCAGTTGCGGTCGAACGAGCGCTGGTAGCGATTCCCGGGGTTGTCGAAGCGGCAGTCTTCGGGATCCCGCATCCCGATCTGGGCGAAGAGGTGATGGCCGCCGTGACCGTTGAGGGCGACGTCACCGAGCGGCATCTCAAGGAGCAGTTGCGCGGGAAGGTTGCATCCTTCGCGGTGCCGAGCCGATGGAAGCTGCAGACCCAGCCACTGCCGGTCAATCAGACCGGCAAGATCGATAAAACTACCCTGCGCGCCGAGGCGTGTGCCGAGCTTGCTGTGCAGACAGGCCTGGTGGCCTGAGGATCAAACAAGGAGCGACACCGCGATGACCATGCCGTCCTTTCAACACCTGACAACGCCGCTGCGCCTCTTTCACGGGGCCGACAGCCTCGGCCAGCTCGGCCGCGAACTCGACCGGGCGAAGAGCACCCGTGCCGTCATCTTTTGCGGCTCGACGCTGGCGCGCGAGGGGTCGCCCCTCTCGCTGGTGCGCGAGGCGATGGGCGACCGCTGCGCCGGCGTGTTTGCCGGCGTGCGCGCACACAGTCCAGTGCCTTCGGTCGAGGCGGGGGCCCGCGAGCTTGCGCGGCTCCGGGCCGATGCGGTCATCGCGGTCGGCGGTGGCTCGGCCATTGTCACCGCTCGCGCCGCGAGCATCCTGCTGGCCGAAAAAAACGACGCTAGGAATCTTTGCACCTCATTGGACGACAAGGGGCAGCTGAACAGCCCGAAGCTGCTGGCGGCGAAGTTGCCGCAGCTGGTGATCCCCACCACGCCGACGACCGCCGCCGTGAAGGCCGGTAGCGCGGTGCTCGATCCGGAAGCGGGCCGACGCCTCGCGCTTTTTGATCCCAAGACGCGGGCGCAAGCCATCTTCATCCACCCTGCGCTGATCGGCACGGCGCCACGCGCGCTAGTGGCAAGCGCAAGCCTGGACACGTTCACGCTGGCTCTGGAAGGCCTCATCTCCCGGACGGGCAATCCGCTGTCCGATGCGCTTCTGATGCATGCCCTGCGCCTGCTCGCATCGCACCTTCCGAACGGCTCGCTGCTCGACGATGCCGCCGTGCGTGGCGAATTGTCGCTTGCTGCCGTTCTCTGCGGCCAGGGGACCGACTTTACCGGGGCCGGCGTCGCCACCGTGCTGGGTCATGCGGTTGGCGCCCAATTCGGTTTCGACAATGGCATCACCAAGGCCGTGGTGCTGCCGCATGTGTTGCGCTTCAACGCGGACGCGGCAAAGATCGCGCTGGGCAAGGTCGCGGCGGCGCTCGGCCTGCAGGTGTCCGGTGGCGAGACCGTGGACGCAGTCATTGCCGCGGTGAATGCGATGACGCGCGCCCTGGGCATCCCGCAGCGGCTTCGCGACATAGGCCTCGCGCACGATGCGCTGCAGGGCATTGCCGAAAGCTCGATGTCCGATTGGTTCCTGCGTGGCAACCCGCGCCGGGTGAGCAGCGAGTCGGAACTGATGCAGGTGCTGGAGGCTGCATGGTGATCCCGAAGCGGTCCGTTTTCGCACAGCGAGGTGCGGCATGATTGAGCACCGCGATATCTTCATCGGGGGAAAGTGGGTTCCTTCGTCGGGTGAAAGCACGCTTCCAGTGATCAACCCCGCGACCGAGGAGACGATCGCCAACGTTCCGCGGGGCACGTCAGCGGACGTGGATGGCGCGGCGAGGGCGGCGTCTGTGGCATTCGAGCGTTGGTCGCGCACGCCTGTCGCGGAGCGAATTGCGCTGTTCGACCGGCTTGCCCGCGTGACTGAACGGCGCTCGGCGGAGATAACGAGGACCATCGTCAGCGAGCTCGGCTACCCGGCTGCATGGGTGGCGAAGTCGCAGACCGCCGGCGCCGTGGAGGAATTGGATATCATCGCCGAGTGTCTGCGCGAGATATCCTGGGCCGAGCAGGTCGGCAATACCCAGGTGCGGCGCGTTCCCTCCGGCGTGGTGGGCGGCATCACGGCGTGGAATGCGCCGCTACGCTCGATCATTTCCAAGGCTGGCGCGGCGATGGCGGCCGGATGCACCGTTGTCCTGAAGGGTGCCGAAGTGGCGCCCCTGACTTCCTTCATGTTTGCCGAGATGGCGGCAGAAGCCGGAATTCCGGCTGGCGTATTCAATCTGGTGTGCGGCACCGGCCCCGAAGTCGGCGAAGCCATTGCGTCGCACCCGCTGATCGACATGGTGTCGCTGACGGGATCGGTTCGCGCCGGCCGGCGCGTGATGGAACTCGCATCGGCCACCGTCAAGCGCGTGCACCTCGAGCTCGGCGGCAAGTCTGCCAACCTCATCTTCGCCGATGCGGACTTCGAGCGTGCCGTCATCGACGGCATCGACGACGCAATGCGCAACACCGGCCAGGTTTGCGGAGGGCTCACGCGCATGCTCGTGCCGCGCGAGCGGCTGGCCGAAGCCGAAGCGCTGGCTTCACGCAAGGTGACAACCTATGTGCTCGGCGATCCGCTGGATCCGGCGACCACGCTCGGGCCGGTTGTCACGGCAGCCGCGCGTGAGCGCGTGCGCGGCTACATCCGCTCGGGCATGGAGGAGGGTTTGCGCATGCTGGCCGGTGGCCCCGACGCCCCGGAAGGGCTATCTCGTGGCTACTTCGTGAAGCCGACGGTGTTTTCGGGCAATAACCAGTGCCGCATCGCACGTGAGGAAATCTTCGGGCCGGTGATCGTCATCGTTCCGTTCGACGGCGAAGATGATGCCATCCGCATTGCCAATGACTCGCTGTACGGCCTCGCAGCCGGCGTCTGGTGCGGCGAGGCCGAGCGCGCGCGGGCTATCGCCGCCCGGCTGCGCGTCGGACGCGTACGCATCAACGGCGCCCCGCTGAACAAGCGCGGCACGCACGGCGGCTTCAAGCTGTCTGGTGTTGGCCGCGAATGGGGGCGCTTCGGCATCGAAGAGTTTCTGGAATACCAATCGGTCATTGGCTGATCAAGTCCCGTTTTACTGCCAAATGATTCCGCGACAGCCATTCCGTATTGATCACTATAGGGAGATCCTCATGAAGAAGCGTTCCATCCTCAAGTTCATCGGTGCCGCAGTTCTCGGCGTCGCGTCTGTCGTGCCGGCAAGCGGGGTCCTCGCCCAGGGTGCTGGCGGCCGTGCCATGCGACTGGTGGTACCGCTTCCGGCGGGGAGTTCCAACGACGCGGTAGCCCGCGTGCTGGCGCCGTATCTGGGCAATATTCTGGGTCAGCCAGTGGTGGTGGAAAACAAGGCCGGCGGAAACGGTCTTATCGGCACAATGGAGATCATCAAGTCTGCGCCCGACGGCCTGAACCTGCTGCTGGGGTCGAACTCTCCGCTGGCCGCAAACGTCGCCTTCGTCAAGGAGATGCCCTACGACCTGAAGCGCGACATCACGCCGATTGCCGGTATTGCGCAGACCCATTGGGTGCTGCTGGTCAAGCCGTCGTTCCCGGCAAAGTCCTTTGCCGAGTTCCTTGCTTACGCCAAACAGAAGCAGGGCGGCGTCAGCATGGGCTACTCAACCACCGCGGTGCAGACGCAGATCGCCACAATCAGCAAACAAGCCGGTGTCCCGTTGCTGCCAGTACCCTACAAGGGAACGCCGGCGACGATCACCGACGTCATCGGTGGCGTGCTCGATGCAACCCTTACGGATCCTGGCAATGCCAAGAGCCAGGTCGGTGGCGGTAACCTGAAGGCGCTGGCGGTCACTTCAATCAAGCGCAATCCGCAGTTTCAGGACTGGCCCGCGATCTCGGAGACGCTGCCGGGCTTCGATTTTCGCGCCTGGAACGCCCTGGTGGGTCCCGCTGGCATGCCGCGCGAACTCGTGAATCGCATCAGCAACGCCGTTGCACAGGCATTGAAGAATCCGGATGTGGCGGAAAAATATGCGACGCATGGGTCGTCCACACTCATCATGTCGGCTGATGAACTGCGAGCCTTCATTGATTCGGAGACTGCGAAGTGGGTGAAGCTGGCGCGGGATGCCAACATCCAGCCGGAGTGATCCCCGGGTGAAGCGGGCAGAAGAATTGTTATCGGCAATCACGGGGGGAGATTCCATGCACCAGTGTACAAGGGTCATAGTGCGGGCATTCCTGTGCGGCGTGCTTGCGGCGATGGTGTCCGTCGCCACCGCACAGCAGCCGTATCCGAGCAAGCCGATCAGGGTGCTCGTCGGTGTTCCTCCCGGTGGCAGCACCGATGCCATTACGCGCATGTTTGCCGACTGGCTGCAGGGCAGTCTTGGCCAGCCGGCGGTGGTTGAAAACCGCCCCGGGGCAAATACCGCTGTCGCAGCCGACGCCGTGGCCCATGCGGCTCCGGACGGATACACGCTGCTGTTGGCGACGGATGCGTTCCTTGCGATGCCGCTGCTGACCAAGGTGAGCTTCGACGCTTTCAAGGATTTTGCGCCCATTGGCATCGTGGCGGTCAACCGATTCGTGATGGCGGTCCATCCGTCCATGCCCGTCAACACGGTCCAGGAACTCATCGCTTATGCGAAGGCGCGTCCTGGCAAGATGAACTACGGCTCCTCTGGAAATGCCGGTTCCTCGCACCTGGGCGTCGAGTGGTTCAAGATGCTGACCGGGACGGACATGGTGCACATTCCCTACAAAGGCGCGGGGCCGGCGCTGACCGACGCCATCGCGGGGCGCTATGAGATATCGCTCTGGACAACCTCGGCCATCAGCCCGTACGTCAAGTCGGGCAAGCTGAGACCGCTGGCCGTGACGGGCCCTGCGCGGGTGCCGTTCATGCCGGAGGTGCCGACGTTTGCCGAGGCTGGTCTGCCGGCTTACGACCACAAGGTGTGGCAGGCCGTATTCGCTCCGGCAGGTACCCCGAAGTCGATCGTGGGCACGATCAACGCCGAGATCGCCAAGATGGTTGCGTCGCCGAAGATCAAGCAGAAGCTGGAAGACTCCGGGGTGGAGCCGTTGCTGTCCACGCCAGAGAAATTCGCAGCCATGATGCGCGCGGACTCGGTTGAACTCGCGAAGCTCATCAAGGCGGCCAACATCAGGATGGATTAACTGGAATCCCAGTGAGGTTCTACAGATGGCAATCACCGTCCTCGCACGTTGCACGTGCGGCCCCCGCGAGCCGTTCATGGCGACGACGATCACGCGGCGCGATCCCGGAGCAAACGATGTCCTGATCGACATTGCCTATTCGGGCGTGTGCCATTCCGACATCGACCATGCCCGCAGCGTCAGGGGGAAGACCATTTATCCGCTGGTGCCCGGGCACGAGATCGCGGGCATCGTTTCCGCCATTGGTTCTAATGTCACGAAGTTCGCCGTCGGTGACCGGGTCGGGGTGGGCGTCATGGTGGATGCCTGCCGCACATGCGAAAACTGTC
>CANJRC010000154.1 GCA_947476535.1 Betaproteobacteria bacterium
GCCCTGATCAATCTGAGCAAATGGGGACGGCCACTCACAGGACAGTTGCGTCCGGTGTGAGCCAAGTGAGTGGATATACCTCGCATTCCCTCTCAAAATCGCCCTCATGATGATAAAAATGTCGTTCAATTCACAAATTCAACCGAATCACGTTCATCTGTCGCCTCGCGCGACTACTTGATCAGCGATTCCATAAGATATTCTCCTCTGCCAAGTTGATTGATTGCAGGTGGACAAATTCGTCGAGACGCCCGTACCGCGCCGCCGTCTGGACGGTCTCGCTGTTCCGCACAAGGGTGGGCGCGGGGCCGCCGGTCACATGCGAACAACGCGCTGCGCCTTGTGGGTGCTGCGGGCTAGCGAACCCACGGGCACCGGCTCGACATGGACCTGTACCTGGAGCTTCTCGCGCAGGCGCGCCGCCAGGCGGTCTCCCAGAGCCCGGCTCGGCTCCCCATTCACTTCCATGCGCACCCGGATCCCCGTAAGGAACCCGGTTTCCGCATCGCGTACCGTGTCGTCCAGAATGATCTGATACTCGCCGGATGCCTCGTCCATCAGACCGATCTGAGCCTCCACCGCGCTCGGGAATAGATTGACGCCACGGATAACCAACATATCGTCGGCCCGGCCTTGGATGCCGCCCACGAGGCGGCCATGTGTGCGTCCGTCCGGACCGATACGCCGGTCGCGGACAACCATGTCGCCGGTCCACCAGCGCACCAGCGGACAGGCGCACTTGTCCAGATGCGTCAGGACGAGAACGCCAGGCTTCCCATCGGGCACGGGCTCCAGCGTGTCGGGTTCGAGCACCTCCGCGAAGACGAAGTCCTCGGCCAGCACCATTCCAGCCTGCGCGGCGCCTTCCCATGCGACGGGCTGGAATTCCAGCAGTCCGTAGCAGTCGAGCACCTGCATGTCCCACAGGTCGGAAATCCGCTTCCTGGTGCCCGGAATGCTTGCGCCGGGCTCACCGCCGACGCCAGCGTGGCGAACCTTCGACTGGCGCAGATCCAGCTCCATCGAGGCCGCCACCTCGGCGAGATGTGCCAAGAACGAGGGCGTACCCACCACGGCCGTCGTGCCGTAGTCGAAGATGGTTTCGATCTGGCGCTTCGAATCGACGCTTCCGCCCGGGATCACCATTGCCCCGATCCGCGTCGCGCCTGCCGTCGCACCCAAACCTCCGACGAACCACGGATAGCTGAACAAGACCTGTAACACGTCGTTGCGGCGTAGCCCCTGCGCGTAGAAGAAGCGTGCATAGATATCGGCCCACCGGTCGAGGTCGTGTGCAGTCCAGAACATTGGCGTCGGCTGTCCCGTCGTCCCGGAGGAGAAGTGAACCCGAACGACGTCTTCGGGCGGGACGGCGAGAAAGGGACCGTACGGACGCGCCCCCGCAAGCGCCGCCACATAGTCCTGCTTCCTTGTCAAAGGCAGCTTGCGCAAGTCATCGAACGATTTGAAGTCGGCGGGGTTGAACCCGCAATCGCGGAACATCCTCCCGTAATAGTCGCTGCGATCGTAAACCCGCTGGAGCTGCGACTGGAGGGCCTGCATTTGGAAGGACTCGATCTTGTCCCGGGACCAACTTTCTTCTTCCGCCCATAGTTCGGCTGAAAAGGCCGAGATTGACATGGTCTTCCTCGCTAAAACAATGCAATTTTGCGTGGGGCGAGACCGCCCCTGCGTGGTGGGCTCGTACAACAGTCACATTTTTCGAGACGGCCGCGTAGGGCGAGGGCTTTCGGCCCCCAACGGCATCCGGATCAGAGACTTTTCAGTTCGGGGGATTCGTTGATCACTTTGCGCCACCTTTCATACTCTGTGGCGATATGTTCACGGAACTGTTCGGGCGTCCCAATTGCAATCCGGTTGTTCTGCGTCCTTAGAAGCTGCAGGATCTGGGGGTCAGTGAACGCCTCGCGTGTGGCCTGATTGAGCTTGTTCACGATGGCTCCGGGCACCCCGGCAGGGGCAATCAATCCTATCCAAGGCTGAACAGTCGCAGTCGGATAACCAAGTTCCACGATGGTGGGGAGATCCGGAAAATCCCTGGAACGTTCCGTCCCCAGCAACGCAATCGCCCTGAACTGACCGGCTTTGATCATTCCCGCGGCAGCTGGGATAGCGATGATGCCTGCTGGGATCGTTCCTGCGATAAGGTCGGTAGCTAAGGGCCCGTCACCCTTGTACGGGACGTTTAGCATGTTGATGCCGGCTGCCTTTTTCAGGATCTCGCCGCCGATGTGACCGATTGACCCAAGCCCTGGCGTGCCGAAGCTCAACTTGCCGGGATTGTCCTTAGCGTATTGCAAAAATTGCGGGAATGACTTGATCGGCAGGTCATTGTTCACGACCAAAGCGCCATCCTGATTGACCAGAAGGATAATCGGCTGGAAGTCTTTCAGCGTGTCATAGGACGGCTTAGGGTTCATATGTACATTGATGACGAGTGCTGAACTCGCCGCCACCGCGATCGTGTAACCGTCAGGCGCCTCGGTTGCGAGCCGCTGAGCCATAATCGCTCCCGCCACCCCCACAATATTCTCGACAATCATAGGCTGGCCGAGCTTAGTGCTCAGCTTAGTGGCTAATGCGCGCGCCAGTACGTCTAGCCCTCCGCCGGCAGCGAAACCCACCAGAACCCGTACCCGCTTGGTAGGGTAATTCGTTTCCTGAGCGCGCGCCGGCCCGGCAGCAATGCCGATCATCGCCAGTACACAAAGGATCCGCGGGAATATCTTAGACATGTATTTTCCTCTCTAATAGTTCTTTGTTATTCGTGGCAGGCACGTCCGTCATGCAAAGCCATGAAGTGCAGAACCTGCTCGGCGCAGGCTGCTGGATGCAGCGATTGCACGAGATGGCGCGGCCCCGGGAGGTGTACGATCTTGAGGTCTTTGATATCGCGCCTCATCGTTTCGAACTGGTCGCCGGTCGTGACCTCCCCACCGGTCGGGTAGAGGCCTAATACCGGAGCCTTGATCTTGTGCAGCACTGGTTTCACGTCGACCGTTTGAGCCACATAGGTCATCGCAATCAGGACGTTTACCTCAGATTTGCCCATTTCAGCGGAGTACCAATCACGGTGGCCGGCATCATCTTCGGCGAAACTGGTGCGGCCGGCGCGTTTTCCAGCATCGGCCCAGCCGAACGAACCCATCGTCCTTAATGCGTCCTGCCAGGTGGGATGACCAAAGCGAAATGCCGTTTGGCTCGACTCGTTGATAACGAGCGGCGCCGCGAAGAGTGAAAGCGTTCTGACGAGCTGCGGGCACTCGGCGGCCAAGGCCATGCCGAGGATCCCGCCCAAGGACTCCCCACCGTAGTGGACATCCTTGGCGCCGAGCGATCCGATGATCGTCTCCAAGTCGTCGAGATAGGTTTCGACGCTGATCATGGTGAGGTCAAAATCCTTCGACGATTCGCCGAGACCGCGTAGGTCCGGGCAGATGACCTTGTACCAGCGGCTGAGATACGGGACCATGCGGTACCAGAATTTGGACGATCGCCCGAAGCCGTGTTGAAGAACCAGATAGGGCGCGTTCAACCACGGGTCGGTGAAATCGTATTCGCGGTAGTGCAGCTCAGTACCGTCTTTGGCAAGGATGGTCGGCATCGAAATTCCTTCCAGTCAATGAAGTCAAGGTGAAGTTGAGCGCCTGCGGGACAACGGTCCCGATCCCCAGGCGCGTACTCTGTGGGAGTCGCTATCGTGATAGTACCTGTAAAACCCAATTCCTTTCATGTGCACGTACATTTTATTCACACAGGAGAATGCTCGCCCCACTCGCCGGCCGCGGCGTCATGGCGCTCTCCTTGTTCTTCAACTCGGTCTCGTGGGGGTAGGACACCCTCTTTCTTGGTGCCGCTGCGGCAGCAGCTCGGCGAGCAGCGAGCGCAGATGACCGGGCCCCATTCGAGTTGATGCTTACCGGGGCCCGGCTTCCCCGCTGGCCGGCGGGCCATCGAGCGCTACGGCCGCTACCCTCTACCTGTACGGCATCGGACTGCTGGCGGCCGGCTACCTGATCGCGAGCACCCTTCCATGTCAGCGTCGGCCTGCTGGCGGCCTAAGCAGGGAGGGCGTCAGCATGGTCCCGGCAGCGGCGATGTTGAGCTGGTGATTTCCGATCGGCTCTCCACGGCAAACGGATTGTTTACTCGTTCCTTCGGATGCGGCTCACTGGTGATGGTGCCGCTGGCATGACCTCTGATCGATGCCTCCGGATGGAGTGCCACCTCGGCGTCGTCCTGCTCGGCATGGGCGCGCTCTTGATGGTGCTGGCGTGACGGACGATCACCTCGACCCGCGTGCAGACCCATCACCCAAGTCTTCGGGAAAGTCCCGGGCACCCACTGCGCGCCGCGATGGTGCAGCCTCAGTTCTCCAGTTGATAGGGCAGGTGATGTTCTCACCGCCCCAGGAATGCACTTCATTCTGCCCAACCGGTGGGGTGTCGGCTTGACGCCGCTGCAGTCGGCAAGGGCGGTCGGCAGGCTGTCCTACTGCTCCACGTCCGACGCCTCGAAAGGAAGAGTCTGGGCGGCTATTCGCTGTCGCCGGTGGGCAGATGCCGTGTGATTTCTTCTCGCATGATGGCCAGCAATTCATCGCGGCGGGCCTGCACTCTGGATATGGGACCGCCGACGAGCAGAGCCAATTGTCGCTGGGCAAACGGAAGAGGCACAACGACCCCGCCGAGGTCAGCGGTAAATTCCGCAGCGCTTTCGAACCAGCCACGCTGCACCGATCGCGCAATCTCTGTCTCCACCGCCTCGACACTCATCAGTGTGGTCGGCGTATAGCGCTCGAAAACCGCCTTGCGTAGGATGTCCGCTCGCTCGACTGCTGTGAGCTGCGATAGCAGCGCCCGGCCCGTGGCGGTGACATGGAGCGGCACCAGCTTGCCGACGGGCGCTGAGTAGCGCACGGCCTGAGATGCCTCCACAGTGTCGATGAACAGCGCGTTGGCGCCGCTAATCGCGGCGAGCACCGCCGTCTCATTTGTGCGAAGAGACAGCGCTTCCAGCAGCGCGTGCAGGTTAGGCGGAATTGGCGCCGCGCGGCTGATGCAGTCGAGGGTCAGCTGCCAGCGAGGCGATGGATAAAAGCCATCCCGCGCCCGTGGTTCGTAGAGGTAGCCGCGCCCTGCCAAAGTCCTGAGCAGATTGAAGGTGCTGGAGCGCGGCCAACCTAGTCGTTTAGAAATTTCAGCGAGCGTGGCCGGGCGCTTATGGGCGGCGAAGAACTCGAGTAATTCCAGAACATTTGCCGCTTGTTTGACGTCCACGCATGCAACTTTCAAAAAAAGGGACCGCTTGACGCAACGGTCTGCCTGCCGCTAGCGCGCTTTCAGCAAGGAAGAGCAGCGAGGCTCCATTTCCGAAACCCAAAGACTCCAGCAATCATTATTTTAAGTGTTCATGTACATGAATACATGACAATTCTTGAATAGGACGAAATTTGGCGGTTGATCGGGCAATCCGTAGATCTCTGGACTCCCGCCTCCGCGGGAGTGACGGCAAGTTGACGACTCAGTTGCCCGCTTGCGCAGCACCTTGCAAATCAGCGCAATAATCCGAGCTGCCGGTTCCACGTATAGGCATCATCCAGCTGCTTCACGTCCTCTGCCGACATCTTCAGTTCCACCGCCGCGAGCGGATCATCCAGTTGCGACAGCTTGGTCGCGCCGACGATGGGCGCGGTCAGACCCTTGCGACCCAGCAGCCAGGCCAATGCCACTTGCGCCATGGGCTTGCCCAGGCGCCCCGCCACGGCGCCCAATGCATCGATGACCTTGTAGTCCTCCGGCGTGCCGAAGGCCTTGATCGAATAGGATGCGCCGGAAGAAAAGCGTGCCGACTGCTTCATGTCGGCGGTGCGGCGATCCACGGCCAGAAAGCCGCCGGCCAGCGGCGACCACGGAATCAGGCCCACGCCGGTCTCCACGCAGTAGGCGTTCATGTCGCGCTCTTCCTCGCGCCACACCAGGTTGTAGAGATTCTGCATGGACACGAACTTCGTCCAGCCGCGCAGTTCGGCGGCGGCCTGCATCTGCACGAACTGGTAGGTGTACATGGAACTGGCGCCGATGTAGCGCGCCTTGCCGGCCTTCACCACGTCGTGCAGCGCCTGCATGGTTTCCTCGATGGGCGTCTGGCGGTCGAAGCGGTGGATCTGATAAAGATCGACGTAGTCGGTGCCGAGGCGGCGCAGGCTGGCATCGATGGCGTCCATGATGTGCTTCCTCGACAGGCCGCCGTCGTTCGGCCCCGGACCCATGGGGTTCATCACCTTCGTGGCGATGACGGCCTGGTGGCGCGGCATGAACTCCTTGACCAGCGTGCCGGTAATTTCTTCGCTCACGCCCTTGCTGTACACGTCGGCGGTGTCGAAGAAGTTGACGCCGGCCTCGGCGGCGCGGCGCACGAACGGCCGCGCATCGTCGAGCGACAGGGTCCACGGGAAGGTACCCTTGCCCGGCGTGCCAAAGCTCATCATGCCGAGACAGATGCGGCTGACTTTCATGCCGGTCCTGCCGAGTCGGACGTATTCCATGGTGCTGCTCCTTTGTATTCACTGAACAAGGGGGCATGCCCCCTTGTATATGGCTCTTTTCGCATTAGTTAGGGATGCCATCAGCGACCCAATGCCAGATTGAGCATGGATGCGGGTTGGCGACGGTTCTGGGCTGACCGGTCCA
>CANJRC010000155.1 GCA_947476535.1 Betaproteobacteria bacterium
CAGTTGGGTCTGCTTGTTGACGTCGAGCAGGCGAAAGCGCACCTCGAAGCGCCCGTCAGGCAGGCGATTGACGCCGCCGATCACGATGGCATCGGCCGTGCGATTGCGCCAGTCGGCAAAATTGATCTGCGATGGCTCGGTCGGCGGCGTGCTCACGCCCCCCGCGTAGAGCGTGCGAAAGCGGCCCGCGCGCTGCAGGTCGGCCTCGACAATATCGGAAATGCTCCCCGGAAGGCCGCCTTCGCCGGCGAACTGCAGGATGGCAACCGGAATCTGGTTGGCCCCGCCACCCGTGATCTCGATGGTGAGCTGGGCGCTGGCGCCATGGGCGAAAAAGACAAGCCCGAACAGGATGAATTGCAGTAGCGCAATGACGCGGTTCATGTTCCTCACGATGCCATGCTGGCCGCGTTGTACGGTGCGCGCATTATACCGGCATCGTCACCGGGCGCAGCCCAAAACATCCCCGCGTGACAATTGGTTACAAGCAGATGCCGCGGCGGCGCGTTCCGCTACTCCTGCGGCCGGAACTTCAGCTCCAGCTGGCGCTGGAACTGTGAGGAGTTATCCGGCCGGGGCAGGGGCGACGATTTCAGGATCGCCCTCTCCACGGCATCGTCGAAGGCCCGATACCCCGAGGACCTGCGCAATGTCGCCGAAAGCACATCGCCAGTGGGCAACTGGATGACGTCGAATATGGCTTCAGGATTGGCGCTGATGTCTGCCGGCACGACGATATGTCCCTTGATCTTCAGCCTGATGCGGTTGGCGTACCCAGGGTCGATGACCGATGCGGTGGCAGGCGGGGTCGGCCGCGGCGTCGCGGTCGGCGTTACCTTTTGGCGCTCCTGCGCAAAGGTCTGTGTCTCGCGAGCCAATTGCTCCTGTATGCGGGAGCGCGCATCGATCTGCAGTTTCGGCTCTTCCTTGCGAAGCGGCTTTTTTTCCTTTTCGATCGCGATATCCGGTTTCCTCACTGGCACCACAGCCTTGGGGGCAGGCGGGGGCGGTGTTTCAACCTTCGGAACCGGCGCCGGTTCAGGCTTGGGGGCGGGGGCAGGCTCGACCTTCGGGACCGGTTCGCTGACAGAGGGCTGGGTCCATAACTCCACCACCACCGCATCCGGCGCCTTTGACGACCAGCGCAAGCCGAAGAAAAGGAACGAAAACAGGATGGCGTGCACGAGCACCGCCAGCACCGCCGCCGGCTTTCGCCCCGGCTCGGCGTATGCCGGGAAATTCGCTGTCAGCGTGGCTGCGCCCGTCATTACCGTGGCTTGACCATCAACCCGACGCGCTTCACGTTGGCGCGTTGCAACTCGTCCATGACCTTCATCACCGCCTCATAGCGCACGTCTTTATCGGCAGAGATCACCACCGGCTGGTCCGCGTTCGTGGCCTGGCGCTGTTGCAGCGCCGCGATCAGCTCGGCATTGGTCACCCGCCGCTCATCCCCGCCGCCCTTGCCCCGATCGCGCAGCAGCAGGCTCGCATCGGCGCGGATCAGCACCTCCAGAGGCGCCACCGGCGGCTGCGCCGACTTGCCGACGCTGGGCAGGTCGACCACGCCCGGATTGACCAGGGGCGCGGTCACCATGAAGATCACCAACAACACCAGCATCACGTCGATGTAGGGCACGACGTTGATCTGGTTCATTAGCTTGCGTTGTCTCATGACCGCGTGTTCCTAACGCGCCTGCGCCTGGCGCTGCAGGATGTTCGAGAACTCTTCCATGAAGCTCTCGAAGCGCACGGCGATGCGGTCCACATCGTGCGAGAAGCGGTTGTAGGCAACGACGGCCGGGATGGCAGCGAAGAGGCCGATGGCCGTGGCCACCAGCGCCTCGGCAATGCCCGGCGCCACCGCGGCGAGCGTGGCCTGCTGCATGGTCGACAGGCCCCGGAAGGCGTGCATGATGCCCCATACCGTTCCGAGCAGGCCCACGTAAGGGCTCACCGAACCGACCGAGGCAAGGAACGCCAGGTGCGCCTCGAGGTTATCCATTTCACGCTGGTAGGTGGCGCGCATGGCGCGACGTGCACCGTCCACCATGGCGCCGGGCTCGGTGCCCTTCTGCAACTTGATTTTCACGAACTCTCGGAACCCCGCCTCGAAGATCCGCTCCAGCGCCCCCGTCAGATGCCGGTTGTTGACCGCGCTCTGGTGCAGTGCCACCAGGTCCGTGCCGCTCCAGAAATCGCGCTCAAATTTATCCGTCTGGGCGCGTGCCCGGCGGATGGCGAAGTGCTTGCGGAAGATCCAGTACCAGGACATGAACGACACTGCGAGCAGCAGTGCCATGACGAATTGGACAACAGCACTGGCATTCCAGATCAGGGAAAGGATAGAAAGATCCTGTGTGACGTTCATGCGTTCGATTCCTTCTCCGTCACGCGCTGCGCGGGCACTGCCACGCGATGCGACGATTCGAATATGCGGTAGATGCCGTCCGGCACCGGGATGAGTTTCTGCGTCCTGGGGTCGGTGCAGGCGAGCGTGATCTCGGCCTCGACCAGCACCTCATCATTGCGCTTGACCAGCTGCGTGAACACCAGCCGCGCCCGTGTCGCCCGCGTCACTTGCGCCGTGATCGCCAACATGTCGTTGAGCAGCGCCGGGCGCAGGAACTTCAGGTTCGCTGAGTGCAGCACGAAGAAGGTGTTGTGCCGGTGCAGCAGGGTATGGACATCGAACCCCAGCGACAGCAACAGCTCGGTGCGGGCGTTCTCCATGAAATCCAGGAAATTGGAGTGGAACACCACGCCGCCGGCATCGGTGTGCTGGTAGTACACCCGCTGCGGCCAAGCAAAGGGCGCGATCATGCGCCAGCGTCCTCGAAAAGCGCCCCCGGTTGCGCCCCCGGCCTCACATCGGCGGGTGCGGCAAAGCCGAAATGCCGGTACGCGGCGAGCGTGGCGACGCGCCCGCGCGGCGTGCGCTGCAGGTAACCCTGCTGGATGAGAAAGGGCTCGAGCACATCCTCGATGGTGTCCGACTCCTCGCCGATGGCAGCCGCCAGGTTATCCAGGCCCACCGGCCCACCGGAAAATTTCTCGATCACCGCCAACAGCAACTTGCGATCCATCACGTCCAGCCCGAGCACATCGACATCGAGCATTTTCAGCGCATCGTCCGCCACGGTGCGACTGATGTTGCCATCCGCCCGTACCTGCGCGAAGTCGCGCACGCGCCGCAGCAGCCGGTTGGCGATGCGCGGCGTGCCGCGCGAGCGCCGCGCCACCTCCAGCGAACCGTCACCGGATATTTCCACGTTCAGCAGCCCTGCGGACCGATTGACGATTTGTCGCAATTCATCATCGCTGTAGAACTCCAGCCGCGCCACGATGCCGAAGCGGTCGCGCAGCGGATTGGTCAGCATGCCGGCGCGCGTCGTCGCACCCACCAGCGTGAAAGGCGGCAGGTCAAGCTTCACCGAGCGCGCCGCCGGCCCCTCGCCGATCATGATGTCGATCTGAAAATCCTCCAGCGCCGGGTAGAGGATTTCCTCGACCACCGGCGACAGGCGATGGATCTCGTCGATAAACAAGACATCGTTGGGTTCGAGGTTGGTCAGGATCGCGGCCAGATCGCCCGGCCGCTCCAGCACCGGGCCGGAAGTCTGGCGTAGGTTCACGCCCATTTCGCGCGAAATGATGTGGGCCAGCGTGGTCTTGCCCAGGCCCGGCGGCCCGAACAGCAGCACATGGTCGAGCGATTCCTTGCGCAGCCGCGCTGCCTCGACAAAGATCGACAACTGGCCGCGGATCTTCTCCTGGCCGACATACTCGTCGAGTGACTTGGGCCGCAGGGCGCGCTCGATGGCCTCTTCCTGCACGGAAGCCGGGCCGGGTGCGATCAGGCGGTCGGTTTCAATGGCCATGCGCTATCTTACCCGCGTTCGCCGCATCGACGGATGACCTGGAATTCAACATAATTGTATTTTGCAAAGGCCTTCTCAACGGACATCTATAGGCAATTCTTATATCGATACTTGAATAATATCGACGCAGAGTTTGCGGCCTCACGCACACCTCACGCTCGAGCGAGCAGCTTCAGGGCCTGGCGGATGCCATCGGACACGGACAGGCCCTCGGGCAGCAGTTTCACGGCGCCCTGCGCCTCCTTTTCGCTGTAGCCTAGGCCCAGCAGGGCGTTGAAGATGTCGCTGGTTGCGGGCTTGGCACGCCCCACGGTCGCACCCGGGGCGAAGTCCGTCCCCAGCTTGTCCTTCAGTTCCAGCAGCAGACGCTCCGCGGTTTTCTTGCCGATACCGGGAATCTTTACCAGCCGACCGGCCTCCTGCATCGACACCGCCTCGACCAGTTCGCCCACCGACAGGCCGGAGAGCACGGCCAGTGCCATGCGCGCGCCGATGCCCGAGATCTTCAACAACTGGCGAAAAACGCGGCGCTCCGCATCGCTGCCGAAACCGTACAGGAGGTGCGCATCCTCGCGCACCACGAAATGCGTCAGGAGCGTGACCTGCGCTCCGGGCGCAGGCAAGTTGTAGAAGGTGCTCATGGGCACCTCGATTTCATAGCCGACCCCGGCCGCCTCCACCAGGATCTGCGGCGGATTCTTCTCCAGCAGCACGCCGGCGATTCTTCCGATCATGACAAGCGCCCGTTCTTCATGCGATATCCCCTCTCGACCTGCCCGATGCCGAAACCCAAGCCACCATGCGCATGGCAGATGGCGCACGCCAGCGCGTCGGCCGCGTCGGCACTGGGCGCGCCCGACAATCGCAACAGCCGGATCACCATGTGCTGCACCTGCTCCTTGTTGGCGTGACCCTTGCCCACCACTGCCTGCTTGACCTGCAGCGCCGTATATTCGGACATCGCGACCCCGGCATCCACCACTGCGCAGATCGCCGCGCCCCTCGCCTGCCCAAGCATCAGGGTCGATTGCGGGTTCACGTTGACAAATACTTTCTCCACCGCCGCTTCATCCGGACGCTGCTCGGCGATGACTTCGCGCAGCCCCTCGAAAATCGACCGGATGCGCCCGGGAAGGTCGTCAGCCCCGGAACGAATGCAGCCGCTGGTGATGTAGGCAAGCTTGCTGCCGGTCTTTTCGATGACGCCAAACCCCGTGATGCGCGATCCGGGATCGATTCCCAGGATGCGCATGGGGCTTACGCCTCGTCCATCAAGGCATTGGTGTACACATCCTGCACATCGTCGAGCGACTCCAGCGCATCGAGTAGCTTCTTCATTCGCGCCGCATCGTCGCCGGCCAGCGCCACTTCGGTGTTGGGCTTCATCACCACCTCGGCGACTTCGGGCTTGAGGCTGCGCGCGACAAGGCCGTCACGCACCGCAACGAAGTCGTTGGGTGCGCAGATCACCTCGATGGAGCCATCCTCGTTGGCGACGACGTCCTCGGCACCCGCCTCCAGCGCTGCCTCCATGACCGCGTCCTCGGTCAGACCCGGGGCGAACACGAACTGGCCGCAGTGCTTGAACAGGAACGCCACCGACCCGTCGGTCCCAAGGTTGCCACCGTTCTTCGTAAATGCATGACGCACGTCGGCGACGGTGCGCGTGCGGTTGTCGGTCATGCAGTCGACGATGACCGCGGCGCCCGCGATCCCGTAGCCTTCATAGCGAATCTCCTCATAGGCCACGCCCTCCAACTCGCCCGCGCCGCGCTTGACCGCGTTCATCACTGTGTCCTTGGGCAGGTTCACCTCGCGCGCCTTGTCCATGGCCAGCCGCAACCGCGGGTTCATCGCCGGGTCGCTGCCACCCATGCGCGAGGCCACGGTGATCTCCTTGATGGCCCGAGTAAACGCCTTGCCCCTCTTCGCGTCGGTAATGGCCTTCTTGTGCTTGATGTTGGCCCATTTGCTGTGACCTGCCATGGTGTGCGTTCCCGGTAAAGTGGCTTGTGTTCGACAATCCTAGAGCACCTAAAGGAATTGCCGTTAGGCGCCCTGAAGCAGAGGAGCTTGAGGGGAGTATCCCCTCAATTGTTTAGGTACTCTCAGCAACATACTGAGTGAACGTATAATTTTAGCATTCCAATCACGAGCAACCCCAGATGCCCGATCCCTTGTTGATCGCCAAAGCCGGCCAGACCGAGCTCGCGCTGCTGCCGGGCCTGGCCAATCGTCACGGCCTGATCACCGGCGCCACCGGCACCGGCAAGACGGTGACCCTGCAGACGTTGGCGCAGGCCTTTTCATCCATTGGTGTTCCGGTCTTCATGGCCGACGTCAAGGGCGACCTGTCCGGACTCGCGCAGCCGGGAACAGCCACGCCCAAACTGAAGGAGCGCCTGGCGCTGCTGGGCATGGACAACATGGCCTTCACCGCCTGCCCCACCGTGTTCTGGGACGTATTCGGCAAGTCGGGGCACCCGACGCGCGCCACCATCTCCGACCTCGGGCCCTTGCTGCTCGGGCGCATGCTGAACCTGAACGACACGCAGCAAGGCGTGCTCACCCTCGTATTCAAGATCGCCGATGACAACGGACTGTTGCTCCTCGACATGAAGGACCTGCGCGCCATGCTGCAGCACGTGGGCGAAAACGCCAAGACCTACCAGACCGAATACGGCAACATCTCGGCAGCCTCCATCGGCACCATCCAGCGCGGCCTGCTGGAACTCGACCAGCAGGGGGCGGAGCAGCTCTTCGGAGAACCGGCGCTCGACATCGCCGACCTGATGCAGACCGACGGCAAGGGGCGCGGCGTGGTAAACA
>CANJRC010000156.1 GCA_947476535.1 Betaproteobacteria bacterium
CGACGTCCCCCCGCTCTGAGTAGCGGTTTGGTTTAGAGTCTTCCGGGCATTGTAAGGGCCTTGTCGGCCAGTTGTCTGGCATAGGCTGCTGGAGGCAGCCCACCCAGGGATTTCTTTGGTCTTTCTTCGTTGTATTCCTTTCGCCACCGTTCGATCTCGACACGGGCATGCCCCAAGCTGATGAACCAGTGTTCGTTCAGGCATTCGTTCCGAAACCGTCCATTGAATGATTCGACATAGGCATTCTGATTCGGCTTTCCAGGCTGAATCAGTTTCAACGCCACCCCGTTTCGATGCGCCCAGGTCAGCATGGCCCGTCCTGTGAACTCCTTGCCGTTGTCAGTTCGAATGACTTTAGGTCGACCACGCAACGAACAGATTCGATCCAGGAGTCTGGTCAGGCGCTCCCCACCTATGCTGTGCTCTGGATCGATTGCCACCGCTTCGTGGGTTCCATCGTCCACGATCACCAGGCACTTGATTACGCGTCCGTCTGCCACCCGATCGAATACGAAATCCATCGACCAGACTTCATTAGGGGCTGTGGGTCGCAGCAGCGGCTGTCGTTCACCCAACGGAATCTTCTTTCTCTGACGGCGCTTTACCTGCAGCCCTTCCTTGGCGTACAGGCGATCGACTCGCTTGTGATTGACGATCTCGCCTGCCTGGCGAAGCTTTAGGTAAATCATCGCCGAGCCATAGCGCCGATGCCGCTGGGCGATCGCCACGATCTTCTCTCGCAGCTCTACATTGCGATCGGCGCGCGGCTCGTAGCGCAGCGCGCTTGCACTCATGCCAAGCATTCGGCAGCAACGCCGCTCTGACAAGCCACGCAGTTGCATCCACCGCACCAGCTCGCGTCGTGCTGGTGCGGTCACCATTTTTTTCGAAGTGCCTCACGCGTCACCTCGTTCTCGAGCAGTGATTCGGCCAGCAGCTTCTTCAGCCGTCCATTCTCCGCCTCCAGTGCCTTGAGCTTCTTCGCGTCCGAGACGTCCATCCCGCCGAACTTGTTCCGCCAAAGGTAGTAGCTCGCCTCCGAGAACCCGTGCCGGCGGCACAGTTCCTTGATCGCCAGGCCTGCCTCGGCTTCCCTCAGGAACCCGATGATCTGCTCTTCCGTAAACCGTTTCTTCACGTCCGATCTCCTTCCCCAGAGTCGGACTCTAAACCGTTGTGCTACTCAATACTGGGGGGACGTCGGGGACGTCGCGGGTACTGGCTTCGACGAAACCAACAAGCCAAATGCAAAGAGCCGACTCGCATCGGCTCCTTGGGTATTACGATATTCCAGCTAGGTCTTCAGGGCTTGGCCTCAAAGAACCGGTTCAACCGGATATGGGACTGGGTCTGAGGTTTCCCCGCATTTGGCGGTTGTAAACGTTAATGCAAGCTGTTAACTTGATTGGGAAAACGGTGCATGCATGACATGAAGGTGCTTCGCTTTTTGTTGTCGAGACAGAAAGTGGAGCCATGCCATGCATGCAAGTCAGATCGTATCGCGAGTACTGGAACCGTGCTTGGCGCAATTGCACTGCAAGCGCCGATCCTCGCTGGTTCGGGCGATCCTTGGGCTGTTGAATAGCGCGATAGGCAGTCTTTGCGGGATCGCGCTCGGACTGCAGAGGTCCACCGGGTTCAAGCATCGCATCAAGAGCGTAGACCGGCTGTTGGGCAATGTTGATCTACATGCGCAGAGGGACGAGCTGTACAGGGCGGCTGGCGCGCAACTGGCTTGAAGGCTTGCCGCAGGTATTGCTGGTTGTGGACTGGTCGGATTTGAGTAAGGACCAGGCTTGGCAGTGTTTGCGTGCGAGTGTCGTCGTTCAAGGGCGCTCGGTTACGCTCTATGAACAAGTGCATCCACGATGCAAGCTGGGCAATCCGAGGGTGCACGCGAAGTTCCTGGATGTGGTGGCTTCGATGTTGCCATCCGGATGCCGGCTTCCAGGCACCGTGGTTCAAGGCGGTTGGTGCGCGGGGGTGGGACTTCGTTGGGCGGGTGCGGGGGCGCGGCCGCGTGCGATTGGAGGGTTCAGAGCATTGGATTCCCGCCCGTGAGATGTGCGGCGAGGCGCAAAGCGCGACGGCTTGGCGCGGGCGAGTATGCCCGCAGCAATCCGGTGGAAGTTCAGGTTGTACTGGCCAAGCGGCCTGAAAAAGGCCGGCATCGCTTGACCGTCTTTGGCAGAAAGAGCACGGCCAAAACGAGTCTTCATGCCTCGCGTGCGGCCAAGGAACCATGGCTACTGGTGCATTCCCCGGGGCTGTCACATCTTCAGTCACGGGCGATCGTCAAGCTATACGCCCAGCGCATGCGCATCGAGCAATCGTTTCGCGATACCAAGAATCTGCGCTACGGCCAAGGGCTGGAGGCCTCGCGCTCGCGAGGCCAATTGCGCCTGGAGATGCTGCTGTTGATCCTGCACCTGGCGGCGATAGTGCAACGGCTCATTGGAGAAGCCGCCAAGAATCAGCAACTGGAGCTGCAATTTGCCGCTACGCGCCGAAGAAGCCGACCGGAAATCTCCGTCATGACACTGGCTCGACGCATCATTCGCGATGGCCAAGCCTGCCTACGACGAGTACTACCTTGCCTGACCTTCTCACCCCTGACGCAACAGGCACGGCTTGCTTGCGCAGCTCGTTCATAATGCGGGGAAACCTCAGACACTGACCCTGTTTTCCGGTTCGAGAGCTCGCTCAAGAGCGGGCGCGCGGTGCTGGAGGTGCTGGGCTTCGACCACTTTCACGCGCGCCAGATGGCCGACGAGTTCCGCCGCTACTCGGTCGGCTTCCTCACCGCGGCTCGCGGTTCGCGGCACAACGAAGACGACCTGATCAAACGTGTGCGCGAGGCGCGCGAGCAGTTTGAAAGCCAGATGCAGCAAGACCTGAAACGCCAGGATCCCCGGCGGGGGGACACCGGTTGGCATCTGGAACGGGAGCACGAAGAGGCTTCGACAGGCTCAGGGCGAACGGATCTCGCGTCAAGGCGAATGCGCCGCAGTCGCCAGCGGTCTCAAGGTCGCTGGCAGCCAGCTGGCCAGCCGCGCATGAATGGCGGCCTCGCGGCGCTGCCACCAGATGCCCAGCGCCACCACACCCAGCCCCAGCAGCGTGAGCGCAAACGGGAACAGCAGGCTGTCGGCAAACACGCGGTACGACAGGTAGCCCAGGTAGCTCGCCACACCCAGGGCGCCGAGCACGGTGAACACGCGCCGGCCGATGGCTGCGCCCAGGAACACCAGGCCCATGTTGATCAGCGCGTAGATGAACTTGTTCACCTCCGAGTCGCTGTCTCGCAGGCTCAGGCCACACCAGAACATGATGGCGCCGAAGAGGTAGAGCCAGAACGCAAAGTCTTGCCGCTTCAGCGGGTGCGTGGAGGCAATCGTGCGCAGATCGACCCACACCGCGATGGCACAGGTGACCAAGCCGAAGACCAGCGACACGTCGCGCGTGAACTCCCAGTCGAAGCCGTCCTTTTGCATGAGCATGTGCGCCACGTCCATGTCGAGGTACCAGAGCGTCACGGCCACCGGCATCACCATGAAGGGCAAACGGAAGCGCCACAGCATGACCGCGGCCGCGGCCAGCGTGGCGAACTCCAGCGTGAGCCAGCGCCAGTCGATGTAGCGGTGGTAGTCGCGGTAGCTGTCGTGCGCGCCGTCGGGCCACAGGCCCAGCCCGCTCTGCAGCGCCCAAGTCGCCAGCGGCACCAGGCACACCGCCAGCGTGGCCAGCACACCGGCTGGTACACGCAGGCGCTGCGCCATGAGGTTGCGCGCCACCAGAAGCGCGCCCACCAAGTAGCCAACGGCCAAGGCAAACACGCCCCACGCACCAAACAGCTCCCAGCCCAGCGTCATGAACAGCGTCATGGCGCCGATGGCCAGCATGCCGCCAAAGTAATAGAGCGTGTTGGTGAACGAGAAGCTAGGGCCCGCAGCCACGCGTGGCATGGGCGTTATCGGAGAAAGGGGCACGCCCGAGGGCACTCGCTGCGCTGCGGGTGGCGCCAGCTCGGCAGCGCTCAAGCGCTGGTCGCTCCCCGGCGAAGCCCAAGAAGCCCACAACGCATGCGCCTCGCTCGGCACGATGGCACCACGTTCCACCGCGGCTTCAATGTCGGCCCAGCCCAGGCGAACACGCACAGACGGAAAAAACACGTCTTCGGCCTGTGTGATTTCCCACTGCGTGGCCTCTTCGTTCGGGATGGTTTCAGGGTGTTCGTTGTGCATGTTGGGTGTGCCCCCGTGGGTTTCCTCGACTCCGCTGCAACGATAACGGATCACCCCGTGTATAGGAAATTCAAACCCCCTTTTTCCCGATGCGCGACTGTATTGCCGCCGGGGCGACAAGCGGTCAATCGCACGGTGTTTCGTGAAAATTCCCCGCTCTCGATAACCATTCGCCCCCTGAGTCGACCCGAATCGCCTCACTTGGACGCAATTCCCCCGCTTCGCGCGAGCGCAGGCAGCGCCGGGGAGCGCGGCGGGGCTCTCGCAGGCAAGCCCAGGTGCGTGAGGATCTTTACGATCAGCGCAGGCTCCTCGATGGCGGCGATGATCTTGAAATCACCGCCACACTGCGGGCAGTGTTCCAGGTCGAACTCGAACACGCGCTTGAGAGGACGCGCCCAGCCCATGCGCGCCGGCGTGCCGTGCGCGTGCTCGTCTGCCGGGCATGCTGACACTCTGCGCCGGGCCCGGCACGACTGCCGCACGCAGCCCGGCATTGGGCGCGAGCACGCCGTGGAAGCGGATCAGATGCAGGCGCGGGCGCGGCACCAGCGCGGCCAGGCGCTGCATGAACTCCAGCGGCGTCATCACGATGTGCGTGGTGCCGTCGAGCACCAGGCAATGCAGATGGATGTTCAGGTTGGCGGCCGAGCCGAATCTCTGGATGAGGGTGACCGCGCCGGTGTCGGCAGAGGCACGTTTCAGGCCTGCCTGCTTGAGCAGATAGCCCGCGATGACGCCGTGGATGATGCGCAGCAGCGGCGTGAGCAGTTCGGGGTGCGCCGCGATGAGGATGCGCAACGGGATGGCACTCACGTTTCAGGTTTCACGCCCGCTTCAAAGTCAGATCACAGCCCCTTGTCGAGCAGCGCCTGGATCGCCTTGCTGTCGGTCACGCCGTGCACGCGTCCGACTTCCTTGGCACCGCGGTACATGATCAGCGTGCTGCGATCATGCGCGCCAAACCGCTTCATCACATCCTTCTGTGTGTCGAAATCGACGCGGAAATGGGTGACCGCGCCATACCGGGTTTGCTTCGAGAGAGAGTCGACGACCGCCGACTGCGCACGGCAGGTGCTTCACCAACTGGCGTAGACGTCGACCAGGACCGATTTGCCTGCGGCCTGCGCGGTCTGGAACACTTTGTCATCCCAGGACTGCGGCGCGGCGAACGCAAACGCTGCCGGCAACGAGAGCACTGCGGCGGCCAGGAAAGAAACGAAGTTGCGGCGGTGCATGGTTATGAGACTCTCCTTAAGTTGAAATCAATGCGAAGCCGGGAAGGCCAGAACTCAAACCGGCTGATCGCTCCCGAGTTCCGAAAAATTACTGATTTTCACTGACCCGTCCGGGAAACGCGCAATAACCTCAAGTTCCCCGCCCATCGCTTCAATGTGGCTGCGCAAGGTGGAAATGTACATGTCAGTACGCTTTTCCAGCTTTGCGATGGACGGCTGCTGAACGTGCAGGACGTCAGCCAGCACTTTCTGCGACAAGCCGCGTGCCTGCCGCAGCTCATTGAGCGGCATTTCGTCCAGCATCTTCCGCGCCTTTGCTTCAGACCGAGTTCTGGATGCAGGTGCCATGCGTGCCCGTAATTCGGCGAATTCTTTAGCCATCAATCTGCCCTTCCTTTCGCAATTGCTTCAAATGTTCGTCATATAACCGATCGGCAACGCGTACATTGCCCTCGTACCAACGTTCATCACCCGTCTTGTCTCCGCCGATGAGTAATATCGCAGATCGCCGTGGGTCGAAAGCGTACAGCGTTCGCAGCGGGCGCCCATCGTGCTGAATTCTCAATTCACGTGTATGGCCGTGCTTCGAGCCCTTGATCCCGCTGCTGTGGGGAAACCCCAGGTTAGGGCCACGCTCCTCCAGCAAACGCACAGAGGCCGCGACCGACTCCTGCTCCGTCGCGGTCAGTTCACCCCACCATTTACCGAACTCGTCGGTGAATTCGACGTTCCAGATCACGGACCAAAGTATAGCCCGCAGGGAATATTCCGTCAAAGGAATAACTGGGCGAATGCCTCGTCAAGTTCATTGACCCGGCGCACGGCGACAAAAACAAATTGGGTCAGAACAAATTGGGTAAGTATCAGAGGAGCGGGATGTAAGCAGAACAAGAATACTTACTCTGACCCTGAAATTGCCGGCAGGCCCGTGCCGGTCCTGGCTTCGACCTGGGCGAGGAACGTCTCGAGATGTTCGCGCACCAGGTGATGCAGGATCGTCTCTTCCGGCCGCCGCCGCTCGTAATGGGCCGTGTGCGCCGGCGCGGCGCGCAACACGGCTTTGCGCTCCAGTCCCATCCGCAGGCAA
>CANJRC010000157.1 GCA_947476535.1 Betaproteobacteria bacterium
AAACAACAGCGCGCGCTCAAACTGATCGAGAACATCCGATTGTAGACAGAGACCTGAACCCCCAATTCATGCCAAACGCTTGTCTTGCAAAGACAAACTCGCTCGGAGATGGGAGGAACTTCGGTCTAGCCTGCTTCCGGTCGCAGATGCGGAAACAGCAGCACGTCGCGGATGCTGTGGCTGTTTGTGAGCAGCATCACCAGCCGGTCGATGCCGATGCCTTCGCCGGCCGTGGGTGGCATGCCGTGTTCCAGTGCACGGATGTAGTCGGCGTCGAAGAACATGGCTTCCTCATCGCCGGCGTCCTTGGCACTGGCCTGCGCCTCGAAGCGCGCGGCCTGGTCCTCGGGGTCGTTGAGCTCGGAAAAGCCGTTGGCCATTTCGCGCCCGGTAATGTAGAGCTCGAAGCGATCGGTGATTTCCGGATTCGCGTCGTTCCTGCGCGCCAGCGGCGACACCTCCGCCGGATAGTCGACGATGAAAGTCGGCTGGATCAGCTTCTGCTCCGTGGTCTCCTCGAACAGCATCAGCTGCAGTGCGCCGAGGCCGGCCGTCTTCGGGGCGTCTACGCCGAAGCGCTTGAGTGACGAAACCACGAAGTCCCGGTCGGCCAGCTTCTCCTCGCTGTACTCGGGATTGAACCTGCAGATGGCCTGGTTCGGCGTCAGGCGCGCGAAGGGCTGGTCAAGATCGATGACATGATCGCCATACGGGACTTGCGTGGTGCCGAGCACTTTCTGGGCGACCGTGCGCAGCATCTCCTCGGTGAAACTCATGAGGTAGCGATGGTCCCGGTACGCCTCGTAGAACTCGATCATGGTGAATTCGGGGTTGTGGCGGGTGGAGATGCCCTCGTTGCGGAAATTGCGGTTGATCTCGAACACTTTCTCGAAGCCGCCGACCACCAGTCGCTTCAGGTACAACTCGGGCGCGATGCGCAGGTACAGCTTCATGTCGAGCGCGTTGTGGTGTGTCTCGAAGGGCTTGGCGCTGGCGCCGCCCGGGATCGGCTGCATCATCGGGGTTTCCACCTCGAGGTAGCCCTTGTCCACCATGAAGGCGCGGATTTCCTGGACGATCTGGCTGCGGCGCCTGAACACCAGGCGCGTTTCCTCGTTGGTGATCAGGTCCACGTAGCGCTGGCGGTAGCGGGTGTCCTGGTCGGTGAGGCCGTGGAACTTCTCCGGCAGCGGGCGCAGCGCCTTGGCCAATAGCCTGAGCGAGCGCGCCTGGATGGTGAGCTCGCCCGTGCGCGTGCGAAACAGCGTGCCTTCGACGCCGAGAATGTCGCCGATGTCCCAGTGCTTGAAAGCCTGGTGCACGTCAACCCCGGTACCGTCGTTGGTGACATAGATCTGAATGCGACCGCCCATGTCTTGTAGCGTGGCAAAGCTCGCCTTGCCCATGACGCGCTTGAGCAGCATGCGTCCCGCAAGCTGTACCGAGACCGGCGAGGCTTCGAGTTCCTCCTTGGTCTTTCCGCTATGCGTCGCGTGGACGTCGGCGCTGACATTGCGCCGCTCGAAGTCATTGGGGAAGGGATTGGCGCTGCTGCGCATTTCCGTGAGCTTGGCACGTCGCTCGGCGATCAGGCGGTCGGTGTCGATGGGCTCGGCTGCTGCCTGGGTTTCGTTCTTGTTGTCTGCTGACATGCTGTCTCCGGCTGGGTTCCTGGACCTGCGTTGGTGTGGGTGCTGGACGGCTATGCCTACACGCCTTGCTTGAGGCTGGCACTGATGAATGGGTCGAGGTCGCCATCGAGCACCCCTTGCGTGTTGCCGACCTCCACGTTGGTTCGCAGGTCCTTGATGCGCGACTGGTCGAGGACATAGGAGCGAATCTGGTGTCCCCAGCCGATGTCGGTCTTGCTGTCCTCGAGCGCCTGCTTGGCCTCGTTTTGCTTGCGTAGTTCGTGCTCGTACAGCTTTGATTTGAGCATCGCCATCGCTTCGGCCCGATTGCGGTGCTGCGAGCGGTCGTTCTGGCACTGCACCACGATGTTGGTGGGCAGATGGGTGATGCGAACCGCGGACTCGGTCTTGTTGACGTGCTGTCCGCCTGCGCCCGATGCACGGAACACGTCGATGCGCAGGTCCGCGGGGTTGATCGAGATCTCGATGCTCTCATCGACTTCCGGATACGCCGACACGCTGGCAAACGACGTGTGACGGCGCGCGTTGGAGTCGAACGGCGACTTGCGCACCAGGCGGTGCACGCCGGTTTCGGTGCGCAGGTGTCCGAAGGCGTAGGGGCCGGAGATCTTCAACGTCGCGCTTTTCAGGCCGGCAACTTCGCCAGGCGACTCCTCGAGCACCTCGACCGCGAACTTCTTTCGCTCGCAGTAACGGATGTACATGCGCGTGAGCATCTGCGTCCAGTCCTGGGCCTCGGTGCCGCCCGAGCCTGATTGGATATCCAGAAAGCAGTTGTTGGGATCCTGCGCATTGGAGAACATGCGCTGGAATTCCAGGTCGGCCGCAATCTTCTCGACCGCCGCAAGGTCGGTTTCCACGGCGATGAGCGTGGCGTCGTCATTTTCATCGCGCGCCATGGCCAGGAGCTCTCCCAGGTCGCGCAATTGCTGCCCGGCCTCGGTCAGGGAGCCGACGACAACCTCCAACATCTTCTTTTCCCGGCCCAGTTCCTGCGCGCGCTGCGCGTTGGCCCAGACGTTGGGGTCTTCCAGTTGAGTGGAGACTTCGATCAGGCGGCGCTGCTTGCGCTCGAAGTCAAAGATACCTCCGCAGCTCGGCGGTCCTGGCGTTCAGGTCGTCAAGCAAATTTGCGATGGTGTTGATGCGTTCAGCTTCCATTCTTGGCCCGGAAAAGGCACAATTATACCTCGGCGCAGCACCTGTTCCGCACGTGCAGCTCCCATCAAGGATGGATGTCGGGAATCTACGTCGATCGCGGGCACGCAAGCGGCACATGGGTGACAAGTGAGCGTGTTCCAACTCCGGCGAGGCGATCGAGCACCTTCACCCTAAACCGGTCACTTCCCAGGCAAATCAGTGGCAAGTCAATCAGCCCCCAGCGTCTCGCCGAAGACCTTCACCGTCATTTTACTGCTCTGCCTCGGGCTGCTCGCGTTCGCCCTGTACCTGCAGCACGTGGACAACCTCGATCCGTGCCCATGGTGCATCGTCCAGCGCATCCACTTCATTGGCATCGGGTTCATCATGCTGGTGGCCGCACTGCACCGCCCGGGCAATGGCGGGACGATTGCCTATTCTGTCCTGGGGGCGCTGGCTGCGATGGGTGGCATGGCCTCAGCCGGCTATCACCTTTACATTCAGGCAGATCCAAAACGCGCGGCACAATGCATCGGCAGCTGGCTTGAGCGCTGGCTCGATGCGTCGAAGCTTGGGAAGATGGTGCCGCCGCTGCTGCAATATGACGGGAGCTGCCTGCCCAAGGCCTGGTCTTTCCTGGGGCTGTCCATTCCGGAATGGTCGCTGGCGTGGTTCGTCATTTTTTTCATCGCATTCATCGTCATGATTTACCGGTCGCGCGGTTAGTGCCGGCCGGGGTATGTGGGGCAGGAGCAGGCAGTCACGCGCATCGCATAAGCTGTGGCGCCAATTTAGAAATTGAAGGGTAGGAGTCATCGCCGTGGACATGAGCAATACCATTGAGGTTCGCATCAACGCCGTAACGAGTGAGGCGCTCGGAATCCTCAGCTTTGAACTGGTGCCGACGCAGGCGGGCGCCCAGCTGCCGGCATTTACCGCAGGCGCACACGTTGACGTGCAATTGCCGGACGGGATGGTCCGCAGCTATTCGTTGTTCAACTCCCAGAACGAGCGCAATCGCTATCTGATCGCAGTTGTCAAGGACGCCAAGAGTCGCGGCGGCTCGGTCTACATGCACGAGAAGCTCAAAGCAGGTGAGGTCGTGCGCATCAGCCAGCCCAAAAACAATTTTCCGTTGGCGGAAGGCGCTCCGAAGTCGCTTTTCATCGCGGGAGGCATCGGTATCACGCCCCTGTGGTGCATGATCCAACGCCTGCAGGATCTGGGGCGGCCGTGGGAGCTTTACTACTGCGTTCGCACGCGCGAGCATGCGGCGCTGATGCCGGTGATGCAGGAGGCGGGCACCGGCGGCCCGGGCAAGGTGAACTTCAATTTCGATCACGAGCCGGGCGGCAAGGTCCTTGACCTTGTGCCTGTTATCGCCGCCCAGGCACCGGGCACGCACATGTACTGCTGCGGTCCGTTGCCGATGATTGCAGCATTCGAGGCCGCAACCGCGTCCCGACCCCCAGAGGAGATTCACGTGGAGTATTTCACCGCCAAGGAAGCACCGGCCGCGAGCGGTGGATTTACCGTCGTGCTGTCGAAGTCGGAAAAGGAAGCTTTCATTCCCGCCGGAAAGACGATTCTCGACACCATCCTCGATCTGGGCATCGACACGCCGTACTCCTGCATGGAGGGTACCTGCGGCGAATGCGTGACCAACGTGCTGGAGGGAATTCCCGATCACAAGGACGTGTTCCTCACCAAGCAGGACCAGGCCGCCAACAAGAAGATGATGATCTGCTGCTCGGGCTCGAAGTCCGCGAGGCTGGTGCTCGAACTGTAGTTCGCGCACGCGCCGGTCAGCATTCGGGGAAAATCCTGCTGGCCCGCAACAGCGGTCAACGCCAGGCTACTCGGCCAGCAATCTCGCCAGATCGGATTGCCTCAGGAACTCGCGCGTGTTCGGCGCGAGCTCAGTCGGCGTTGTGTCGAGGATTGCGCGCAAGTCCGCTGGTTCGTCGACGTCGATGCCGGCACCCTTCAGTTCGCACACGGACACTTTCGCGCCCGACCGGGTCGCGCTCTCGACGTGCCGGTTGAAGCTGCCTTCCCCGTACTGAGCCGTGAACTGGTCGATGGGTCGCCAGGCGAGCAGATTGGTGCCGCCCCGCCAGCGATCGGGTGCAAGCGTCACGGCATGCGGCCCCGCCGAACGATGCGCATCGAGGAAACGCTCGAGCTCTTCATGCGAGAGCAGGGGCACATCGCCGTGGATGACTAGGATGTCTGTTTCGCCTTCAGATCGAAAGCGTGCTGCAGCGGCATTGACCACAGGGCTCAGTCCGCTCGCGCCAAGGGTGGACTCGGCAAGGTAGCGAACGCCCGCGGCGCTCGCGAGCTCCCCGGTCGATACGTCATTGCCGCAGACGACTACCTGGCCGATGCCCGGGTGGCGGGTCAGTAATCCCAGCAGGTCGAGCGCCATGGCGCTCGCGAGTTCGCGGCGCTGCTCGAGGCTGAGGATCGTGGCCAGGCGCTGCTTGGCCTGCGTCGGCGTCTTGACCGGCACCAGGACGTGCATCAGCCGGCCAGCTCCGCCGCGAACTGCAGCACATCGCGTGCGAGCGCGATGCGCGCTGGCATGCCCGACATGACGGTGTGGGTGACGCGTACCTTGGCGCCCAGCGACGCGATCGCCGGTGCATCCGCCGCGTCGGCGTGGTCGATCACGAATCCGTCGAGCAGGTCGCCGTAGTAGGCGGCCACCGCCCTTGCGCTGACCGGCATGCCGAGCTCGGCCATCATCTTCGCGGCCGGCCCCTTGATGGCGCGCCCGCCGACGATGGGCGATACGGCGATCACGGGAACCTGTGCTGCTTTCAGCTGTTCGCGCAGGCCGCAAAGCCGGATGATCGGATCGACACTAACGAAGGGATTGGAGGGGCAGATGATTACAGCGCCAAGCCGACCGCCCGCGAGCAGTTCCATCATGCGGGGTTGCGGTGCGGCCGACTCGATGCCTTCGAAACGAAAGCCGCTCACCGGCGGCTCGCAGTGTTCGCGAACGAAGTAGTGCTGGAATGCGAGCTCGCCTTTGAGCGGGCCCTCGGGAACGATGACTTTGGTGCGCACCGCCTGGTCCGACATTGGCCACACCGGGTGCCGCACGCCGTAGGCTGCGCACAGCTCGCCCGTGATGGCAGTGAGGGTTGCGCCTTCGCGGCGGCGATTCTGGCGGTAGAGATGGGTCGCGATGTCCAGGTCGCCGAGGCGAAACCAGGTGTCGCCGCCGAGTTCCCCCAATGCGCCGATGACGCGCCAGGATTCGTCGGCGAGGCCCCAGCCTTGCGCCGCGTTGCTGCGGCCGCTCAGCGTGTACATGACGGTGTCGAGGTCGGGGCAGATCAACAGGCCGAGATGCTCGAAATCGTCCCCGGTGTTGCAGGCAATGGCCAGTTCCTCCGGCGGCAGGATGGCCGCGAGTCCCGAGGCGAGCTTCGCGCCGCCGACGCCGCCGGATAGCGCGAGGCAGGTCTTTCCTGAGAAGGGGAGGGGCTTCATTTGTGGCTCAGGCGAACAGATCGTGCTCGCGCCGCCGGATCAGCGGCGCGGTGCCGGTGTCCGACGCAACCCAGCGCGCGCCACGGATCAGCACCACCGGCCGTCCTTCATCGGCCTGGCCCATGAGGAACGAGGCGGCGGCCGCGAGTTCGTCGGCGACGGCGATTTCCGTGATCAGCAGCGGTTTGCCGAAGAGGTCGCCATCGCCTATTCGGCTGACCAGCGCCTGCAGTCCGGCGCAGCCGATGGCGATGCCGGT
>CANJRC010000158.1 GCA_947476535.1 Betaproteobacteria bacterium
CGGCCGGCCGATGAGGCATAGCGAATTGGAATTCTTGATATGGCCGGTGGCCGGCGACACCGCGCCGGGCGTGCCGATGCCCACCGTGGCGCGGTTTGCTTCCAGCAGACCGAGTTGGCGCTCGGCGTCCGCCACCATGTCGACCAGCAGCTGCAGCGTGTCCGCGTAGTCTGCCGCTTCATCGCCGCTGCGTGGCGTCGGACGGCGTGCGCGCAGGCATTCACGCCCGTCCGCCGCCAGAACGATGATCTCGGTCTTGGTGCCGCCGAGGTCGATGCCGATCCTCATTCGTTTGGTTTGATTCATGTTGTTGTCAGCTGAAACCCGCCGGTAAGTGAAATTGGATTGCTGTCATGCAGGGAGTCTGTCCTCGAAAAGAAACCAAGGCCCAATATTGCCATGATGATGAACACCGGCCGTTCAGCCATGTATCATTGGCAATACAATAGGACATTCGTCAAACAAAGCCTCAGGTTTTTTCTCCAGGATTGGGCAGCGCTAGATGCTCCGGGACTTGCGAAAATCAATCGATCAGATGGCCATGCCATTGCCGCAATACCATAGAATTTACCTGGTACTGCGCGAGCAGCTTGCTGAAGGGCGCTACCCGCCCTCGACACCCTTGCCGGGTGAACTCGAACTGGCACGGGATTTCGGCGTGTCCAGAGTGACGGTGCGTACCGCCCTGGACCGTCTGGCGGAAGAAAACCTGATCGCGCGCTATCGCGGCCGAGGGACATTTTCGCGAGGCTCCGAAAATGGCGCCTCTCAGGAGCGGGTCGCCGCGCGCGGTGTGCTGGAAAACATCGTCGATAACAGCCTGAAGACTTCGGTCAGGATTGTTTCACTAGAAAAGATCCCGGCGCCTGACGAGGCGGCCGAATTGCTGGAACTCGCCAAGGGAACGATGATCCAGAAGGGCATCAGGGTCCGCAGCCTCAAGGACGAACCACTTTCCTGCCTCACCACGTTTGTCCCGGGCCACCTGAGCACAAACCTGACGCGGCGAAATCTGCTGTCCAAGCCGATGCTTGTATTGCTGGAAGAGGCGGGCATCCGCATCAGCAGCGCCAACCAGACGCTATCGGCGCAATTGGCGGACCACTTTGTGGCGCCGCTGCTGAAGGTCGACATCGGAGCGCCGTTACTCGCCGTCAAGCGCACGGTCCACGGGCCCGATGGAAAGCCGGTACAACTGCTGCGCGGGCTTTACCGCCCGGATCGATATGAATATCAGATGCATTTGTCTCGCGTGGGAGATGGCGCCCGAATCTGGGTCAGCCAGGAAGCGCCACCCACGGCAAGTCCGCCGTCCAAACGTTGATCAACCGAAAAGGAAACGCCATGAGCGCCAATCGCAGCCGCCGCAAGTTCCTCAAGCAATCCACCTCCATGACAGCCGCTGCCGCCGCATCGACAGCGCTGGGCACGTTGGGATTCCCGTCGATCGTCAGTGCGCAGTCTGGACCGATCAAGATCGGCATCGTCCATCCGGTGACCGGCGCGTTGTCCTACTCCGGGCAGCTATCCCGGCTCGGCGCGCAGATCGCCGTCAGCGAGATCAACGAAGCCGGCGGCATCAAATCGCTGGGCGGGGCCAAGATCGACGCCGTGTGGAGCGATGCACAGTCGCAGCCGCAGATCGGCGTCGCCGAGGTCGAGAAGATGAATGAGGCCGGCGTGTCGGCCATCCTGGGCGGGTACGCGAGCGCGATCTGCCTTGCCACCACGCAGGCCGCAGCCAAATACAACATTCCGTACGTCGTTGACGTCGGCGTTGCCGACCAGATCGTGGAGCGCGGGCTGAAGAATACTTTCCGCTTCGCGCCGGGCTACAGCATCGTGAGCCGGGAAGGCATCAAGTACCTCCACATCCTGAATACGGTAGCGGGCAAGCCTGCAAAGACCGTGGTGATCGTTCACGAAGAGTCCCTGTTCGGGACCGGCACCGCCAATCTGCTCGCACGGGACCTGCCCGGGATGGGCTACGAAGTCAAAGAGGTCATCAAGCACGCCAACCCTACGCGCGACTTCAGCAACATCGTGCTTCGACTCAAGGCGATCAATCCGGATATCGTGATCCCGGCGAACTATTACGACGAGTACGTACTGTTGGTGCGCACCATGCGTCAGCAGGGTTTTTCGCCCAAGGCGATTTACTCGGTGCTTGGCGGCGGCGCGTCGTCATTCAAGTTCGTCAAACAGTTCCCCGACGTGGCCAACGGAATCATGGACTGCAACCACTGGTATAACGCCAAGGACAAGCGCGCCATCGCACTGCGCAAGAAAGTCGAGGCGATGAAGGACCAGTTCTTCACGTACGAAGTCTTCCTGAACTACCAGTGCGTGTACCTGCTGGCCGACGCCATCGAGCGCGCCAAATCGCGCGATCGGGCGGCCATCACCGATGCGCTGGCCAATTCGACCTGGGACAAGCATTTCATGCCCTATGGGCCGACCAAGTTCGTCAATGGCCAGAACATCGGCGCGATGCCCGCGGTCCTGCAGGTGCAGAAGGGGGACATCAGGGTCGTCCTGCCGAACACGCTTGCCGAAGTGGAACCGGTGTTCCCCTGGAAGGCCTAGGCGCAACGCAGTGATACCCGGTGAGTGGAGGCAGGGAAAAGGCCTTGAGTCGGCGCATCGATTGCGGCCCGATGATCCGTTCCTGAGGAACGGGCCCTCCGCTTTCTGCCCACTCATCGAAAAATCCTCGACCCGAACCGATGCTTGAGCTGTCAATCCTCTTTCCAGCACTGCTGAATGGCCTGACGATGGGTGCCGTGTACGCACTCATCGCTCTGGGATTGACGCTCATTTATGGCGTGCTCCATATCATCAATTTTGCTCATGGAGCCGCGCTGATGATGGCGCTGTACGGGGTGTACTACCTGAAGGACAGCGCCGGCATCGACCCGTACCTGGCGCTGCCGGTGGTGATCCCCGTCATGTTTGCGGCCGGCTACGCGCTGCAGCGCGGCGTCATAGGCCGGGCGAGCCATGGCAAGGACGAAAATATCCTGCTCGTGACACTGGGCATCTCCATTGTCCTGGAGAACCTGGCGCTGTTCCTCTTTCGCTCGGATACACGCACCATCGATACGCCCTACACCCTGTCGACGCTGGACATCGCCGGCGCCATGATCTCGTTGCCCAAAGTAGTGGCCTTTGGCGGCGCCCTGGTGACCGCCGCCGTGCTGTTGTTGATTGTGTACGGCACGGACCTTGGCCGCGCGATACGGGCCTGCGCCAAGGAGCGCCAGGGGGCCAAGCTGGTGGGCATCGACGTCGATCACGTGTTTGCCATGAGTTTCGGGATCGGCCTGGCCTGTCTCGGGGCAGCAGCCTGTTTTCTGCTTCCCGCGTATTACGTCAATCCGACGGTCGGCAATGGCTTCGTGCTGATCGCCTTTACCGTGGTGGTACTCGGTGGCATGGGAAGCTTCTCCGGCGCGCTCCTGGGCGGATTCATCATCGGCATCGTCGAATCCGTCGGCGGACTGTGGCTCGGAGAGTCGCTTGGCCAGATCGGCATATTCCTGATCTTCATCGCGGTTCTTCTGTTTCGGCCTCAGGGCCTGTTCGGCGCGAAGGCCTGAACATGGCAAGTCACGCATCCCGCAGCGGTCGTGCTCCAGGAATGGAGAGCGTCGATGCGTAGCCTGGCGGCGATAGGGGTGTTTGCGCTGCTCATCGCCCTGGTCCCGGCGATGGTCGACTCGGGTTACCTGCTGAACGCCATCATCATGACCCTGTATGCGGCGCTGCTGGGTCAGGCCTGGAACATCCTCGGCGGCTTTGGCGGACTTTTCTCGTTCGGGCACGCCGTGTTTTTCGGAACCGGCGCCTATGCCATGGCCGTGCTTCAGGTCAACTTTGGCTGGAATGCCTGGGTCGCGCTGCCCGCAGCGATGGTCCTCGGTGGGGCAGTCGGCGGATTCATTGGCGCGCTGTCATTTCGCTACGGACTGCGCGGCTCCTACTTTGCGCTCGTTACGCTGGCTTTTGCCGAGGTTTTCCGGGTCCTTGCCAACACCTTCCAGTTCACGGGTGCGGGCGTGGGACTGATGGTTCCGCTTAAAGAGTCGGCATTGAACATGCAGTTCGGAAAGACCGGGTTCCTGTACCTCATCCTGTCATTTCTGATTGCCGCGCAGCTGGTCGCCTGGTGGATACGGCATTCACGGTTCGGCGCATGGCTCCAGGCAGTGCGTGACAACGAAGAGTCCGCCTCGGCTCTGGGCGTGGATGTGTTCCGGGTGAAGATGCTGGCGATCGTCATGGCCGGCATGCTCATGGCCTGTGGCGGGGCGTTCTACGTGCAGTACCTGCACTACATCGATCCTCACCTGGCGTTCGGCGCATCGGTATCGGTACAGGCCTTGATGGCCGCCATAGTCGGCGGAATCGGCTCGGTGTGGGGGCCATTGGTCGGCGCAGCCGCGCTGCAATTGCTGGGGGAGCTGACTCGCAACCTGATGGGCGACGCACCCGGGATCAACCTGATTGTCTATGGCGTCGTGCTGGTGTTGATGGTGAACTTCATGCCCCGAGGCATCGTGGGACTGGCGACAAGGTGGAAACGTTGATCCTCCAGGTGCGCAACATTTCACGCAGTTTCGGCGGATTGAAGGCTGTCCAGGACGTTTCCCTTTCGGTCCGCGAGGGTTCCATCAGCGCGCTCATCGGCCCGAATGGCGCCGGAAAAACGACATTGTTCGCGATCCTTTCCGGATTTATCAAGCCGGACGGCGGGTCGGTCTTGTTTAAAGGCAAGGACATTACCGGCATGCCTCCGCACCGGATCTGCCGCCTCGGCATGACGCGCACTTTTCAACTCGTCCAGCCCTTCGCGGCGCAAACGGTGCGCGAGAATATCGCGGTGGGGGCGCATCTTGGCATCGCGAGCCGCAAGGCCGCGCTGGCGAAGGCTGAAGAGGTTGCGCGGCAAGTGGGCCTGGAGGAACAACTGCACAAGCCGGCCATCGACCTGACGATAGCTGGCCGCAAGCGACTGGAACTCGCCCGCGCCATTGCGACCGAGCCCAGGCTCCTGCTGCTGGACGAGGTGCTTGCCGGCCTGAACCCGCAGGAGATCAATGAAATGCTGCCGGTCATCCGCGGCATCCGCGACGCTGGCGTGACGGTGCTGATGATCGAGCACGTCATGCAAGCGGTGATGAGTCTGTCCGAACATGCCCGAGTGCTCAACAATGGATCCCTGATCGCCGAGGGGGCACCGGTCGATATCGCCAGCAATCCGCTGGTCATTGAAGCCTATCTCGGCCACGGAACCGCCGAGCGCCTGCGCAAGGCAATGGAGGCGGCCGGTGCTGCTTGAAATCAGTTCCTTGCGTGGCGGCTACAAACCGATAGAGGTTCTGCGCGGCATCACGATGCACGTGGACGATGGAGAAATCGTCGCAGTGCTTGGCTCGAACGGAGCGGGCAAGTCGACGCTCAACAACACCGTGTGCGGATTGTTCCCCGCATTCGGGGGAGAAATACGATTCGAGGGTCGCGACATCACGCGAGCGCGACATACCGACATCGTCGCAGCGGGGCTGATTCAGGTGCCCGAGGGGCGGCGCGTATTTCCCAACCTGAGCGTTCTGGAAAATCTTCGGTTGGGCAGTTATCGACGCGGGCGGGAACGGAGAGAACAGAACCTGGAAAAGATCTTCGCCCTGTTTCCGCGTCTGCGGGAGCGGGCCGAGCAACGCGCTGGCACCCTCTCCGGCGGCGAGCAGCAGATGCTTGCCATCGGGCGCGGCCTGATGGGCGAGCCAAGGCTGCTCATACTCGACGAACCTTCCCTTGGCCTCTCGCCGTTGCTGGTCGAGGAAATGTTCGCCCTGATCAAGCGCCTCAACGAGGACGGGCTGTCCATTCTTCTGGTCGAGCAGAACGTGGGGCAGTCACTGGAGATCGCCCGGCGCGCCTATGTGATCGAGAACGGCGTGCTGAATTTCGAGGGAACTCCTGCTGAATTGCTCGCCAATCCTCAACTCAAGCGCGCCTATCTGGGAATCTGACATGTGGCTCTTGCCGAGCGAGTCTGCTTGAAGCCGGGCCTGTTCGTGGTTGGCTGAGACAGCCACGCCCAGACAGGTGGTGCATTCAGCACCTTCATGTTTGGCATCGGCACGACGCAAATGCTTGGGATCCTGGTGAGCGGAGAAATGATGGTGGCAGACATCCAGGCCAAGAACCACCATGAGTCCGACCCAGACATGGTGACGGCGGTCTGCCGGACGTCAGGACCCGCCATCGAATGGCTCGCCGATCGCCACGGCCTGCCCATCGTCCTGGTGGAAGGATTCCTGTACCCGGCCCATAGCGCCTTGCGCATGCACGCGGTGGCCGATAGAACGGGAGCGGCCTTGATGGC
>CANJRC010000159.1 GCA_947476535.1 Betaproteobacteria bacterium
ATTCCCTCAAAGCCCACCCAGATGTGCAGGATGCCCCACAGCACGAACAGCAGGGCGCCGATGCGTGCCGGGAGGCCGATAGTCGGCTGTTTGTTGGTCGAGTTCATGTGCGCTTCCTTCGGTGGATGAAGCGCGCATTCTGCGGGCAGACCTGAACGGGGTAAAGATGGAAAAATGGAAATCATTGATCCATTAATGCAATAATACCCAGATGGAAGTCCTGCGGAACATGCAGCTTTTCGTCGAAGTCGCCCGCGCCAGCAGTTTCCGGCGCGCGTCCGACGTGCTGGGCCTGCCCGTATCAACGGTGTCGCGGCGTATCGCCGAACTCGAGCGCGATGTTGGCCTGAAGCTCCTGACGCGCACCACGCGCCGCGTGGAACTCACCGAAGGCGGGCGCAATTACTTCGAGAACTGCAAGCGCATCGTGCAGGAGGCCGAACTGGCGCGCCTGGAACTCGCCAACCTGCAGGCGAACCCCAGCGGCGTGATCCGCGCCTCGCTGCCGGTCGACTTCAGCGTCATGTATCTCAGCCCGCTGCTGGCGGAGTTCGCCAGCCTCTATCCGGACATCTGCTTTGATCTCGACCTCACACCCACGCAGGTGAGCATGGTGACCGATGCGGTGGACATCGCCATCCGCATGGGCGCCCCCCGGGATCCGAACGTCATCTCCAGACGGCTTGCCCGGTTGTCGGCCGGCTTGTATGCGTCGCCGGCCTATCTGTCGCGTCGCGGCCTGCCCCGGCAACCGCAGGATCTGCTCAAGCATGAGTGCCTGCGCATGCGCGACGCGCCGTGGCTCCTTGGCGGGGCGAAGGGCCGCGCACAGACGGTGGCGGCCAAGGGGCGCTTCGTTGCCAACAACGTCGGGCTGTTGCGCAGCATGGCCGTCGCGGGCGGGGGCATCATGATGATTGCTGACCAGATGGTGCAGGCGGACTGCGCCGAGCAGCGGCTGGTACGCGTGCTGCCGGGCTGGTCACCGCCAGACATCGAGGTGCATGCCATGACCTCGACCCGGCTGCTGCCGGCCAAGGTGCGCTTGTTTGTCGAGTTCCTGGTGGCGAAGATGGCAGGAGTGGAGCCGGGCGCTCGGCGCACGTGAGTGCTGGAACCGGGAGCTGCCCGCTATGCCATTTGGAAAAAGCCTTTTGCGTACTGCGTCAGTCCCACCGTTACCGAACCGAAGTCGTCGCCGCGCAACACCGGCGCGTCAAGGTTGATGGCGTCGCGAATGGCCTGCACCACGGCAGGTGATCGCGACGTCCCGCCGGTGAGAAAAATTTGATCGATCTTGGCGCCGGCGAGTTGCACCGCCTCGCGCGCTAGCGCGCCGATGCGATTCAGGTCGCCGTCGATGGCGTCCATGAGTTCGTCGCGGGTGAGCGGGAAGATCAGTGCCGGATCCACGTAGTCGAGCGACAGGTCCACGCGCTCGGTTGATGACAGATTCACCTTGGCGAGCTCGGCGCTCCTCACCAGACGGAACTGCAGCGTCTGCTCCCACAGCGTGACCAGTCGCGCCACCTTCTCCGGGGCTTTGGCGAGCCTCACCAGTTCCCGCAGTTCCGCACCGGATTTTCGAAAACGCTCCTGCGCCGGAAAGTCGTTCACTGAAATGGCGTTGATCAGCAGTGGGTGCGGCACCGGCAAGCCGTCCTTGGTCAGGGTGCCTTTACCGAAGTGCGGCATCAGGCTCTGCCACGCGAGATGAAAATCCAGGTCCACGCCACCGATTCGATTCCCGGCATACGACAACACGTCTTTGTCGCGGGCGCCGCCGAAGGCACGCCCCGGCCCTACACGCACTACGGCGCAGTCGGTGGTGCCGCCGCCCACATCCACCACGAGGATGACTTCCTCTCGGGTCGTGCCCATTTCATAGTTCAGCGCCGCGGCGAACGGCTCGGGGAGGAAGGTGATGTCCTTGAAGCCGGCGTCTTGGGCGGATTTCTCCATGATGTCCAGCGCGCGGCGATTGCCGGCCGCGCCGGTGACCGAGCTGTACACCACTGGGTGGCCGATGGCCACGGTGGTGTACTTCTGCTTCATTTTCGCTTCGGCGCATTCGCGCACCTTCGCGATCATGGCGGTGATGACTTTTGTGAACACCTCGATGTAGCGCGGCTGCAGGTCGCTGGCCAGAAACAGCTTGGGCGACTTGAAGTAGAAGCCTTCGCCCGGCGCGAGGTTGTTCTCGCGTATGGCGTCCTCACCGAAGATCAGTTGGCTCGTGTCGTGAATGGCGTCGGCCAGCGTCTGGCTGGAATAGTCGCGCTCGGCCGCGGCTCCTGACTCGTAGGCCATGATGCGCCGCTTCACGTACACCACCGACGGCATGTAAGGGCCGTCGGCGGTGATGGGCACCAGCACCGGGCCGCTGGCCTCCCACGCGCCGATGGAACAGTTGGACGTGCCGAAATCGAGGCCGCAGATCATGGCGCGCGGCTTGCGGCGTTCAAATGCGGGTGGGGCGGTTGGTACGTATCAGACGACACTGCGGATGGAGTCAACTCGGACCAGTCCCGGGAAATTGAAAAAGTTGCTTCTGCGTCGAACGCGTTTGCGATCGAGCTCGGCCACGGCAAGGTCGCGAAAAGTCCGATTCGGAATGGCCGAGCGTGCGGATTCTACAGGGACCGCGTGCGCCCACCCACGATGCTTTGTCGGGGCTGCTCGAAAAAACGATCGCGCACCTACCGAAATTGCTGAACGGCGAGGGCTATCTGGTCGAAGAGCAGGGGGCTCCGGCACGACTTCTGGCGTGGCGAGTACCTAGTCAAGGTGTGTCGGTTATTCGCCGCCAATGACGGCCTTGATGCCGGTCCAGACGGACATGGCGCCTGCAGCTGCCGGTGCCATGCCATTCACCAGCTTGTTCACGCGCGTGACCATTTTCTGCAGCCCGAGTTCACCGGCGTCATCGAAGGTGAAGAGCCTGGCGACGAGCATCGTGATGGGCCCCGCCTCGTTGGCTGAGTGCCGGATGTGCATCAGCTTGGCAAGCAGCATTCCGGTGATGAAACTGAAGGCGATGCTCAGGGCGTACTCGATGAACTCGCGCCAGTCGCGCACGTTCTGCGGCAGCACCGGCACATTGTCGACATAGCCTGTCACCGCGCTCATGCCCAGCACCGCCAGGCAGCCGGTGGCGATCGCAAGGACCACCGTGAGCCACCCGCGTTGCGGATGACGAATGTGAAGGATCAGTCCCAGGGGCAGCGGGATGAGTAGCGAAGCGATGCGAAGGAACAGCGGCTTCAGGTCGTAGATCATGACGATGAGACCGTGGGCCGCCAGCAGCAACGCCAGCCCGATGCCGAAACTGATCGCGGCGCTCAGATAGAACGGTGTCTGCGGCCTGTTGATCTCTGCGGCCACCGCCCTGTTGTTGCGCAGGTCGGCCAGTTCGGCTTCGAGTTCGGCGATGCGTGCCTGAAGCACGGGTGCACTCAGGCGGGATGCTTCCTTGAGTTCGACTTCGAGGCTGGTGATCTTTTCCTGCAGCGGCTTGAACAGGTAGAGGTCGCGCGTGCACAGCGGGCATACGACCGCCGCGTCGTTGATCTCGGACGTGCAGTACGGGCATTGCATGCGTCGCTCTCCCAATTTTTCCCGATGACGCGTTGTGGTGGCCCGGAGCGCTCGCTCGGCGCTTTCCCGGGGTTGTCGCCCTTCGGCTAGTTGGCGACGTTGATGCTGACCGTCTGGGAAGTCTGGCGCCCTTCGCTGTCCTTTACCGTGACGCGGATCTGGTGGTCTCCCGGCGGCAGGCTCGCCTTGCTGACATCGATGCCGTCAGCCTTTATGCCACTCTTGACGCGGCTGGTGAGGTCGACAGCTGGCGTTTTCAAGTAGGTGAGCGTCACGCTGTCGGCATCGATCTTGGCGCCACCGCGTGGTTCGAAGGCGATTTTCAGGTCGACCGGGCCCTTCAAGCCCTTGGCGGCTGGATCCGGCGACACCTGCTTGACGCCGGGTCCACGCGTGATACCGCGGGTTGTCACCTGGGCGGCATTGGGCAGTTTCGCCTCATCCGGGGTGATGAGCTGGAGCTGTGCTTGTGCCATTCCGGATGCTGCGAACGCCAGTGCAGCAGCGAGGATTCGAAGTTTCATCAAAGTCTCCCTTTGGTGGTGTGCGGTAACCACGCGAACGTACAGCGGATGCGCTAGCAGGTTCGGCGGTGCACGAATAACGCGCCAGCCTCAAAACGGTTACAGCGCACGGAAAGCGCGCCTATTTTGCCCCAGACTCCGTCGCGGCGCAGCTTGCGAGCCGATTGTCGGCCAGTCCTAGTCCCCCACCAGCACGAACGGGGCCCAGAACATGGGATGCGCGTAGGCATATGCGAGCTTGCCGGTATCGGGGGCGATGAAACCGGGGCTGTCGATCAGGGCCACCATGGCCGCTTTCAGGCTGTCGGTTTTGGTCGTGGGGGCGCCGGCGGCATAGCGCTTGAACAGATCGACCATCATGACGCGCGATGCGAGGCTGTCCGCCGGCCAGTTCGACACCAGCAGCGAGCGCGCCCCGGCATAGAAGAAGGCGCGCCCCAAGCCCGACACGGCCTCTGACCCCGCGCCCTCGCCGGAGGCCGTGTTGCAGGCCGACAGCACCACCCAGTCGGCATTGAGTTTGAGCGCGAGGATCTTGTCCATGGTGAGCAGCCCGTCGCCATCGATGCCGGATATCCTGCGTGGCCTGGCGTAGTCTTTCCGGCCGGGTTCGCCGCGTTGACCGCGCCGGTTCGAGTGGGCATGATGCACAGCATGAGCTCAATGCGACTCTCGAATTTTTTCCTGGGCTTGGTGTTGGCCTTCCAGGTCCTCACCGATTACGAGCGTTACCCGGAATTCATCCCGGACATCGAATACTCGAAAGTGTTGCTGCGCGAAATGCAGCACTGGCATGCGATGGTCGGGGAACCCACCCGCGCCGCCCGGCGTCAGGGGGCTAGCCCTAGGCAAGCATAGTCAACCACAGCCCAAGCGCCGCCGCATGCCCTTCAATTCATTGCCGCGCCAACGCCAACAGTTCATTCTCGAATCGAACATCCATGCCTGAAGCCAATCTCAAGGTCACGACTTACAACATCCACAAGGGCTTCTCGCACTTCAACCGGCGCATGATGGTGCACGAGCTGCGCGACCAGCTGCGCGGTCTCGGTGCGGACATCGTGTTTCTGCAGGAAGTGCAGGGCGCGCACGACCACCACGCGGCAACCATCCGGGAGTGGCCGGTCGAGCCGCAATACGAGTTCCTGGCCGACTCGGTGTGGCAGGAGTTTGCCTACGGCCGCAATGCCGTGTACGACCACGGCCACCACGGCAACGCCATTCTCAGCCGCTATCCCATCCTCAAGAGCGAAAACGAGGACGTGTCCTCGCATGCCTTCGAGCGGCGCGGGCTGCTGCATTGCGAGATCGACTGGCCGGGCGCGCTGGGGCCGGCTTCTTCCGCCAAGCCGCTGCATTGCCTGTGCGTGCACCTGGGGCTGGGTGAACGCGGCCGCGGGTTGCAGGTGGGCGCATTGATCGATCGCGTGCGCCGTGAAGTGCCCGACGATGCGCGGTTGGTGGTGGCGGGCGATTTCAACGACTGGCGCAATCGCGCGAGCAAGCGCTTCCTGGAGGAACTGGGCCTGACCGAGGCCTTTCGCGACCATCGCGGCAAGTCGGCGCGCAGTTTCCCCAGCCGCTTCCCGATGCTGCGACTCGATCGCATCTATGTTCGCGGCTTCGCCGTCGAGCACACCGCGGTGCACCACGGCCTGCCCTGGTCGCGCATCTCCGATCACGCGGCGCTGAGCGCGCACCTGGCCATGCGCTGAGGCCTCCTTGAAACCGGAATTCATCGGCGGCAACCGGCTTCGGCTGTTGTGCACGGGCAGCGAGTACTTCCCGGCGCTGGAGGCCGCCATCCGCGCGGCGCACAATGAGATCCATCTCGAGACTTACATCTACGAAAACGACGCCACGGGGCGCCGGATCACAGACGCGCTGTGCGATGCCGTCAGGCGCGGGGTGGCGGTGTACCTGATGGTGGACGGGTTCGGCGCCAAGGACATGGCGCCAGCGCTCAAGCGGGAGCTGAGCGATGCCGGCGTGCAACTGCTGGTGTTCCGGCCGAAGATCTCGCCGCTCACGTTGAAGCGAGAGCGGCTGCGCCGCTTGCATCGCAAGATTGCCGTCGTCGACGGGCGGGTAGCCTTCGTCGGCGGCATCAACATCATCGACGACTTGCACACGCCCGGGCAGATTCCGCCGCGCTACGACTACGCGGTCGAGGTCGAAGGGCCGCTGGTGCCTGTCATTCACGATGCAGTCGACCGGCTATGGTCG
>CANJRC010000160.1 GCA_947476535.1 Betaproteobacteria bacterium
CGCCGGTGCTGATGTCGGGGAACCATGCCGAGATCGAGCGCTGGCGCTTGAAGCAGGCTTTGGGCAGGACCTGGCTGCGGCGGCCGGAGTTGTTGCAGCAACGCGGCATGAGCGCCGAGGAATCGCGACTGCTGGAAGATTTCCGGCAGGAATTGAGAGACAAGGACAGCTAAGAGCCCCTAACGGATTTTTTGTTAGTGGCCCTGATGCAGGGGAGCACGAGGAGGGCGCGGTTTCGTCACTGCGCCTTCGAATTGTTAGGCACTGTCAGGAGCAACAGGAAATGAACATCATCGAGAAACTGGAGCAAGAAGAGATCGTCAGGCTGGCCAAGAAAGTGCCGGACTTCGCGCCGGGCGATACCGTCATTGTCAGCGTCAGCGTCGTCGAAGGCGAGCGCAAGCGCGTTCAGGCCTACGAGGGCGTCGTGATTGCCAAGCGCAATCGCGGCCTCAATTCGGCGTTCACCGTGCGCAAGATCTCCTCCGGGGAAGGCGTGGAGCGTACGTTCCAGACCTACTCGCCGATGATCGCCTCCGTCGAGGTCAAGCGCCGCGGCGACGTGCGTCGAGCCAAGCTCTATTACATGCGTGGTCGCTCGGGCAAGTCGGCGCGTATCCGCGAAAAAATCGTGGCGCGCGAAATACCGAGCGCGACCCCCGCGGCCGAGTAGTCATGGTTGCCCGGTGCGCACAAGCGTGCCGAGGCTTCCGTTTGCCGCGTTTGCGTGCCTTTCGGGGTACCCTGTTCAAGGGTGCCCCGTTTGCATTTCTGCCGCCGGTGCATTGAGGCCCTCCTGTTAAAATTGGCTGCAGCAGCCCCGTCATTTTTCGTGAGACATCGATGAGCGTGATCAGTCCCATTGCCGATATCGTTGCCGACATCCGCGCCGGGCGCATGGTGGTGCTGGTGGATGAGGAAGACCGCGAAAACGAGGGTGACCTCGTGATGGCGGCCGAGTGCGCGACACCCGAGGCCGTCAATTTCATGGCCCGATACGGTCGTGGCCTGATCTGCCTGACCTTGACCGAGGCGCGCTGCCAGCAACTCAACATTCCGCTGATGGTCCGTGACAACCGCGCATCAATGGGCACCAACTTCACCGTTTCCATCGAGGCGACCACGGGCGTGACCACCGGCATCTCGGCGCATGACCGTGCCCGCACCATCCAGGTTGCCGTGGCGCGCGACGCGCGCCCGGAGGACATCGTTCAGCCTGGCCACATCTTCCCGCTCATGGCGCAAAAGGGAGGTGTTTTGGCGCGCGCCGGGCATACCGAGGCCGGCTGCGATATCGCGGCGCTGGCGGGGATGGAGCCGGCTGCGGTGATTTGCGAGATCCTGAAGGACGATGGGTCCATGGCAAGGTTGCCCGACCTGATGGAATTTGCGAAAACACATGGTTTGAAGATCGGTGCCATTGCCGACCTGATCCATTTTCGCAGTCGCAGCGAGACGCTGGTGCGGCGCACAGCAGAGCGCATCATCCAAACTGCATTCGGCCCCTTTCGCGCCGTCGCCTACCTCGAAAAATTGTCCAGCGAGGTGCACCTTGCATTGGTGCGCGGCGATATCGACCCGGATTCCGAGACATTGGTGCGCGTGCATGCCCCGTTGTCGGTCATGGACCTGCTCGACGTCGAGTCTGGCGGGCACGCCTGGAGCGTGCACCAGGCGCTGGAGCGCATCGCTACCGAGGGCAGGGGCGTGATCGTTCTTCTCAATTGCGGCGAGAGCACTGCAGAACTCCTGGATCGTGTGGCAAAGGCGCCGGCCCCGAAGTTTCAGGGGCGCCAGGAACTCTTGAAGCACGGCATTGGCTCCCAGATCCTGCGCGACCTCAACGTCGGGCGCATGCGTCTCCTCGCCAAACCGCGCAAGATGCCCAGCATGACGGGTTGGGAGCTCGAGATCTCCGGCTACGAGCAGCCCGCGATGAGCAAGGCCTGAAGCTGCGCATGGCGAAAATCGAATCCAACCTGTCCGGCAAGGGACTGCGCATCGGCGTCGTGCGCGCGCGCTTCAATGAGCGCGTGGGCACGGCCATGCTGGCCGCGTGTCGCATGCGCCTGCTCGAGCTGGGCGTGACCGAATCCGATATCACGGTAACCAGCGTGCCAGGCGCGTTGGAAGTGCCGCTGGTGTTGCAAAAGCTCGCCGGCACCGGCAAGTTCGACGCGCTGGTGGCGCTTGGCGCCGTCATCCGCGGCGAGACCTATCACTTCGAGATCGTTTCCAACGAATCGGCCGCCGGCATCATGCAGGTGCAACTCGACTCCGGCGTGCCCGTGGCCAACGGTATCCTCACCACCGAAACCGATGAGCAGGCCGACGTGCGTTCAGCGGTCAAGGGCCGCGAGTGTGCGGAGGCGGCGGTCGAGATGGCGAATCTCGGGCCGGCCATTGCCAACGCCGCAAGGCAGCTTCGATGAGATCTGCGCGACACCGTTCGCGCGAATTTGCGTTGCAGGCGGTCTACTCGTGGCTGATATCCAAGGGCACGCTGGAGGCCATCCAGTCCCAGTTTTCCGAGGCCAAGGGTTTCGACAAGGTCGACCTGGAGTTTTTTTTGATGCTGGTGGCAGGTACCGTGGCCGATGCCGAGGCGCTCGACCAGGTGCTCGCCCCGGCATTGGACCGTCGCCCTGTTGAGCTGTCTCCTGTGGAGCATGCCATCCTGCTGCTTGCTTCATTCGAGTTGCGCGAATTTCCCACGGTGCCTTATCGTGTCGTCATCAATGAAGCGATCGAACTGGCCAAGTCCTACGGGGGGACGGACGGCCACAAGTTCATTAACGGCGTGCTCGACAAGCTGTCTCGTACGCTGCGTCCCGACGAGTCGCGGGCGCGCGCCTGAGAGTGGCTAGCGCAATTGAGGGGATGCCCTCCCTCAAACTCCCCTATTTCAGGGCGCCTTGACCACCGTGATATCCGAATTCGAGATCATCCGTCGTTATTTCACGCGCCCGGCCCCGTCGGCGATCCTCGGCGTTGGCGACGACTGCGCCCTGGTAAAGGCGCGGCAGGGGATGGTATTGGCGGTGTCGACCGACATGTTGGTTGAGGGCACTCATTTCCTCGCCGGCACTGATCCTGAGCGCCTTGGTCACAAGACGCTGGCCGTCAACCTGTCCGACCTCGCGGCCATGGGTGCCGATGCGCGTTGGGTGCTGCTCTCAGCCGCATTGCCGACTGTCGACGAAGCCTGGGTGGATGCATTCGCGCGCGGATTCCATGCGTTGGCCGAGCGCTCCGGCGTCGAGCTGATCGGTGGTGACACGACGCGCGGGCCACTGTGCCTGTCGGTGACGGTCCTGGGTGAGTTGCCTGCCGGGCTTGAATTGCGGCGCAGCGGCGCTGGCCTCGGTGACGACATCTGGCTTTCCGGCGCAACCGGGGAAGCCGCACTCGCGCTGGCTTGCCTGCAAGGTCACGCACGCCTCAGCGATGCCTTGCTCAATGACTGCAAGTTGCGCCTTGAGGCGCCCGAACCGAGGCTGGAGTTGGGCGGCCGCCTGCGTGGCATTGCGAGCAGCGCCATCGACGTATCAGATGGACTGGTGGCCGACCTTGGTCATGTTGCAGAAGTCTCGTCACTCAGGGCCGACCTGTTGCTGGATGCCCTGCCGCGCGCTGCGGCCTTGCGCGCCTGTGGCGATGCGGCGCTGGCGCAGCGATGCCTGCTTGCCGGCGGCGACGACTACGAACTCGTGTTCACGGCACCGGTCGCGGCGCGCAGCGACCTCGAAGCGCTGGCCATCGAATTGAACCTCCCGCTCACCCGGATCGGTTCCATGCAGGCGGGCGCGCCCGGGGTTGTCGTGCGCGCGGCTGACGGCAGCGAAGTCAAGCTCTCCCATCGCGGGTTCGACCACTTCCAGCCATGATCATTCGCCCCACTTTCGGCTTCATGATGCGTCATCCCGCCCATGTCATTGCGCTGGGCCTCGGGACGGGGCTCGCCCCGGTGGCCCCCGGCACGGCGGGCACGCTCCTCGCGTTTCCGATTCACATCGCCTTGTTGCAGTTCCTGCCACTGGTCGCGCACATTGTGGTGATCGTCCTGCTGTTCGTTCTCGGCGTGTGGGCTTGCCGCGTCACGGGTCGTGCCATGGGTATCGCCGATCACAGCGGCATGGTCTGGGACGAAGTCGTGGCCATGCTGATCGTGTTACTGGTGGTGCCGGCGGGCGCGTGGTGGTGGCTGGCGGCGTTCCTGCTGTTTCGCGTGTTCGATGTGCTCAAGCCGCCGCCGATCCGTTATTTCGACCAGACCATCAAGGGCGGCTTTGGCGTCATGTTCGATGACATCCTGGCGGCTTTTTATACGCTTCTGGTGCTGGCGATATACCAGCGCATCTTCGGCTAGCGCACTGTGGTCGACAAGATGGACGACAAGAGGGACGACAAGATCGCGAACGACGACGCCATTGCAGCGTTAGCCGCGCGACTGGGCGAGGCGCTCAAGGCGCAAGGCCTGTTGCTGGCAACGGCGGAATCCTGCACCGGGGGCTGGGTGGGGCAGGCGGTGACTGCCATCTCGGGCAGTTCCAGCTGGTATGACCGCGGTCATATCACCTATTCCAACGAGGCCAAGAACGAGATGCTAGGCGTGTCCCTCGAGACACTGTCGCTCTTTGGCGCGGTCAGCGAGGAAACAGCCCGCGAAATGGCCAATGGGACCCTAGCGCACAGTCATGCGCAGGCATCGCTCGCGATCACCGGCGTGGCCGGCCCGACCGGCGGCACGCCGCGCAACCCGGTCGGTACCGTCTGTTTCGCATGGGCCGTGCGACGCCCTGCCGCGCAGGCAATCACCTGTGTGACGCTGCGGCACCGCTTCGATGGCGACCGCGATGCCGTGCGAAGGCAGGCGGTGCTGCACGCGATGGCGGGTATGCTGGCGCATCTGGAAGCCAACCCCTGAACTCGAATTTCATGACTTTCATTTCTCAAGATCCCCGAGGAACTGACATGAACAAGCAATCGCTATATCAGTACAAATATATGCCCCGCGTGAAATTGCGCGCCGCTCTTTGCGCCGCTTCGCGCCTGCTCGGGGGGGTGATCCTGCTGGTTTGCGCATCGGCCCCGGCATACGCGCAGGGCAGCGGTGGTCCCTACGTTCCGACGCCCACCGTCATCGTTGATGAGCTGCTCAAGCTGGCCGACATCAAGCGCGGCGAGTTCATCATCGACCTGGGGTCCGGCGACGGCCGCATCGTCGTCACCGCGGCCAAGCGCTACGGCGCTTCCGGTTACGGCATCGACATCCAGCCCTCGCTGGTGGAGCTCGCGCGGGAGAGCGCGCGTAAGGAGGGCGTGAGCGACAGGGTCAGCTTCGTCGCCGGGGATCTCTTCGAATCGGACCTGTCCAAGGCCGATGTGGTGACGGTGTACCTCTTGCCCAGCACGGTGCCCAAACTCGTGCCCAAGCTGCTGAAGGAATTGCGGCCCGGCGCGCGCGTGGTGTCGCATGACTACCCGCTCGAACCCTGGGTCCCGGAGAAGGTGCTGAGCTTCAATTTCGAGGAAAAGGTCATGATCAGCGGCACCACGCGCACTGTTCTTTACCGTTACATCGTGCCGCCGCGGGCGCCTGGCAGGTAGGTTCTGGTGGGGGGGCAGGGTTGATTCGTGCTAAATCTTTGAAACTCAAGCCGAGCTTGCGTTTGTCCAGGAACTGTATAAAAATACAGGTCAACCGGTCTGGCACCCGACCGTTTATGCCATAATCAAAACCGAATTCGACGAGGACAACACCATGGACGACAACAAGACCAAGGCCCTGCAGGCGGCGCTGGCGCAGATTGAGAAGCAGTTCGGCAAGGGCTCCATCATGAAGATGGATTCGCAGGCGCTGCAGGACATCCAGGTGGTTTCCACCGGTTCGCTGGGCCTGGACATTGCGCTGGGCGTGGGCGGCCTGCCACGTGGGCGCGTCATCGAAATTTACGGCCCGGAATCCTCTGGCAAGACTACGCTCACGTTGCAGGTCATCGCCGAGGCGCAAAAAATGGGTGGCACCGCCGCCTTCATCGACGCCGAGAACGCGCTCGATCCGCAGTACGCGGCCAAGCTGGGCGTCAACATCGACGATCTGCTGATCTCGCAGCCGGACACCGGCGAGCAGGCGTTGGAAATCGCCGACATGCTGGTGCGCTCGGGCTCGGTGGACGTGATCGTCATCGACTCGGTGGCGGCACTTACCCCGAAGGCCGAAATCGAGGGCGAAATGGGCGAGCCGCAGATGGGCCTGCAGGCGCGGCTGATGAGCCAGGCGCTCCGGAAGCTCACCGCCAACATCAAGCGCACCAACACCATGGTCA
>CANJRC010000161.1 GCA_947476535.1 Betaproteobacteria bacterium
GACGGCCGCCTTCGACGGCCAGATCGGGCAGGCAGCCTACGCGGCTTCCAAGGGCGGCATCGTCAGCATGACACTGCCAGTCGCGCGCGAGCTCGCTCGCTTCGGCATCCGCGTCATGACCATCGCCCCTGGCGTCTTCGAGACCCCGGCGCTGCTCGCAGTGCCCAAGGAATTGCAGGAAGCGCTGGCAAAGCCGATTCCGTTTCCGCCACGCTTCGGGCGGCCGCCGGAATTCGCCCAGCTGGTGCAGCACATCGTCGAGAATCCGATGCTTAACGGCAGCACCATTCGGCTCGACGGCGCGTTGCGCATGCCACCGAAATAGCGCTTTGCAGCGCGTGGCCCGCGCGCTCGGGTCAGGGCCGCGGATTCTCGACGTAGAAGGGGATCGGCGCATCCGGGTGCAGCGACCCGCGCACCCAGCGCACCCAGGGCGATCCCCAGACTTCCAGGCGCGTGAAATTCGCAATGGCTGTGCCGGTCGCCGGATCCTTCAGCGGCTGGTCGAGCTTGTAGCTGTGCGTGTCACCGTGCACGAACAGAATGGGTTTCGCCAGGCGCTTGGCCAACGTGCGCAATGCGTTGCGGAATTCGGCGAAGCCTTCCGGGGCACCCGGCCGAGTCTTCTTGATCCAGGTTTCCTCGAAGTCCGGGTTTGCCTGGATGAGAATGACCAGCCCTGCCAGTTGTTTCTGCGCGACGATGCGCTCGCCTTCATCCATCCAGGCAAACACCGCCGCCATCCGCCGGTTGTACTCCGCGTCCATCGCGGCATTGCGCCCGAGGTTGTTGTTGCCGCCCTGCACATTGAGCGTGATGAAGAGCACGCGGTCAGCCTCCCAGCGCATGTGCTCGCGATACTCGGCATGCGGCGCGGACTGGCGCTCCACCGGCATGCGCCGCGCCCCCAGGCTTTCGTTGCCCGCCTCGAACAATTCGCGAAAACGTGCAATGCGCTCCAGCGGCTCCATCCCGCTGCGGTGGCAATCGGACCAGTCGTTGTCGCCGGGGATTAGGATGAAGGGATGGCGGACGCGGTTGAACTGGCGCTTGCGCGCCTCGAACCATTCATCCGAGCACGGGCCGCGCCCGTTGGTGATGTCGCCAACATGGACAACGAAGGCCAGTTCCTCGCGGTTGAGCTCGTCGATGAGGTTGTCGAGCTGGGCCACTTCGAGTGCGTTGTAGGGCGTGTCGCCCATCACGGCGAAGGTGATGCCGCGGTTGGCGGGGCGGGGCAGGGGTGAGGCACAGCCCGCGAGCAGGGTCAGCGCAAGCAGCGCCAGCGCGTTTCTAAAACATGAATTCATGACACACTCAAAATAAATTCAACGTTATTCGGATATCTACGGAAGAATTACTGCCATTATAGTTTTTTTAACCGGTAAAGCAGATCGAGCGCTTCGCGCGGCGTGAGCTCATCCGGGTTCAGTTGGCCCAGGGCATCGCGCAGCGGATCGGCCGCTGCCTCGGTCTCCTTGCCGCCGGCCGGCGCCGTGGAACCCGCGAACAGGTCTTCCTGCCCGCCCTGCCGCAGGCTCGCGTCCTCGAGCATCTGCAGGTACTTGCGCGCATTCTTCACTACGGGCCTCGGCACGCCGGCCAGCGCCGCCACCTGCAGCCCGTAGCTCTGGCTGGCCGGGCCTTCCTCGACGGCGTGCAGGAACACGATGCTGTCCTTGTGCTCGACGGCATCCAGGTGGATGTTGGCTGACTCGCGATAGTCGATGGCCAGGCGCGTCAGCTCGAAGTAGTGCGTGGCAAAGAGCGCATGGCAGCGGTTCTTCTCCAGCAGGTGGCGGGCGATGGCCCAGGCGAGCGCGAGGCCGTCGAAGGTCGAGGTGCCGCGGCCGACCTCGTCCATGAGCACCAGGCTTCGCTCGGTGGCGTTGTGCAGGATATTGGCCGATTCAGTCATCTCCACCATGAAGGTGGAGCGCCCGCCGGCGAGGTCGTCGGCCGCGCCGATGCGCGTGAAGATCTGGTCCACCGGGCCGATGCGGGCGGCGCGCGCCGGCACGAACGCGCCCACATGCGCGAGCAGCACGATCAGCGCCACCTGGCGCATATAGGTGGACTTGCCGCCCATGTTGGGGCCGGTGATGAGCAGGAGCTTCCTGGCCGGGCCGAGCCGGCAATCGTTGGCGATGAACTGCTCGATCTGGCCTTCCACCACCGGATGGCGGCCCGCTTCGATGTCGAGGCCCGGCGCGTCATCGAACACCGGGCGGCAGTAATTGCGGCGCGAGGCGACGGCGGCAAAGCAGGCGAGCACGTCCAGCTGCGCGATGGCGCGGGCGATGGCCTGCAGCGTTCCCACATGAACAGCGAGCAGGCCGAGCAGCGCCTCGTACAGTGATTTCTCCAAGGCCAGCGCGCGGTCGTTGGCCGATAGTGCCTTGTCCTCGAAGGCCTTGAGCTCCGGCGTGATGTAGCGCTCGGCGTTCTTGAGGGTCTGGCGGCGGCGATAGTCGTCCGGCACCTTGGCCGCATGCGAGTTGGTGATTTCGATGTAGTAGCCGTGCACGCGGTTGTATTCGACCTTGAGATTCGGGATGCCAGTGCGCTCCTTCTCGCGTGCCTCCAGCGCCACGAGGAACTCCCCGGCGTTGGTCTGCAGGCCGCGCAGCTCGTCCAAGTCCGCGTTGTAGCCTTCGGCGATGACGCCGCCTTCGCGCAGCATGGTGGAGGGCTCGGGCGCGATGGCGCGCGTGAGCAGCGAGAGGCAATCCTTGGGCACAGCGAGGTCGGCGCGCAGGGCGGTCAGCAGGTCGTCCGGCGCAATTTCTGAGACGCGAAACGCGCCTGTCAGTTCCGGCAGGCGCGCCAGGCTGTCGCGCAAGCCCGAGAGATCGCGCGGGCGGGCGCTCTTCAGGGCCACTCGCGAGGTAATGCGCTCCACATCGGCGATGCGCCGCAGGGCGGCATACACCTTCTCGTGTGCGCCGGTATCGATGAGTGTCTCCACTGCCGCGTGGCGGGCCGTGGCGGCGTTCCGCTCGCGCAGGGGGTGGTGCAGCCACAGGCGCAGGAGCCGGCTTCCCATGCCGGTGGCGCAGTCATCGAGCAGCGAGAACAGCGTGGGCGCCGGCTCGCCGCGCAGGGTCTCGGTGATCTCGAGGTTGCGCCGCGTGGCCGGGTCCATGCGCACGTACTGGCCGGGGCGCTCGGCGATGAGTGCATTGACGTGCGCCAGCGCCTGGCCCTGGGTTTTGGCGGCGTAGTCGAGCAGCGCGCCGCAGGCGCCGATGGCAGTAACGAGGTCGTCGGCGCCGAAGCCTGCAAGGGACGCGGCCCCGAGTTGCTTCAGGAGGCGCGTACGACCCGCGGCGACGTCGAAGTGCCACTCGGGCAGCTTGGTTACGGCGTAGTCGATGGCCCGTGTATCCAGTTCGGACGCCGCAGGATTGGACTCGGTGACCAGCACTTCAGCCGGGCCGATGCGTCGCAACTCGGCGGCCAGCAGCGCCGGCGCGATTTCCAACGCGCGCAACTCGCCGCTGGCCAGATTCAGCCAGGCCAATCCGACGGCGGACTTGTCGCCGGCGATGGCCAGCAGGATGTTGTCGGCCTTGTCCTGGAGGAGGGCAGTGTCGGTGAGCGTTCCCGGAGTCACGATGCGCGTCACCGCGCGCTCCACCGGGCCTTTGGAGGTGGCCGGATCGCCGATCTGCTCGCAGATGGCCACTGACTCGCCCAGCTTCACCAGCTTGGCGAGGTACTGTTCCGCCGAATGCCACGGGATGCCGGCCATCCGGATCGGCACGCCCGCCGAGGCGCCGCGTGTGGTCAGCGTGATGTCGAGCAGCCGCGCCGCTTTTTCTGCGTCCTCATGGAAGAGCTCGTAGAAGTCCCCCATGCGATAGAAGAGCAGGATGTCCGGATGCTCCGCCTTGAGGCGGAGGTACTGCTGCATCATCGGCGTATGTTGAGCAATGTCAGCCATCAAAAAAAGCCTGTTTTCCCTCTGATTTCATAGTACATTAGCGTTTATCGAAGTCCGAAAATGTTCTCTGGAATCCGGCATAAATGCGAAACGTCCTGCGAAACGTTTCAACCCTCACCACGCTGGCTTGCGAGCGGCTGAAATGCGGTTCCCTCGGCGACCCCACCCATCCCGGCCTGCGGATCATGGCGCGCCCGTCCGGCGCCAAGGTGTGGATCTACCGTTTCCGTGACCCTGCAGGGAAGATGGCCCAACTTCTGATCGGGTCATTCCCCGCATTATCCCTCGCCGACGCGCGCAGCGAGTGGCGAAATCACCGCGCCACCCGGGACAAGCACGGCGATCCGCGCGACGAGGTGCGCCGGCGACAAGAGGCTGCCAAGGTGGCGGCGATACGCGGCAAGGGCTACACGCTGACTCGCGCCGCGGAGAGCTATCAGAAGGAGCACCTGTCCAAGCTCGCGCGGGGCGACGAGCAGTGGCGCATTCTGGAGCGCGAAATCCTGCCCGAAATCGGCAGTGTGCTGCTGGCCGACCTCAAACCCTCGCAAGTCATGGCGGCGGTCGTGCCCATGCGCAAGCGGGCGCCGCGCGTGGCGGCCATGGGCATTTCCGCGCTGCGCGGCGTGATCCGGCACGCGCGCAGCATGAATCGGCTGGACCTGGATGTTGCCGACCCGACCGCGGGCATACCGACCATCCCGCAGGGCAAACGCAGCCGGGCACTGAGCGATCCCGAGATCAGCTTGTTGCTGCGCTGGCTGGACTCCGGCGCGGTGTCCCGCACCATTGTCGATGTGCTGCGCCTTACGCTCTACACCGGCGCCCGCAGCGGCGAAGTCTGTGCCATGCGCTCGCGTGACGTGGACATCGATGCGAAAACCTGGACCCATACGCAGGGCAAAACCGGCGACGTGAGCGTGACGCCTTTGTCCGCACCCGCCGTCGAGATCCTGCGCAACCGGCTTGGCGAGGAGTACGTCTTTCCGGTGCGTGGCAACCCGGTCAATCAGAAGGCGTTGAGCGTGGCGCTATTCGCCTCGCGGCAGGCCGGCGACGCCTGCCCGATAGACCACTGGACCTCGCACGATCTGCGCCGCACCACCCGCACCGGCCTGGCGCGCCTGGGCTGCCCGTTCGAGATCGGCGAATCGATCCTGGGGCACAGGCTGCCGGGTGTGGCCGGCGTCTATAACGTCTATGCCTACGCCGACGAGATGCGCAAGTGGCTTGATCTGTGGGCACGACATGTCGCAGGTATAGGAATGCATCAAGCTAAGCCTGTGCGTTTGAAACGTAATCGTCCGGTGGTGGCCCTCTTTTCACCTGGGTAGTCGTAGTCCAGGATAAGCGAATTGCGGCTGCCAAATAGGTGTCCGCTTATTGTTAAGTGGACACCTATGAAAGCGATTGCGGTAAGTGGCACCGGACGATTACTCTTTAAATCGGCTTCATGGCAATTTACGCAAGGACCAGATTTTGAGTGGCGAGCAGGTCATTCAATAGTAAGCCCGTCACACCGTCGAGCGTCGCTATCAACTGCGGGGTCTGCGCACCACCGGGACCGTCGCCATCCACATAGATCTGTGTGCTGCCGCTGACTACGCTAAGCTGCACGAACGCAGTGATCAGAGAACTGGCAGGATTGTAGCCCGTTAGTAGGTCGCGCATAATCAACACATCACCACCTGGGCCAGAGGTGAAATCTGTAATGCGATCTGCGTTCGCGGCCCCCGAATCACCGGCCCGGAACACGAAGCGGTCTGCCCCACCACCACCAGTCAGCACATCGTTGCCAAGGCCACCTGTAAGGATATCGTTGAGTCCACCGCCATACAGATGGTCAGCACCTTCCCCGCCGCGCAGGTTCATCGCTTCGCCATCGTTCGCAATCACCCAGTTGGTCGCAACAGTGTCCACATGGCCGTATCCAGCAACACGGCTCCCGTCCATCAGATACTCATAGACCTCCCCCGTGATGCTGTCTCGCCACAGAATGTCACTCTTGCCATCCCCGTTGTAGTCCCCGCTGCCCACAATCACCCACTTGGTCGCAACAGTGTCCACATGGCCGTATCCAGCAACGCGGCTCCCGTCCATCAGATACTCATAGACCTCCCCCGTGATGCTGTCTCGCCACAGAATGTCACTCTTGCCATCCCCGTTGTAGTCCCCGCTGCCCACAATCACCCATTTGGTCGCAACAGTGTCCAC
>CANJRC010000162.1 GCA_947476535.1 Betaproteobacteria bacterium
ATACGCCGATCTTGTACTCCTGCGCCAGTGCTGCGCCGGTTGTCAGCGCGAGCGCCGGAATTGCAGCTGCGGTTATCGAACGTCGAATTGTCATGGTTGCTCCTCCTCCTAGAGTGCGTGATGTCACGGGCCTTCGCCGCCCGTGCTCCCCCTGCTTGATGGCCTTGACTCAGCTACCGTTTGTCATTGCCTCTCAATCTGCCTGCGCCACTTTTGCATCCGCGCCTCCGTCGTACATCGACTCGACGAGGTCACGAAAGCGCTCGAACATCTGCTTGCGCTTGATCTTGCGCGTCGGCGTCACCGGCTCGCCTTCGAGTTCGGGATCGAGCGAGCGCGAGAGAATGCGAAATGCCTTGATCTGCTCCGGCCGCGCGAGTTCGGCGTTCACGCTATCCAGCACCTGCTGGATCAGCGCGTGCACTTCCGGCGCCGCGGCGAGATCGGCAAACCCGCCGTAGGTGAGATTGCGCATCCGCGCCCACTGCCCCACCGCCTCCTCGTCGATCTCGAACAATGCCGAGAGGAACTTGCGGCCTTCGCCGAACACCACCGCCTCGGCCACATAGGGTGATGTGCGCAATTTGTCCTCGATCGCCTGCGGCGAGATGTTCTTACCGCCCTGGGTGATGATGATGTCGCGCTTGCGATCGATGATCGCGAGTTCCCCGGAGGCGTCGACGCTGCCAACATCGCCAGTCGTCACCCAGTCGCCCTGCTTCATCTCGCGCGTCGCCGCCTCGTCCTGCCAGTAGCCGACGAAACTGCCGGTGGCACGGATCAATATTTCGCCATCCTCGGCGAGCTTCAAGGTCACGCCGGGAGCGGCCGCCCCTACCGAACCCGGCGGGGGGAAATCGCGGACCTGCACCGACACGAAACCCGCCTCGGTCTGGCCGTAGAGGTTCTTGAGATTCACCCCCCAGGCCTGCCAGAGCCGCTGCACGTCCGGCGGCATCGGCCCCCCCCCGCTGACCCCCACGCGCACGCGGCTCAGCCCCACCTTGTCGAGCAGCGGGCGCAGCGCGAGGTGCCAGGCGAGCCAGCCGAGAAGCCTGAGGCCCGGCGGAACCGCACCCGCATGGCGCGCCTGCAGCAGCTTTTTTCCGGTGCGGGTTGCCCAGTTGTAGAACGCGCGCTTGAGCGGCGAGGAATTCTCGATTCCAACCAGAATCTGGCTTGCCATCTTCTGCCAGTACCGCGGCACCGAGGCGTAGAGCTGCGGCGCGACCTCGAAGATGGTCTCGGTGGCCTGCGCACGGCGTTCGCCAAAATGCGGGATCACCGGTGCGAGCAAGGGGAGCATCACGGTGTTGAACTGTTCGAACAGGTGGTTCAACGGCAGGTGGCACACCGTGCTCCAGGGCGTCTTCACGTTGGGGACAAGACAGGCGCGGTAGTCATGCGCCCCTGCGATCAGGGTGCGGTGGGAATGCACCGCACCGCGCGGATCACCGGTCGTGCCCGACGTGAATACGATCAGCGCCGGGTCGTTCTCGTCGAGCGCGCCGACCATCTCCTCCACCGACGCACCCGGCGGACGAGGCAGAGCCGTCAGCGCCTCGAAGGACAGGATCCGCGTATCCGTCACGTCCATCATGCCCTGCGGATCGATAACCACGATGCTTCGAAGCAAGGGCGGCGGCTCCGCGAGGCCGAGGATCTTGTCGGCGGCCTCCTGGTCGCGCACCACCACAATCGTCGCGCCTCCGTGCATGAGCAGGGATGCCACCTGCCCCGGCGAACTCGTCGGATAGATGCCGAAGCACACCCCGCCCGCGGCGAGCGTGCCCATCTCGGATTCCAGCCACTCCGGACAGGGATCGCCAAGAATCGCCACGCGATCCCCCGGCTGCAGACCGAGTGCGCGAAAGCCCCAACTCACCGACTCGACGCGCCTCCCGTAGTCAGCCCAGGTGATCTCTCGATAAATGCCGCGATGCTTCACCCGCATCGCGATCCCCTGCGGATCACGCCTTGCCCGGTCGAGCAGCAGTGACGGGATCGACGAGCCGGGCATCAGCCGTCCTTACCGGTTTCCGGCCCGTCCGGAGCCTCGTCTTCCCAGCGGATCTGCTCGAAATAGCTTAGACAACTCTCGCAACGGTATTGCGAGGTCATGAGCTGGCCGCCGAAAAGCGAAACCATCGTCACGTTCGACGAGCCGCAATGCGCACAGACCACCTGCCGCGCTTTGGCTTCATCAACCACAGGCGGCGTGGAATCGCTGGGCAACGCCCTGCAGGAACTTCGCGCGTGTGTCGACCGCGCCCGGGGCCAGCAGACCGAGTTCGACAAGGCGTGCCAGCGCTTTGGACGCGCCAAAGCGCGTTTCCGCGTCCGCGAGCGAGCGCGCGTACAGTCCCGCGAGACCTTTGGAAGCATCGCCCGGCAGGTCACGGAACGTCTTGACCGTCTCGGTACCAAACAGCAGATGGAACTGCTCCTCCTGCGCCATCTTGAGCGCCCGCTGCGCGATTCGGGCGTAGCTGCAGGCCTTGAGGGCCTCGATCGAAGCTGCCGCGCTCGCATCGAGAGCAAGACAGGACACGATCATTCCCGGCCAGGTCCCGAGCATCGCGTGATCGTCATCGGACGCGGACCAGTGCTCCCAGCTCACGAGTTCGTCCTTGCCGAGCACCGGGTGCTTCAGCTCGTCGCCAAGGAGCCCATCAAGAACGCCCGCGTGGCCGAGTTCCTCCTGCGACATGCCGGCGAGAGCGATGTTCGCCTCGACCGAGGGGGCGCGTATGCACCAGGACGCGTACTGGAAGGCGAGTTGCTGTTTCGCACGCGTCAGGTCAACCAGCAGATCGCGCAGCGACTCCTGCGCCGGCACCGAAAGATCGTCGGCAAAAGCAAGCGCCGCGCTCATTGCGTCTCCGTCGAAGGTTCGTAGAACGCTTCGCGGGCAACGACGCGCATGTCGCGCCAGGCCCGTTCGCGGTAGTTGATGTGCGCATACACCCAGGCAATCGCCTCAGTGGGGGCGGTAACCGAGCCGACCTGTTCGATCGGATCGGTCGGCGCGCGGCGCGCGAACACCCAAAACACCTTCTTTTGCAATGCGGTCATGGAGAAATCCCCATTTTCATGAACACGATCTTTGCGCTGGGCGCCACGTCCTTGCGCGTCCACGGCTTGTCCCAGACGACTTCGATCCGGACGTCGTCGATGCCCTCGACTGCGAGCAGCCTTGTGCGGATGTCCCGCTCGATCCAGTCGGTCCACGGGCATCCCATCGAGGTGAACGTGAGCTTCACATCCGCGCAGCCCCCGCACACGGTGACGCCACGGATCATGCCCATGGCAACAACGCTCACCGGAAACTCGGGATCCATCACCTCATCGAGCGCCTTGTATGCGCTCGCCAGCAGCGCCTCGGTCACTGCAGGGAACCGGACTTCATGCTCTTCCAGCCCTGGCGGATCTGGCTCAGATGCAGCTCGGCCATCGGCCCGCGCTTCTTGACGCGTGCAAACACGTCGCGCCATTCCACTTTCTTGTCGAAATTCCAGCGCTTGTTGGCGACGTCGAACTCGACCGGGAACGGGATGTCGAGCACGTACAGGTTGGTCGACGCGTCGAGATGCGCCGGCACCTTGAGCCCGAGCGATTCACAGTACGGCACCGCGTAGGCCAGATACTTCTGCCGCATGTCGTCGGTGTTCATTCCCTTGAGCTTGAACTCGATCTGCGCGTCCACCGCCCGGGCGGGTGGCCCGAAGAACTCGATCATCAGGGGGAACATCCAGTCCACCGTGCGCTGCAGTTCCGCCAAGCCCTTCGGCGTGGCCGCGAGTTCGCCCATCAGCGACTGGCCGAATTTCACGTGGAAGTTCTCCTCCATGTCCACCTTCACCAGCGCGCGCTTCCAGGGCGCATAGCTGGTGTGATTAAGAATGTTGCGCACCAGCAGCCCGCCGGCGAATTCACCCAGCCCCTCGGCGACCGCGACTTCGGCGAAATTCTCGAAGGGCATGTCGAAAAAGTACGGGTAAGCCCATTGCGAGGCTTCACGCTCGAACAGCAGCTTGTCGAGGTCCTCGCCAAGGTCTTCGAGGATGCGGTAGTTGATATGCGCATGGCCCATTTCGTCCTGCGCGATCGCGAGGATGGGCTTGAGGTAGCGGGCGGGTACGCCGACCTTCATGTAGCTATGCAGCATCGGAACGCTGCGGAACTCGGTGTCCGCCGCGACGAGCAGCATCTTCTTGAGCTCGCCGAGATACTCCTCGGACATCTCCTCCGGACGCTCGACGAACTCGCCACGCGCGAGACGCGCCTTCAATTCTTCCGAACTGACCATTTGATTCCTCCTGAAGCGTGATACTTCTGCAACCGCGATCTCTTCGAATCGTGCGGCGCGATGCGCTCAGCTCACGGGTGTGCCGTAGCGCTTGCGTTCTTCCCTGATCATCTCCACCAGCGCGCGGCCGGGATCGCGGCCTTCGCTTTTGGCCTTTTCCTTGGTATCGACCCACTTCTTCAGGTCGGCATAGCCCTGATCGGTGTGGCGGTTCCACTCCGGGTCGAGCGGGATCGTGAGTTCCAGCCGGTAGCCGTTCGGGTCGTGGAAATAGATGCTCTCGATCATGCCCTTGTGGTTCACCGGGCCGATGAACTCCACGTCGTTGGCGCGAAGCCATTCCGCCCATTCGCGCAGTTCCGCCGGGTCGCGCACCTGCAGCGCGGTGTGGTTGAACACGTCGTAGGCCGGATGCGAGGCCTGTGAAGGCGGCGGCAGGTCGGCGACCTCGAAGAACGCGATCGTCGACCCGTCGGCCATACGAAAGAAGATATGGAAGTACGGGAATTCGTCGCCGGTCGAGGGCACATGGTCATCGAAGATCGTGCTGGCGAGTTCCATGCCGAGAATGCGGGTGTAGAAATCGGCGGTGGCCGCGACATCGTGCGTGACCCACGCGGCGTGATTCAGCATGCGCGGCGTCAGATGGCGCTCGAGTGCGCTGCCCAGGGTCGCGGGGCGTTTGGTAGTGGATTTGGCGGGAGTGGCGGTTGCGGTGCTCATGTCGAACTCTCCTCCTCAGGCGGTTGACTGGCGTTGCATGCGGAGCGCCGCCCCGCAGTTTGAAACGATGAATCCTTCTACGCGGCGAGCGCCGTCGGTCCGAATCTTGCCGCGACCGCCGGCATCACCTCGTTGGCGAACAACGCCATCGAGCGCTCCACCAGCCGGGGCTGCAGGCCGCCGAAGTTGTGCATCGTCGCCACGTGGCGCACGCCCATTTCATACAACTGGCAGACCTTCTTCGTTACGGTCTCCACCGAGCCGAACAGGCAGATGCCGTTCTTCATGATGTCCTCGTACACATGCTTGGCGGCGTACAGGCGCGTATCGACGTACTGGTCGTAGGCCGCCTTGCAATGCGCCTTGGCTTCCTCGTCGGTACGCGCGACATAGCAATGCAGCGTGACGATGTGATCCTCGTCATCCGGCGCGTGGCCCGCTTCCGCCTTGCCGCGGCGGTATTCGCCGAGCATGGTGCCGATGTCGGCGAAGTCCTTGCAGCAGGCGTAGGGCACGGTGAAGATCGCGTTGCCCTGCTTGCCCACGTGGTACATGCCCTCGCGCGCGAGCACCGCAACGTGTATCGGGGGCAACCTGCCCTCGTGCGGCAGTACGTTGATCGCCACCTTCTCGCTCTTGGAGAACTGGCCGTTGTAGGTGAGTGTTTCGCCCTTCATCAGCCGCTTGACGATGTCCAGATTCTCGTTGAACCGATCGCGCTTTTCCGCCGGGTTGGCGTCGTAGCCGATGAATTCGTGCTTCAGGTAGCCCGAGCCGACGCCGAACACCAGCCGCCCGCCGCTCATCATGTCGACCATGGAGTAGGTCTCGGCGATCTGCCGCGGGTCGTGGAAGGTCAGGATCGAAATGGCGGTGCCGAGACGGATGCGTTTGGTGCGCTGCGCGAGGGCAGACAGCATCACCGCCGGGTCGGGCACCACGCCGTATTCATGGAAATGGTGCTCGGCGCAGAAGAAGGTGTCGTAGCCGAGGTCCTCCGCCATGCCGCAGTGGCGCAATACCTGCTCGTACAACTGAGGAACTGTGCGCGGCTCTTTCGGGTAAT
>CANJRC010000163.1 GCA_947476535.1 Betaproteobacteria bacterium
ACCAAATAGGCGGACGATGACGCTGCTCGTCGAGTCCGCGGGTAGGTGGCTTGAGCCCGCGGGCAACCGCGGGCCTAGAGGAATGATCGCTGCGCGGTGAGCCGAAAGGCCTGCCGCGACAGAACCCGGCTTACAGGCCGGCTTCACATCTCCTGTTTCGCGAGCCCGGGGTTGCCTGGGCAAGCGCGCGTCCGACCTGTCGGCGACTCCGCGATGACCCTTTCCGGCCGCACCATACTGATGCATGGGGGCGCATTGCCGTGCGTAGTGGTGCCTGTGCACTGCCGAGACATCGCCTTCGAAGCATCAAGCCACTGAATTGTTGTTGCTATTTCTTTGCGCGGTGATGGCATCGCCCTTGCTAAAGAGAATGCACTGCCGATGGAGGAGGTTGCATTCCGTGAGCTATGCGCGTCTGGTCAAGTCACTTTCCGAGGCCCGTGGAGCCGATTTCACAGCTGATCCGGGCGAAATGCAGCAGCTATTCGCCGCGATGCTCGACGGCGGCGTGCCGGAACTGGAGCTGGGTGCCCTGATTGTCGCGTTGGCGAACCGTCCGATATCTCCCGCGATGCTGATGGATTTCAGTGCCGCCTTGTCGGCCCGCGTGCTCGCCATGCCATGGCCCGAGTGGGCATCGGAGGCTGGGCCGTACGCGAGGCCGGACACAGGGCCACATCCGGTGGTGATTCCCGCCTATGGCAGCGTACACAGACAGCGTAACCTCGCGCCGCTAGTCGCGATGGTTCTGCAACGACTGCACATCCCGGTGCTGGTGCACGGCACGCTGGAGGGCCATGGCGGGGTGGCGAGTGCGTACGTCTTCCGCGAGCTGGGCGTGATGCCGTGCACCACACGGGCGCAGGCGCAATCGGCACTGAATCGCGATTGGCTGGCCTTCGTGCCGACGGGCGTCATCGCACCCGGCCTGGCGCGCCTGCTGTCGCTGCGCAGCCGCCTGGGTGTGGGAGGCCTGTGCCATGTCATGGCCTTGTTGCTCGATCCTTTTGCAGGTGCTGGCATGCGCATGGTGGCGGCCGATGATGCGGACACCTTGGCGGCGCTGCGCGATGTGCTGCTATCCGAAGACGGAACGTCACTGCTGATGCGCGGCACCGAGGGCGAGGCATTCGTCAATCCGCACCGCCGCCCGCGCATCGAATTCGTGCGCAACGGGGTCGCAAGCGTGCTGTTCGAGCAGGAGACGGCGCATGAGGACAGTGCCGAGAGTGATGAGACCGACGTCGGCGCGCGTGCCACTGCCAGCTGGATGACCCGGGTGCTGGAAGGTTCGGCGACATTGCCGCAGCCCATCCTCAACCAGTTGGCATGCTGCGTTTATGCGTCGGGGCAGGCCGCCGATCTCAATGAAGCAAAGGCCATCGTGGCAGTGGAGGCACGCAGCCTTGCCGCCGCATGACGGACTGAGCTTGCCGAGTCTTGCGGCGTGCTCAGGGTGCAATCATGGCGTGGCAGCGATGGCGTCGATCTCGGCGAGGACGCGCTGCGGGTCCAGGTCGTTCATGCACTTGAAGTGCCCGAGCGGACATTCGCGCTGGAAGCAGGGGCTGCAGGGCAAGCCCTCTAGTTTGACCAGGCGCGGGGCCACGGGGCCGGAGGCGAGCGGCGGTGTGTGCTCGGCGCTGGACGAACCGTAGAGCGCGACCAGCGGGCGCGCGAGGGCGGCTGCGACATGCATCAGGCCCGAATCATTGCTTACCACCAGTTGCGCTGCCGACAAGAGATCGATCGCGGTGGCGAGGTCCGTCTTTCCGCACAGGTTGATGGCGGCGCCATTCGACAAAGAGGCGATTTCTGCGGCAATCTCTGCATCCTTCGGCGACCCGATCAGCCAGACGGCGCGCCCGCGCGCGGCCATTTTCCTGGCCAGGGCGGCGAAGTGGCGTGCCGGCCAGCGCTTCGATGGACCGAACTCCGCCCCCGGGCACAGGGCCACGACGGGGCGCCGCCGGTCGATGCCCAGGCGCGCAAGCGAAATGAGCAGGTTCGCCTCGTCGACCCTCAGGCGGGTGCCGGGCAGCGGGCGCGAGAGCTTCTCGCCGGGGATTCCCGCGAGCTGCGCGTAGCGCTCGGCCATCAGCGGCACTTTTTTCTTGTTGAGACGGTGTGCCACATTGATGAGGCCGTAGCGCGATTCACCGACATAGCCGACGCGCAGACGGATGTCGGCGAAGAAGGGCAGCAGCGCGGATTTGAAGCTGTTGGGCAGGACGTAGGCCTGGTCGTAACCACGCGCGCGCAGTTCCCGCCCCATGCGCCAGCGTTCGCGCAATTGCAGTCCGCCGTGGCCGAAAGGCGAGTCGATGACGGCATCGATCTCCGGCATGCGGCGCATGACCGGCGCGGTCCACGCCGGGGCAAAGGCATCGATGCTTACCCCGGGTAGCCGCTCCCCAAGGCGCGCAAGCAGCGGTTGTGCGAGAAGCGCATCACCGATCCAGTTCGGGGCAACGACGAGGATGCGCGTCACGGTGCCTGCTTATCAGTGGGCGGGCGCAGGAGTGGGCGCCGGGGCGGCGGGCAGAAGACCAGGCAAGCAGAAGGCCGGGTGCTAATGCCCTTTTGGGGCAGCGCCCTTCAGTATGTATTTCGTGCCGCAGTACGGGCACAGGATGTCGCCCGTCTTCGCGACATCGAGAAACACCCGCGGATGCATGTTCCACACCGGGGTCGCCGGCGTGGGGCAATGCAGTGGCAGGTCGGTCGCGGTGACCTCGATCACGCGGTCCTTGGCCGTGCTGCTGCCGCTATCGTTGCTCATGTCAGCGCTTCGCTTTCTTGCCCGTGGATTTTTCGAGCTTGCCCACCTGGGACAGCCACTCGCCGTGCTTCTTCGACCGGCCGTTGACCAGGTCGAAGAAGGCCTTCTGGATCTTCGTGGTGATCGGGCCGCGACGTCCGGCGCCGATGATGCGCCCATCGAGCGACTGTATCGGCGTGATCTCGGCGGCCGTGCCCGAGAAGAACGCCTCGTCGGCGATGTAGACGTCGTCGCGAGTGAGTCGTCGCGAGATGACCTGGTATCCCAGTTCACCCGCGAGCGTGATCACCGTGTCGCGCGTGATCCCCATCAGGGCGGAGGCGATTTCGGGCTCAAAAATCTTGCCATTCTTGACGATGAAGATGTTCTCGCCCGCGCCCTCTGCAACGAATCCGTCGACGTCCAGCAGCAAGGCCTCGTCATAGCCGTGTTCCACCGCTTCCTGGTTGGCCAGAATGGAGTTGGCGTAGGTGGCGGCGAACTTGGCGCGCGCCATGGTGACGTTGACGTGATGGCGTGCGAACGATGCGGTCTTCACGCGTATGCCCTTCTCGATGGCTTCCTCGCCCAGGTAGGCACCCCAAGGCCAGGCGGCGATCGCCACATGTACCGTGGCACCCTTGGGCGAGACGCCCATCTTCTCCGAGCCGTAGAAGGCGATCGGGCGCACATAGCAGGACTCCAGCTTGTTGGCGCGCACGACTTCCTTTTGCGCCTCCATCAGCGTCTCGAGGCTGTAGGGAATCTTCATCATGTAGATGTGCGCCGAGTTGAGCATGCGCTGGGTATGCTCCTTCAGGCGGAAGATCGCCGTGCCTTTCGGGGTCTTGTAGGCGCGCAGGCCTTCGAAGATCCCGAGGCCGTAATGCAGCGAATGGGTGAGGACGTGGATGGTCGCGGATCGCCAGGGAACTAGCTTGCCGTCGTACCAGATATAACCATCGCGGTCGGCCATCGACATGAAAACACTCCGGAAACTGACAACCAAGGCACCATTCTAGCGGAACTGGGTGCCTGACCGGGCCGCGCCGACGCTGTTGTCGCGACCGGGCGGGGTGCTTGCGCGTGGGTCCCGCCCGGCTCGTGTCGTGCTTCGCCGGCCATAGCCGGCACCGGCCGTTACGGCTTGAAATTCGATATGCGAGCGGCTTCCGCCCAGAGCTTCATCTCTGCATCGTAGGTGCGCTGCTGGCCCTCGGGCGTTGAACCGACGGGCTCGATTCCCACGGCGCGAAAGCGCTCACCGATCTCCGGGTCGCGCACGATCCTGGCAAGTTCGGTGCTGATCCTGCGGATCGCCTCGGCGGGCGCGCCAACGGGGGCGGCGACGCCGATGTTCGACTCGGTCTCGTAATTCGGAATGCCGAGTTCGGTGGACGTCGGCACATCGGGGATGGCCGGGGCACGTTTTGCAGACGTGATCATCAGGGCGCGAATCGCGTTCGAGGGCAGGTGCGGCGTGACGCCGGCCATGCCGGCGATGGCGAAATCGATTTCCCCGGAAATGAGCGCCGTCACGATGGCCGGCGCGCCGCCCTGCTTGTAGGGAATGGAGGTGTAGGTGATGCCGGTGCGGCTATTGAGCAAGTGCATCAGCAATTCGTGCTGGGCGATGATGGGCGCGAAATTGAGCTTTCCCGCTGGCTGCGCCTTGGCATAGGCCACAAGCTCGGCCAAAGTCTTCACCGGCAGCTTGCCGCTGGTGTAGAGGATGAAGGGCACCGAAGCCACATTGGTGACGGGCAGAAGCTCCTTGCCGAGCGTCGAGGAATTCTCCGCGTTGAACAGCGGGTGCACGCCGGCAGCGTTGCCGAACCACAGCGTGTAGCCGTCGGGCGTGGACTTGATCACGAGGTTGGCCGAGATTGTTCCATTGGCCCCGACCCGGTTCTCGACCACCACCGGTTGCCCCAGGGCCTGGGCCAGCCGGGCATTTACCAGCCTGACTGTGACATCCTGGATGGCGCCGGGAGGCTGACCGATGATGAGGCGCACGGGCCGCGCCGGGTAGGCCTGTGCTTGAGCCCATGCGGCGGGCAGGCACATTGCGATGAGCAGCGGCAGGAACAGAATGCTGCGTGTCATGGATTTCCCTCCGTTATTGGCCGCAGTGTTGCCGGCAGGCGAGTTGCGGGGTGATTCTAGTGCGGATGCGCGAAGGAGGTCGGGCCTGTCGCTGACGATGCACCTGCCCGCCCCGCCATGCGTCCTCCCGATTACGCGGCCTCGTGCCCAATGACTTGCTGCCAGAGCGCGCTCGTGGCTTCGACGTGCGCCGCGACATCGCCCGCAGGCACTCGGGAGTACTGGGCACCCTGCAGGCGCAGCGCATGCTGCAGGCGGCGAAACTCGCGGTAGGCGTCTGCGACTTTGCCTGCCAGCGCGGTGTCGATGAGCCCCAAGTCGCCCGCATATCTCAGCAGCGCGATATTGCCGTCGTTGCGTGCCATGACCGGGTGTTTGCAGCTGTGGGCGAGCACCAGGTATTGCACGATGAATTCGATGTCCACCATGCCGCCTTGGTCGTGCTTTAGGTCGAAGTGCTCGCCCCTGTTCGGATGTCCCTCGTGCATGGTCCGGCGCATGTCGGCAACGTCACGGCGCAGCTTGTCGGGGTCGCGCGGAGTACTCAGGATGGCGGCGCGCTCGGCCTCGAAGGCTGCGCCGGTCGTCGCTTCCCCCGCGCAAAATCGCGCGCGAGTCAGTGCCTGGTGTTCCCAGGGCCATGCCGATTGGCGCTGGTAACGCCGGAAAGCGTCCATCGAGGTGACCATGAGGCCGCTTGCGCCGTCGGGACGCAACCTGAGGTCGGTCTCGAACAGGACGCCGGCGCCAGTGCGACTGGACAGCCAGTTGTTCAGGCGGGCGGCGAGCCGCGCGTAGGTTTCAGCCGCCGCCTCGTCTTCATCGTCATAGATGAAGATGATGTCCAGGTCCGATGCGTAACCCAGCTCCTTGCCACCCAGCTTGCCGTAGCCGATGATGGCAAAGCGCGGTTCGTCCTCGCGATGCTTGTTGCGAAGCTGCGTCCAGCACACCTCCAGCGTGACTTGCAGCATGAGATCTGCAAGATCCGACAGGCGATCGGCCAGATGCTCGACGCTGAGCGCGCCGGCGAGGTCCTGCGCGAGCAGGTGGAACATCTGGGCGTGGTGCGCGTCGCGCAGCGCGTCCAT
>CANJRC010000164.1 GCA_947476535.1 Betaproteobacteria bacterium
AAGGAGAAGCAGGAGCCCTTGTTCAGGGACTTGCCCGACACTCCTTTGCCGCCATTGAAACTGCTCGATGAGGCCGAGGCGGACCAAGAAACGTTGTCGGCCGAGACGCTGGACTACACCTCGCGATTGATCGAACGAAAACTCGCTGACTTTGGCGTGCAGGTGAAGGTTCTGGCAGCGTATCCAGGGCCCGTCATTACGCGTTATGAAATCGAGCCTGCGGTCGGCGTGAAGGGTAGCCAGATCGTGAACCTGGTCAAGGATCTGGCGCGGGCGCTCTCGGTAATCAGCATACGTGTCGTCGAGACGATCCCGGGCAAGTCCTGCATGGGCATGGAAATCCCCAATCCTCACCGCCAAATCGTCAGGCTTTCGGAAATCCTTTCATCCAAGGCGTACCACGACCAGAGTTCTCCGTTGACGTTGGTGCTGGGCAAGGACATCTCCGGACATCCCATCGTCGCTGACCTCGCGCGCATGCCGCACCTGCTGGTGGCGGGCACGACCGGTTCTGGAAAGTCTGTCGCCATCAACGCCATGATCCTGTCGCTCCTGTACAAGGCTGAGGCGCGCGAGGTGCGCATGATCATGGTCGACCCCAAGATGCTGGAACTGTCCATCTACCAGGGCATTCCGCACCTGCTGGCCCCGGTGGTGGTGGACATGAAGCAGGCCTCCAACGCCTTGATGTGGTGCGTTGCGGAGATGGAGCGCCGCTACAAGCTGATGTCCTGGGTGGGCGTGCGCAATCTGTCGGGCTACAACCACAAGATCGGGGACGCTGAGAAGTCCGGCACGCCGCTTCAGGACCCGAACACGCTTGAGTCCGAAGATCCGCAGACGCTGGAAAAACTGCCCCACATCGTGGTGATCATCGACGAGCTGGCCGACCTGATGATGGTCACCGGCAAGAAGGTCGAAGAGCTGATCGCACGCCTGGCGCAGAAGGCGCGCGCCGCCGGCATCCACCTTATTCTTGCAACGCAACGACCTTCCGTCGACGTGATCACCGGTCTCATCAAGGCCAACATCCCGACGCGCATTGCGTTCCAGGTGTCCAGCAAGGTGGATTCGCGCACCATTCTTGACCAGATGGGCGCCGAAGCCCTGCTGGGGCAGGGTGACATGCTTTACCTGCCACCGGGCACGGGATTGCCGCAGCGCGTCCACGGCGCCTTTGTTGCCGATGACGAGGTTCACAAGGTCGTGGATTACCTGAAGGCCCTGGGTGAGCCCGAGTATGTCGAAGGCTTGCTCGATGGCGCGGTCGAGGGTAGCCAGGCGAGCTTCGATGGCGGGCTGGCCGGGGAGCCAGGCACCGAGAACGATCCGCTATACGACCAGGCCTGCGAGATCGTGTTGCGCACACGCCGTGCCTCGATTTCGTTGGTCCAGCGGCACCTGCGCATCGGTTACAACCGCGCTGCGCGACTGATAGAGCAGATGGAGCAGGCCGGCATGGTGTCATCGATGCAGTCCAACGGCAATCGCGACGTCCTGGTGCCGGCGAAAGCCGAATAGCCGCATGCGCACCGGGATTCTTGTTGCGGTCCTCGGTGCGATGGGACTGCTTGGTACTACGGCTTTCGCCGGGAGCCTTGATCGGTTTGCGCAATTCCTTGGCGCGACGCAATCCGCCAAATCCGGGTTCGAACAAAAAATCTTCGACCGAAATGCCAAGCTCGTGCAGGAATCGAGAGGCACGTTCACGTTCCAGCGCCCGGGGCGATTTCGCTGGACCTATGTGAAACCGTATTCCCAGCTGATCGTCGGCGATGGATCAAGGGTCTGGATTTACGATGAAGACCTGCAACAGGTCACAGTGCGCCGGATCGACAAGGCGCTGGGGTCAACTCCTGCGGCATTGCTCTCGGGAAATAACGAGGCGGTTAAGGCCTTCAAACTCACTGATCGCGGGGTACGCGATGGTCTCGAGTGGCTGGATGCAATGCCGCGCGACAGCGATGCGAACTTCGAGAAAATCAGCCTTGGGTTCGGCTTTTCAGGGCTCGAAGTGCTGGAACTTCACGACAGCTTTGGCCAGACCACCATCGTTCGATTCACCAGTTTTGAGATGAACCCCAGGCTGGATGCCGCAATCTTCAGGTTTGTGCCCCCCAAGGGTGCTGATGTGATCGGGGACGTGAAGTGACGGCAACTTTTCCCCAGTCGATCGAGCATGCGGGACGCCGGCGCGGTGCCGGCATGCCTCGACTGCCTTAATGTCGGACCTGTTCGCAGCACCAGAGCCCATTGCGCCGCTTGCGGAGCTCCTGCGTCCCCAGTCCATTAATGATGTGATCGGTCAGGCGCAACTGCTTGGAGCGGGCAAGCCGTTGCGCCTGGCGTTCGAATCCGGCAAGCCGCACTCGATGATCCTGTGGGGGCCGCCGGGCGTCGGGAAGACGACGCTGGCTCGCCTCATGGCCAGGGCGTTCGATGCGGAGTTCATTGCCTTGTCGGCTGTGCTCTCTGGCGTGAAGGAAATTCGCGAGGCCGTCGAGCGCGCGCGTGCGGTGCTTGCGTCTTCGGGGCGGCGCACCATCCTGTTCGTCGACGAAGTGCATCGATTCAACAAGGCGCAGCAGGATGCTTTCCTGCCCTTCGTCGAGCAGGGCCTGTTGACCTTCATCGGCGCCACAACTGAGAATCCATCCTTCGAAGTGAATCGCGCCTTGTTGTCGCGCGCTGCGGTGTATGTGCTGCATGGCCTGTCGAGCGAGGAACTCGGGCAGCTTTTCGATCGGTCCGTGAAGAAGGTCATGCCCGAATTGGTTTTCGACGCGCAGGCCCGCGAGCGGCTCATTGGCTACGCCGATGGCGACGCGCGACGCTTGCTCAATCTTCTGGAGTTCTTGCAAACCGCAGCGGCCGGCGCCAAAGTCAGCACGCTCGATGGTGCTTTCGTCGAGGGTGCGGTGGCACGCAGCCTGCGACAGTTCGACAAGGGTGGTGACGCGTTCTACGATCAGATCTCAGCACTGCACAAATCGGTGCGTGGCTCCAACCCCGATGCGTCCATGTACTGGTTTGTGCGCATGCTCGACGGTGGCGCAGATCCCCTGTACCTGGGGCGGCGTATGGTGCGCATGGCTGTGGAGGACATCGGGCTGGCGGACCCGCGGGCGCTGCGCATGACACTGGACGCCTGCGAAACGTATGAGCGCCTGGGCAGTCCGGAAGGGGAGCTGGCGCTGGCGACAGCCGTGATTTATCTGGCCTGCGCGGCCAAATCGAACGCCGTGTACGTCGCGTATAATTCGGCGCGCGCGCTGATCTCGAACGATGAGTCGCGGCCTGTGCCGGTGCATCTGCGCAATGCCCCGACCCGCCTGATGAAGGACATGGGTTTCGGCAAGGATTACCGATATGCCCACGATGAACCGGACGCCTTCGCGGCAGGCGAGCGTTACTTGCCCGACGGGCTCGGCGATCTGGACTGGTACCGCCCCAGCCAGCGCGGGCTTGAAGCAAAGATCGCCGAGAAGCTGGCATTGCTTCGCAAGCGAGATCGGGACAAGGGCGCCTGATGCTCATTACAAGTCCGGATGAGTGGGCTGAGCGATATTCATCTTGCGCAGCTCGAGTTATACAAATAGCAGTATAGAAAATCGACGTAGATGCAGGGCTGTCTGGCATCTTAATTTTTAAAAGTTAAAGAAACTTATGGAACGCCATGCTTGATCCACAGCGCCTCAGAAGTGAGCTTGATGCCGTCGCCTCCCGCTTGGCGACGCGCTCGTTTGTGCTCGATGTGCAAGCGTTCAGGGTGCTGGAGGAGGAGCGCCGGACGGTGCAGATCCGAACGCAGGAGCTTCAAACGGCGCGTAATCAGTTTTCCAAGCGCATTGGCCAAGCCAAGGCCAAGGGCGAAGACACGACCGTGCTGATGGCGGAGTCAGCGGGCATCAACGCGGCCTTGGCCGAAGGCGAGAAGCGACTCGAAGCAATCCAGGAGCAGCAGCAGCAACAGCTCCTGGGCGTGCCCAATCTTCCGCACGAGTCGGTGCCTGTGGGCAAGTCCGCTGAAAGCAACGTGGAGGCACGACGCGTCGGCACGCCTGCGACGTTCGGTTTTGCCCCCAAGGACCATGTCGACATTGGCGCCGGCCTCGGCCTGCTCGATTTCGAAGCCGCTGGAAAGATCGCCGGGTCCAGGTTCGCACTGATGACCGGCTCGCTGGCGCGGTTGCACCGGGCAATCGCGCAATTCATGCTCGACGTGCATTCGGGCGAGCACGGCTATACGGAAGTCTACGTCCCCTATTTGGTCAACGCCGACAGCATGCGCGGCACGGGTCAGCTTCCCAAGTTCGAGGAAGACCTGTTCGCCGTCGAGCGTCATGGTGCGGAGAAGCTTTACCTGATCCCGACCGCGGAAGTGCCGGTCACCAACATTGTGCGCGGCGAGATCGTTCCGCCGGAACTTCTCCCATTGAAATTCGTGTGCCATTCGCCGTGTTTTCGCAGCGAAGCGGGCTCCTATGGCCGCGACACGCGCGGCATGATCCGCCAGCACCAGTTCGACAAAGTGGAACTGGTGCAAATGGCGCATCCTTCGCGCTCCTATGAACTGCTGGAGGAGCTGACCGGCCACGCGGAGGCGATCCTTAACCGACTCGAGCTTCCCTATCGTGTCATGACACTATGCACGGGCGACATGGGGTTCTCGGCCGCCAAGACCTATGACATCGAAGTCTGGTTGCCCGGGCAGCAGGCCTATCGTGAAATTTCCTCTTGCTCCAACTTTGAGTCCTTCCAGGCACGACGCATGCAAGCGCGTTTTCGCAACGAGAAGGGCAAGCCCGAGTTGCTTCACACCCTCAATGGATCGGGCCTCGCGGTGGGGCGCACCCTGGTCGCGATCCTGGAGAACTACCAGCGTGCCGACGGCAGCGTGGTGGTACCCAAGGCGTTACTTTCGTACATGGCCGGCATGGAAGTGCTGTTGCCGTCAGGCGCAATTTAGGTTTTTTAACGTCGAGAGAGGCTCGTCCCCGACGATTTCCCTCTGGAGCAATGCACCCGACGGTCCAGTTGATTCGAGGTAGATATTAGGGGGGCTAACGGAATTGCTGTTAGGGACCCTGACGTGGGGGGCTTGCGGGCGGTAAGATCGTGCCACTGTGGTCACGGCAGCTGTCTCGCGTCTAGCCACGCAGGCAAGCACCTTATCGGGGCTGCTTGTCGATAGGGTCCCGAGCATCCCCGTTCCCAGTGGTAAAATGCGGACCGTCGGAGAGGTGCCAGAGTGGTTGAACGGACCGGTCTCGAAAACCGGCATGCACGCAAGTGTATCGTGGGTTCGAATCCCACCCTCTCCGCCAGAAAGTCAAGTAAAACAAGGGTTTTTACGAAGTAACTCTTTTTTCCCCACACTTTTCCCCACAGTGCTGAGGCTCCCCCTCACTGCTGCCTTAAAGAGGTCGGGGTTTGGGCTTTTGCTAAGCCAGCAACATCTTGCAGGGATGGCCCATCCCCACACTGGCCTAGCCACAACCCGATTCAATTCGGCGCAGCCCCATCCCAAGCCAAATCCTGCCAGTCAGCACCCCACGGGTACCCCACCCCCGCTGTGTAGTTCGGAGTCCCGTCGCGCCGACTTCACTGTATTCCAGACGAACGATCCCGAATTTCTCCAGATCAAGACCCCACCCACCCCGTACCAAGCGTTTTGGCCGGGTCTCTTACGCGTAAGGCAGGAACACTGTTTGTCTCGCGTAATTGCAAAAACAGGTAGAGACTTGTCCAATGTTTTACAAGGGTGACCCCACCCCCTCGATATAGGAAAGGCCCCCCTTCATTTTTGGAATGCCTTGGGCCGGGGGGGGTATATAAATTTTCAAGTCGGGATGCTGGTACGTAGCGCGATGCGACTTCAGGTCGGCTTATAGTGCGGCGTTCAGATCCGCCACATGACATCGGGAAAAGTCAAAAAGTAACAAAGCGGCAG
>CANJRC010000165.1 GCA_947476535.1 Betaproteobacteria bacterium
CCCTTGGAGTTGCGGTAGACCACCTTGCGGTAATCATCCACCCAGCCGATGGCACCGAAACCGAAAGTCACGATCAGCACCACCCAGACGAAGCGATTGGACAGGTCCGACCACAGCAGCGTGGTGATCAGGATGGAGATCAGCACCAGTGCGCCGCCCATGGTGGGGGTGCCCGCCTTGGTGAGGTGCGACTTGGGCCCGTCCTGGCGCACCGACTGGCCGATTTTGTAGTGCGTGAGCTTGCGGATCACCAGGGGGCCTGCGATCAGCGAGATCGCCAGGGCGGAAAGGCAGGCCAGCACCGCACGCAGCGTGATGTAGTTGAACACCGAGAAGAACCGCGCATCCTGCGCCAGCCATTGGCTCAATGCGAGCAGCATCAGGCGTCCTCCCCGGTCAAGGCGCGCACCACGCGCTCCATGCGCATGAAGCGCGAGCCCTTCACCAGCAGCGTGGTTCCCGCCACATCGCGAGCACGTGCCGCCTCGGCCAGGTCCTCCACGCGCTCGAAGTGCTGGGCCCCGCGGCCGAATGCAGCCACCACGTGGCGGCTCAACTCGCCCGATGCAAGCAGCTGGGCGACGCCGTGCGCCTTGGCATAGCGGCCGATCTCGGCGTGGAAAGCGGGGCCCTGCGCCCCGACTTCACCCATGTCGCCGAGCGCCAGCACGCGCCGCCCGCCAGGCGCCACTTGCGCCAGCACATCGATGGCGGCCAGTACCGAATCTGGATTGGCGTTGTAGGTGTCGTCGATCACCACCGCACCGCCCAGGCCCGCCTTCTTCTGCAGGCGGCCTTTCACCGGAGCGAAGCCGGACAGCCCCTGCGCCACCGCATCGAGGCTTGCGCCCGCAGCCGTGGCCGCCGCGGCTGCGGCAACCGCATTGCGCGCGTTGTGCCGCCCTGCGGCCTGCAGGTTGAACTGAACGCGCCCCTCCGGCGTCACCAGCTCGATGTCGCTACCGAAGGCCCTGAGCTCGCACTGGGCCCTCACCGCGGCCCGGGTTGCCAGGCCGGCGGCAATGCCGAAGTCGCGCACGCTGCGACGACCAACGGACAGCGCCAACTGGCGCCAATAGTCTGCGAAAGCGTCGTCGGCGTTGATCACCGCGACGCCATCGGTGGGCAGCGCTTCGAAAAGTGCGCCGTGCTCGCGCGCCACCTCATCCACGCTGGCCATGAATTCCTGATGCTCGCGCTGGGCATTGTTCACCAACGCTACCGTCGACCCGGCAATCATCGCGAGCTCGCGCGTCTCTCCCGGGTGATTCATGCCAATCTCGACCACCGCGCTGGCATGCCGGGGCGCAAGGCGCAACAGCGTCAGCGGCAAGCCAATATCGTTGTTCAGGTTGCCGCTGGTGGCCAGCGTCGCCTCGGCGCCATGGTGCGCGCGAAGAATCGCGGCCACCATCTCCTTGACCGTGGTTTTCCCGTTGGACCCCCCCACCGCAACCAGCGGGATCGAAAACCGGGATCGCCAGTGCGCGGCGAGCCGACCCAATCCGCGGCGCGTGTCATCGACGACCAGCATGGGCAGCTGCGAAACCCTTGCGGCCCCCGCCGCCAGCTCTTTCGCCGCCCGCTCGTCAATCATCGCGGCCGCTGCACCGCGCTCGTTCACCGCAGCGAGGAACGCGTGGCCATCGAAACGTTCACCCCGAAGCGCGATGAACAGGGCATTGCGCTCAAAGCTGCGGCTGTCGGTAGACACGGAGGCGAACCTGCGCCCCGACAATGCCCGCCCGGCTGCCGTGTCGAGCGGCGGCAACATGCGGGCACCAATGGCGATAGCGGTTTCGGTTAGGCTCATCATGCCTTCCAATCCCGGAGTGCGGACTGCGCCTCGAGCGCGTCGGAGAACGGGCGCTTCACGCCCCCCACTTCCTGGTAGTCCTCGTGTCCCTTGCCCGCGATCAGCACCACGTCACCCGCCGAGGCACCCAGGACGGCGGCGCGAATGGCGACAGCACGGTCGGGCTCGACCAGCGGCGACGCATCCTGGCCATACCCCTGCCCCAGGCCCGCTTCGATGTCGCTGAGAATCACGAGCGGGTCTTCGCCGCGCGGGTTGTCGCTGGTGAGCACGATGCGATCAGCATGGCGCGCCGCCACTGCGCCCATCAGCGCGCGCTTTCCGCGATCGCGCTCCCCGCCGCACCCGAACAGGCACACCAGCTTGCCGCCCGAGGCGCGCGACACTTCCTTGAGCGCGACCAGCGTCTGCTCGAGCGCATCCGGAGTGTGCGCGTAGTCGACGACGGCCAGCGGCCGCCGCTCGCCGTCGGCCTTTTCACCACCGAAACGCTGCATGCGACCCACCACCGGTTGCAGGTGTTGCAGGGCCATGGTCGCGCGCTCGAACGGCACCCCGGAGACCAGTATGGTGCCCAGCACGCCCAGCAAGTTCGACAAGTTGAAGCGCCCGAGCAGTGGCGTCTTCAGATGCACCTCCCCCCAGCTGCTGCGCACCGTGAAGCTCATGCCGCGCGCGGTCAAATGGATGTCATGCGCTTCCAGCCAGCATTCCAGGCCGGCTCGCAGCGCCACGCCCTCATGACAGCTGTAGCCGGCTCGGTTCACCCTGCCGCCGGCCAGCATGCGCGCGATCTGCACGCCCTGAACGTCGTCCAGGTTGACGATGGCGTGACGCAAGCCCGGGGCATGAAAAAGGCGCTGCTTGGCGCGCGCATAGCTCTCCATGTCACCGTGATAGTCGAGGTGATCGCGGGACAGATTGGTGAATAGCGCGGCGCCAAATGCCACGCCGTTGACCCGCCCCTGGTCCATCCCGATGGATGACACCTCCATGGCCACGCCCTGTGCACCCGCCGCGAGCAGCTGCGCGAGCGCGCGATGCAGCACCACCGGGTCCGGCGTCGTATTGGGTGACGATCCAAAGCGCGCCGCAGCGAGTTCGCCCGGAAATCCGATGCCCAAGGTGCCGACCACGGCGGTCCTCGCGCCGCTCTCGGTACAGGCGTGCGCCAGCCATTGCGAGCAGGAGGTCTTGCCGTTGGTGCCGGTCACGCCGATGGTCCACAGCTTTTCGGAGGGACGCCCGTAGACCTCGTGGGCAAGATGGCCGGCAAGATTGCGCAAGTCCGCAACCGGCAGATTAGGCACCGCGTCACCCGCGCGCCATTCGAAACCTTCGCGCTCCCACAACACCGCAGCGGCGCCCGCCTCGAGCGCAGCATCCACATGCCGGCGACCATCATCGCGGCTGCCTGGCCAGGCCAGGAACACGTCGCCCCGCTTGATCGCGCGCGTATCCGTCGCTAGGCCGTTCACCTGCACGCCCTTGGCGGCAAGCTGCTGCAGCACCTGTGCAGTCTCGGCATTCATGCAGCAGCACCCTCATCGGCGTCAGGCCCAATGGGGGGTCGCACCGGAAAATGATGCGCGGGCATCAGATGCTTTCCTTGACTTCCTGCCCGGCGGCAGGCAGCACGATCGGTTTCATCGGTGCATCGGGGGGCACTCCGAGGGTGCGCAAGGCCCCTTCCATGATCTTCGCGAACACGGGCGCAGCCACGGTGCCGCCGTAGTACTGCCCCGCCGATGGCTCATCGATCATCACCGCGACGATGAGGCGCGGGCTGGATGCCGGCGCAAAGCCCACAAACGAAGACACATACTTGTTGCTGTAGCCGCCATGCTCCTGCTTGTGGGCAGTGCCCGTCTTGCCGGCGACGCGATAGCCCATGATCTGCGCTCGAGGTGCCGTACCACCCGGCTGCACGGCGAGCTCGAGCATGGCGCGCACCGCGCGAGCCGTCTCCGGCGCGATCACCTGTTTGGCTGTCGGCGGCGAATCCAGTTTCATCAATGAGGTGGGCATCAGCTCGCCGTCACGGGCGAATATCGAGTACGCGCGTGCGAGCTGCATCAGGCTGACCGATATCCCATGACCGTATGCCATGGTGGCCTGTTCGATAGGCTTCCAGGTCTTGGCCGGCCGCACCTTCCCGGTGGCCTCACCCGGGAATCCGAGCTGCGGCTGCTGGCCGAACCCCACGGAATGGAACATGTCCCACATCAGTTCGGAGGGCATGCTCAGCGCGATCTTTGCCGAGCCCACGTTGGACGATTTCTGGATCACCTGCGACACCGTCAGCAGGCCCTCCGCGTGCGCATCATGAATGGTGGCCTTGCCGATGGTGAGGGTACCGGGCGCCGTCTGTATGGTCGTCTCGGGCGTGATACGCCCCGCATCCAGCGCCGTGGCGATGGTGAAGGGCTTCAGCGTCGAACCGGGCTCGAAGGTGTCGGTAATGGCGCGATTGCGCAGGCTCTCCCCGGACAGGTGCGTGCGGTTGTTCGGGTTGTAGGTGGGCAGGTTTGCCAGGGCGACCAGCTCGCCGGTCATGGCGTCGAGAACAACCACCCCGCCGGCCTTGGCGCGATGCTGGTCGAGCGCCTCGCGCAACTGGCCGAAAGCCAGGTTCTGGATGCGCGCATCCAGCGACAGCACGATGTCCTTGCCCTCCTGCGCGGCCTTGATCGACTGCATGTCCTCGATGATGTGACCCATGCGGTCCTTGATGACGCGACGGCTGCCCGACTTGCCGGCGAGGTCCTTCTGGAATGCAAGTTCCACACCCTCCTGGCCGATGTCGTCGGCCCCGGTAAACCCGAGCACATGCGCCATAACGTCACCGCCCGGGTAATAGCGACGGAACTCGCGGCTCTGGAAAACCCCCGCCAGGTGCAGCTCAGCGATGCGATCCGCAACCTCGGGGGGGATCTGCCGCTTGATGAACACAAAATCCCGATCCTTGTCGGCGACGCGCTTTTCGATTTCCTGCGGCGGCATTTCCAGCATTGCGGAGAGCTTCATGAGCTGCTCCTTATCCATCTTCACCTCGTCCGGAATCACCCAGATGGACTTCACCGGCGTCGATATAGCAAGCGCCTCGCCATGGCGATCGGTGATGCGCCCGCGGTTGGCGATGATTTCGATGACACGGCTGTAGCGCGACTCGCCCTTGGCCTGCAGGAAGTCGTTGTTCCAGCCCTGCAGGTACACGGCGCGACCGATCAACACCGCGAACCCGGCAAAGAAGACGACGACCATGAAACGCGAGCGCCATACCGGCAGGCGCAGGGTAAGGACGGGACTCGCGGCGAAATTCACTTCGGCGCCCCGCCGTTCAAACCCGACGTTGCATCGGAACTGGCCTTGCCTGGAAGGCCCGCTGGCGCCTTGTCCACACCATTCGTCTCGCGTGGCGGGAACTCGATGATCTTCACGCGGCTGTTCTCAGGCATCTTCAGGCGCAATGCCTGGCGTGCGATGCGCTCGACGCGCGCGTGCATGGCCCAGGTGCTCGACTCCAGCTGCAGCTGGCCAAATTCGACGTCGAGCTGGCGCGTGCGCTCCTGCTGCTGTTCGAGCTCGATGAACAGCTTGCGCGCCTGATGCTGGGACGTGACAAGGCTCAACGCGCAGGCAGTCAGCACGACGAGCAGGAGAAAGCTTAGTCGCGCCACGAGTCCGCCATCAGCACAACTTCTCCGCCACCCGCAGCGTGGCGCTGCGGGAACGCGGGTTTGACGACTGCTCGGCCGACGATGCGCGCACTGCGCGGCCCAATATGCGCATGCGCGGTGTCGGCAGATCAGCTGCGCGAACCGGAAGCTTCTCCGGCAGGGAGTCGGGGCGTGCGTGCATACGCAGGAATTGCTTGACGATGCGGTCTTCCAGCGAATGAAAGCTGATCACCGCAAGCCTGCCACCGGGCCGCAGGGCCTCGAGTGCCTGTGGCAGCATCAACGACAACTCTTCAAGCTCCTGATTGAGGAAAATCCGTAGAGCTTGAAACGTCCGCGTCGCCGGATCCTTGCCCGGTTCACGCGTGCGGACGGCCGTACCCACGAGATCGGCAAGCTGCCGGGTACGGAGGATAGGCCCTCCTGGCCGAG
>CANJRC010000166.1 GCA_947476535.1 Betaproteobacteria bacterium
CCGCGCACGTCACCCGCCACACGGCGCGACAGGTCGACAACGGGACGGGCGAGATCGACGAAGCGCTTAGTCCCAATCGGGGATATATCGTCCAGCATTGCCAGCGGCTCGGGCTCACCTGCGACACCGCTCTCCGGCGTGATCTTCACAGTCGGCGCCAGCGCCGCACGGTCGAGCGTGCCGTCGAGGAACTGCGACAGCACGTTGATATCGAGGAATTCATAGGTCACGACGGGCGCGCCACTCTCCATCAGCCGCACGCGGATCTCGCGCGCATCGAGCGGCGCGTGCCGCAGCGCCGCGCGCGCCGCTCGCCCAACCGCGCGCGGGCGCTCCACGATGAACTCGTTCGACGCCGTCACTGACAAGCGGCGCGACGCATCGAAATCCACTGCGATGTTGCGATACCCCTGCGCGTGCAACGCCTGCGTGAGGCGCATTGATGGATCGACATTGATCGGCTGGGGCCTCGCATCCGGCGTCACCGCTACGCCGTGGAACGCCTGCTGCGTGGATTCCGCGCGCGGCAGCACCTGCGCGAAAGCCTGCGGACGATCGAACTTCACCCGCTCCGGGTCGGCGCGATCGGAAGGAATGACCTTGTCCTCGGGCAGCGGCGCCGGACGGCGGCGCAGCACGTCACTGCCCCTCGATGACGTTTCGTCGTACAGCGACATGCCGCGACTGAGCTTGGCGCCGCCGTCGCGAAACAGCGGGTGGTAGAAAAAGCTGCCGATCGAGCCGCTCGACCGAAGCAGCAGCGCATCGAAGGGGATGCGCACGTAGAGCCCCTTGTCGAAGCTGCCTTCGCCGAATTCCGCCGCCGACATGTTGGTGCGCGTGAAGAACCCGCCCAGGGTCACGCCGTTGTCAAAGGTCCGCTCCAGCTGCACCGTGGCGCCGATGTCCTTGGCAAGGTAACGACCCGCGCTAAGGATGGTGCGCACGCCGTTCCAGCCGGTGTCCCAGTACAGCGTCGCATGCCCTGTCGCCACCTTATAGTCGCGCAGGGCCAGGTCCTGCTTGAAGTCGCGCTGCTGCACATAATTGGCATCCACGCCAAAGGCAACGGAGCCGGCATGCGGCCGGTACAGCCATTCGCCGCCGACGCCGGCATACATCATTTCAAGATAGCCACCGTACACCGAGTAATACTGGTTATCCGACAACTGACCGACATGCGTGGCCTGCAGGTTCCTCATCTGCAGCGGCGTCGAGGTAATGTAATCGCGCACGTTCGTGCGCACACGCGGCACGTTGCTCGGCGCCGTATACTTGAACTTGTCAAAGTTGTTGACGAGACCGAGGTCCAGCGTGCCCTGCAGCCAGGTCTGCTCGGTGAAGCGGAACTTTGCCTGCCCGGTGACAGAGATCTGGTAGAGCAGGAACCCGTCCGGGCCGCCGAGAATTTGCTGGTAGTCCATGCCGGGCTTGACCTCCAGACGCGGCTTGTCGCCCGTCGCGAGTGTCTTCGGCCCGGGCGCATTCACGTCGGCGCGCACCCCGCCGCCCGGCGCCTGCATGAGCACCGCGTCACGCTGCTCCGTTGGCGGCAGCGCCTCGAATCGTTTCTGCACCCAGGTCTCGCGGTCGATCCGTTGCTCGGTCATCGGCAGACCGTGCTGCGCGTGCTGCAGCGTGAAGGTGCGCACATCCGCCGGCGCATCACGATGCAGCACGCTCGCGGCGCGATCGATGCGGTCCTGCCAGTAGCCGGCGGTGGCGCCCTCGAACTGCACGGCCACGTCCGAGCCGCGCTGCTCGACGCGCCGCACATCCCATTGCGTCTGCGTGCCGAGGTCCTTCACCGTCGCCGACCATTCGGGATCGCCCACCGGGCGCGCGGGACTCACCGGCACGCGCGGCGGGTCGGCGATCTTGGGGAAGCCCAGGCGATCGAGTTGCGTGGTGAGCGTCAGGCCCAGCATGAGGCGGTTGCCGCGCTCGAAGGCGACGTTCAGGTCGGCACCGCTGCCCAGGCGATACACCGCGCCGAAATTCCAAGGACTCTTCACAGGCTGATTGTTCGCCTGTGGCTCGTGCTGATAGTCGTTGCCGTCGTACTCGAGTTTCAGGATGAGGTTTTCCCAGGGTGTCTGGTATTGCACGCCGCCGAACAGGCTGGCCGGACCACTAAAGTAATTGCCGAAGGCAAAGTTTCCACCCTGGCCAACCACGACGCTATTTCGATTTTCGGACCTCCCCAGAAACCGCAACGGATTACGGATGTTGCCGCGCGCCCCGAGGTAACCCCAGCCAATGCCCGCGCTCCAATCGAAGGGGCCCGTGCGCTTGCTCGCCACCAGGTATTCGCCCGAAAAGAAACCCGTTCCCGTGATGTCGCGCGCGCCCACGGACAACTCCGGCCATAGCGCGGATTCCTCGCGCAGGCGAAGCTTGAAATCCACGCTCTTGTCCTTGTAGCTCTGGGAAGCGGCGATAGCACCCGTCGGGTCGTACAAGCGGTTGTCGACGCTGGTGTAGCGAAACCCCGCCTCCAGCCACGGGAAGGGCTGCGCGAACACGTTCAGGTGCGTGTACGGTGAAATGCGGCTGAGCGAGCTCGACAGCCGCCCCTCGGGCGCCATGCGCGCGGTGGGCGATTGCAGAAGCCCTGCAGAGCCCCAGTCGCCCATAGTGACGCGCGGGCCGTTGCTGCGCAGGCCGTCGTCCGCCGTATTCACCACAACGCGCCCCGCGCCCGCCTCGCCGATTCGCGATGCCCCTTCGGCCACCGGCAACCCGGCATTGACGTCCGGCGCCAGGCCCTGCGTGGCGAGGAACTGCGCGAGGCTCGCCGAGAACGCCTCCGTCCAGCCGCGGTCGCGCGGCGGCGCCCAGATCCATGCGCCGGGCGCGGGCTCGTCCTGCGCCTCGGCGTTCCACAGCGCGACGCCGGATCGCTGCACGCGCCCGTCGGGCTGCACCACCCACACCCAGTCCACGCGTCGCGAGCCGCTCGGGCTACAGGTGGACACATAGGCCATGGCGCCACGGCCCGGTGCGTGCGCGACGGCGCAGCGCGTGCCGCGCGCCGTCACCACCGTCACCGTGCGCGGGCGCACGGGCATTACCACCGCGTGGCCGGGTTGAAGTACGGGATCACGGTCCGGGTTGCCCTGCAGCCAGCGCGCATCGGCCATGGCCACGCGAACGCGGCCGGTCGCAGGTAGCGTGCCGATGAGTTCCGCCAGCCGCCGCATCGCTTCGGCATCCGCCTTCAGCGCGCCGGGGCCTGCCGCAAGGTCGCGCAACAAGGCGCTTTTCGCCGCGGCCTGCGCCGGCAATTCCGCCGGCACGCGCCAACTCAGGCCAAGCGGATAGGCATCGGCCTTCAGCGCGGCCGGCTCCTGCAGCAGCCAGTCGCTCAATCGCCGGGGGACTGCCTGTGCCATTTGTGCCACTGCAACGGCATTGCCCAGCAGCAGCACCAGTGCCACAACGCCCACTGACATCGGGCGCCAACCGGCTCGGCGCACAACCGTGCGATGCCAACCCGAAAGCCGCGGATCCACCGGGCACCAAGCGATGCGCGCCGCGCCTATGGGGGAAAATCCTCCGGCGACCCGCATCATGGCGTGCGCGCCGCAACCGGCGGCCAGCGCTGCCAGGTGAAGCAGACATCCCGCGCCAGACATTGCTCGCCATACACCACGGCGGCCTGCCCGGCGCGAAGCTCGACGGCATAACGGGCGGCGGGCAGTGCCGTGTCACCCGCATTCGACGAAGCCTTGCCCGCCATGGTCTCTTCGAACCACGCGAGACTCGTCGCGTCGACGCCCACGAGCTGGCTGCGCGCAGGCGGCAATGTCCTGCGGATCGATAACGCATCGTCAATGCCGTAGCGATAACCCGGCATCACATCGCGCAGGCGCGAATACGCCACGGCATCGTTGAGTCCAGCCAGTTGCGCCCACGCCGGTGCCCCGCGCAGCTCGACGTTGCGCCACTCCGGCGTGAACCCCGCCACGCCCATGACGCGCCCATCGCGCAGGCGCAACACTTCGCGCTCGGCGCTGTACCAGACTTCCGTCGGCGCCCGGGTGTTGGAATCGGTGCTGGCATCCAGCTCACCCAGCACGAACAGCGACACCTGCCCGTCGATCGTCACCCGCAGGTAGCGCAATGCCGGGTTCAGCGTTACGCCGACGGTCTTGTCCTTGTTCCAGACGTACTGCCAGATGCCCCGGACGGTCGGCTGGACGGGATCGGGGACGACGGCGCAGCCGGCCGCGACGCTTGCCACGCAGGCCGCCAGCCAATGGACAGGAAGGAATCGAAATCGCAAGTAAAAGGGACCGGAATATCGCCCGCTGGATGGTGCGCCCGGGGCGGTTCGTTGACCGCCGAAGTTACCACGATCCGGTGACCTCGATCTTGTCACTGCGCCCCTAATGAAAACGGCCTTGACGAATCGTCAAGGCCGCCTCTGAAACGCTGGAGCGCGTGCGGACTAGCGCGTGCCCGTCGTGCCCGTCGTGCCCGTCGTGCCCGTCGTGGACTGCGTGGTCGTCGTCGTGGCCGACGCAATCGCCGCAGCAGCGACCGCCGCGCCGATGCCGACCACGCCACCGATGCCGCCTACGGCACCGGCAATGCCGCCCGCCGCACCGGCTGCGCCCGCGCCACCGGCGGCTGCACCTGCACCTGCACCTGCACCTGCACCAGCACCCGCGCCGCCGGCCGCCCCGCCGCCAGCACCTGCGCCGCCCGCGCCACCGCCGGCACCGCCGCCCGCACCACCACCGCCCGTGCCACCACCACCTGCACCTGCACCGCCGCCCTGCGCGAATGCGCTGGGAACATACACGGCGCTGGCAAACGTCGCCACGCCAAACACACCCGCCACCGCCATCGCCAGCATCTTCTTCGTCATCTTGTTCATGATGCAATTCTCCTGAATGATTCGGTTACTCAAGCCTTGCAAATTCGTACTCACTTCAAGCAGCGAACGCCGAGCGAACGCTTAATGATTCAATTCGTTGTGGCTTCGATACCCAGTGGTTCAATACAGTGGGAACCGCGTCTCGCCATTCCCATCCATCCGGTCAGAGCATAAACCACCCCGCCGCACCGCAACAACCTTGCCGACTAATTAATTCGGCGACACTTCCCCCGGAGCGAACATCGTCCAAGCACATTTCAGTAGGGATTGTTGAATGCTACCTCAACTTGTTCATATTGCAAGAGAGTATTCCAGTCTGTTGTAGCCAAGCAACAGTAATAAACACATCATTTTCCAGTCTACTCCACGGATATCGACCATCTCCCTTACCCCGTCCCAGCGCCCCTCTCAGGCATGCACTCTAAGCGATTGTTTTGTTGGGCAAATACTTTTCACCCTATGACATGGTCATGCCAGAAAAAACACAGCGGCGAAAAACATCGAACACGATGGCGGCCCGACACTTGCACGCCCCGCCAATTCTCGAATCTCCGTTCCATGACTGACTTATCGGCAAACAGCATCAGGGGCATTTTCGATAATAGCGCTGCACGTCCCGATAACACCGATGACGCGAGGCCATCCAAATTCGACAGAAGAGTGCAAAACAGGGCAACATCGACGCCCCGCGCTTTGATGGCCTGGCTCGCGCATTCAGCCGCAGCTATTCGCCAGCGTCACTCCACAGCCAGCCGTCAGGAATCGTTCTTCACCATGCCCATCATCAACAAGAAGCTTCTCGCAACCCTTGCAGCGGTGCTCATCATGGCCGGCGCAGCGCTGTTCATGGCCTCCCGCTCGGCGCAGCAGCACCCATTTCTCCTCATCGACGCCGACGAGGGCCTGACGCTGACCATCCTGCAGCGCAGCGCCACATCCGCTGCCGCCTGCGACGGCATGGTCTCCAACTTCGCCAACGGCATCTCGTCGAGCTGCCCGAAGTGCCGCATACGCAGCTCCGCCTGCATCAA
>CANJRC010000167.1 GCA_947476535.1 Betaproteobacteria bacterium
AGGCCGGTGCAGGAGCCGCAGGAGGAGGAAGCCTTGGTGTGCTTCCTCACCTCGTCCAGCGTAAAGAGGCCCTCGGTCTTGATGGCCTTGACGATGGCGCCCTTGCACACGCCATTGCAGCCGCACACTTCCATGTCATCGGGCATGGTCGCGGCGTTGCTCTGCCCCTGGTGGCCGGTGTTGCCCAAATGTGACTGCCCGAACATCAAATGGTCGCGGATCTCGGTGATGTTCTGCTTGTCGCGCAGCAGCTGGAAATACCAGGAGCCATCCACGGTGTCGCCATAGAGCACGCCGCCGACGATGCGATCGTCCTTGATGACCAGGCGCTTGTACACGCCGCCCACCGAGTCCTGCAGCACGATCTCCTCGGTATCAGCGCCGCTGGTGAAGTTGCCCGCGGAAAATAGGTCGATGCCCGTCACTTTCAGCTTGGTCGAGGTCACCGAGCCCTGGTAGCGGCCGATGCCCATCAGCGCCAGGTGGTTGGCGCAGACCTTGGCCATTTCGAACAACGGTGCTACCAGGCCGTAGGCCGTGCCGCGATGGTTGGCGCATTCGCCCACGGCGTAGATGCGCGGGTCGTAGGTCTGCAGCGTGTCGTTGACCACCACGCCGCGCGTGCAGTGGATGCCGGCCGCCTTCGCAAGGTCGTCGTTCGGTTTGATGCCGACGGCCATGCAGACGAGGTCGGCGGGAATGGTCTCGCCGTCGGCAAAGCTCACGCTCTCCACCCGACCGCCAGGGGGGCCATTCAGTGACGCGGTCTGCTTTTGCAGCAGGAACTTCAGGCCGCGTGACTCCAGCGATTTCTTCAGCATGTCGGCGGCGGTGCGGTCGAGCTGACGCTCCATCAGCCACTCCGACAGGTGCACCACGGTGACGTCCATGCCGCGTTGTGCGAGGCCATTGGCCGCCTCCAGGCCGAGGAGGCCGCCGCCAATGACCACTGCATGCTTGTACTGGTTGGAGGCTGCGATCATGGCATCGGTGTCGCCGATGTCGCGGTAGGTCAACACGCCCTTGAGGTCCTTGCCCGGGATCGGCAGGATGAAGGGGTTCGATCCGGTGGCGAGCAGCAATCGATCGTAGCTCTCGGTGGTGCCGTCCTCGGCCACCACGAGGCGCGTGCGCCGGTCGATCTTGGTGACGCGCTTGCCCAGGTGCAGCCGGATGCCGTTCTGCACATACCACTCGACGTCGTTGAGCATGATGTCCTTCACCGTCATCTCGCCCGCCAGCACCGGCGAGAGCAGGATGCGGTTGTAGTTGGCATGCGGTTCCGCGCCGAACACGGTGATGTCGTACATGTCGGGGGCGATCTTCAGCAGCTCCTCGAGCGTGCGCACGCCGGCCATGCCATTACCGACCATCACGAGTTTCATCTTTTTCATTACCATGTGGTGTCCTTACTTGGTCGGATTTAATTAATATCAAATAGGGTTACATTGCACCGCTATGCGGACTTCAATAAAGGTATTGTTATCACTGAGGTCCGGCCGTAGCGCACCACGTCGCCCACCACCACGATGGCCGGGCTGCCGATGCCGCAGGCCGCAGCATCCCCGGGGACCGATGCGAGCGTGGAGATCAGCCGTTGTTCGTTGGCCAGGGTGCCGTTCTGGATCACCGCCACGGGTGTTGTCGCGGCAAGACCGCCGCCTTGCAGTTCGCGCGTGATGTCCGCGAGGTACTTCATTCCCATGTAGATCACCAGCGTCGTTCCGGTTCGGGCCAGCGCCTTCCAGTCCGGACCGTCGCCGGCTTCTGCCCCTTTGCGGGCGTGTCCCGTGACCAGGGTCACGCCGTGGCTGCAATCGCGATGCGTCACCGGGATTCCCATCGCGGCCGGCGCGCCGATGCCGGCGGTGATGCCGCTGACCACCTCGACGGTGATGCCCGCAGCCAGCAGCGTTTCGACTTCCTCGCCTCCGCGGCCGAACACGAAGGGATCGCCCCCCTTGATGCGCGCGACGATGTGGCCTTCCTGCGCCAGCTTCACCATCTGCCGCTCGATGAAGGCCTGCGGCGTCGACTTGCAGCCACCGCGCTTGCCCACTTCGATCACGCGTGCGCCGGGGCGCAGGAATTGCAGCACTTCGCGATTGACCAGGTCGTCGATGAGCGCGACATCCGATTCGCCGAGCGCGCGCACTGCCTTGAGCGTGAGCAGTTCCACGTCGCCAGGTCCGGCGCCTACCAAATAGACTTTTCCGGGCTTGATCTCCATCACGCCGCCTTTCTGATCCGCACCAGTTGCTTCAATTCGGGAACGCAGGAGCCGCACTGCGTCCCGCACTTGAGCGTTTCCTGCAGCGTGGGGAGGTCGGCGCCTTGCTCGACCGCGGAGCGGATCTGGGATTCCGCCACGTTCAGGCAATTGCACACGATGCGGCCGCGGCCGACGTTGCCCGCCGGCGGCGCGGACAGCGGTGCCAGCACCCAGCGGCGCACCGGCTCCACGGCCAGGCCCTCGGCCATGGCGTCCTTCAGCCATTCGCGCGCAGCGGTCTCGCCGGTAAGCCGCACGCCGGTCACGCGGCCGCCGGTCACCATGACGCGCTTGGCGATGCCGCGCCGCGCGTCCATGTAGTTCAGGCTGGTCGCCGTATCGAAGGCGAAAATGCGGTCGATGTCGGCGAGCAGCGCCTCGCCCACGGGCACCTTGTTGGCGGCGCGCAGGATCACCGCCGGCTGCTCGCGGCCAAACAGGGCGAGGGTCGCGTAGCCAAATTCGGCCAGCAGGGGCTGTGCCGCCGACATCAGCGCCGGTGCCGCCACCTCGCTGACCGTGCGCATGACCACCAGTTCCCAGGGCAGTTCCAGTTTCTCTACGCGCACTGCGGCGTGCTTGAGCTCGGGTTGCCGTGACACCGGATCGACGGCAGGGCTGGTCACGGCATTGGCGCCGGCCGAATTCATGAACTGGCTGCCCCAGTGCATGGGCAGGTAGCTTTGTCCCGAACGCATGTCGTCGCTGGCCTCGACGCGCGCAACGAATTCCCCGCGCCGGCTGGCGACCTGCACGATGTCGCCATCCTTGAACTTTCGCTTGGCCATGTCGGTGGCGTTCATCGCCAGCACGGGCTCTTCGACGTGGCTGTACAGCCGAGCCACGCGGCCGGTGCGGCTCATGCCATGCCAGTGGTCGCGTAGGCGCCCGGTGTTGAAGTGCAGCGGATAGCGCGCGTCGGTCTTCTCCGCGGTGGGCTTGTGGTGCGTCGGGGCGAACCGTGCGCGGCCCGAGGCGGTCGGGAAGCGGCCGTCCGCATACAGCCGGACGGCGCCCGTGGTGTCACCTTCGCGCAGCGGCCATTGCTGCGGCCCCCGGGTCTCCAGCATCGAGTAGCTCATGCCCGTGATGTCGAGGTCGCGGCCGCGTGTCGTCTCGCGGTGCTCGTTGAACACGTCCTCGGGGGATGTGTATGCGAACAGTCGCGGCGCGTCGGTGTTGCCCAACTCAGCGCCGAGGCGCAGGGCAAAGTCGCGTGCGATCGCCCAGTCGTGACGCGCTTCTCCCGGCGGCGCGATGGCGCCGCGCACGCGCGTGATGCGCCGCTCGGAATTGGTGACCGTACCCTCCTTCTCGCCCCAGGTGCTGACCGGCAGCAGCAGGTCGGCATAGGGCGCGGTATCGGTGTTGGCGAAGGCTTCCTGCAGCACGACGAACTCGGCCCGCGACAGCGCCTCGCGCACCAGTCCCGCGTCCGGCATGGACTGGGCCGGGTTGGTGCAGGCGATCCACACCGCCTTGATCTCGCCGGTGCGCACGGCGTTGAACAGTTCCACGGCGGTCTTTCCGGGCTTTGCCGGCACGGCATCGACTCCCCACAGCGCTGCGACCTCGGCGCGATGTTCTGGATTGGCGAGATCGCGATGCGCTGAGAGCAGGTTGGCCATGCCGCCCACTTCGCGCCCGCCCATGGCGTTGGGCTGGCCGGTCAGCGAAAACGGGCCGGCACCGGGCCGGCCGATCTGCCCGGTGGCCAGATGCAGGTTGATGACGGCGGCATTGTTCTGCGTGCCGTTCGACGATTGGTTCAGCCCCTGGCAGTAAAGGGAAAGCGTCGCGCGGCTGCCCCCGAACCACTTGGCGGCGGTGATCAGGTCCTCTTCCCGGATGCCGCAGATCGCGGCCACCGATGCGGGCGTGTATTCGCGCACCAGTTCCTTCAGGGTCTCGAAGCCTTCGGTGTGATCGCGGATGTAATCGAGGTTGCACAGGCCTTCCCACAACAGCACATGCAGCATACCGTTGGCGAGCGCCACGTCGGTGCCGGGCAGGATGGCCAGGTGCAGGTCGGCATCGCGCGCGGTGTCGGTGCGGCGCGGATCGACGACGATGGTTTTCAGCGCCGGGTTCTTCTCGCGCGCCGCCTCGATGCGGCGGTACAGGATGGGATGCGCGAATGCCGTGTTCGATCCGGAGATGAAAAGGCACTCGGCATGGTCAATGTCTTCGTAGCAGGCGGGTGGGGCATCGGCGCCCAGCGTCGCCTTGTAGCCGGCCACGGCGGAAGACATGCAGAGCCGCGAGTTGGTGTCGACGTTGTTGGTGCCGATCAGCCCCTTGGCGAGCTTGTTGAAGACGTAATAGTCCTCGGTGAGGAGTTGCCCGGAAATGTAGAAGGCCACGGCATCCGGGCCATGCTCGCGGATGATGGCGGCGAAGCGGCGGGCGGCGATGTCCAGCGCCTGGTCCCAACCGGTGTCTTTCAGTAAAGCGGTGCGAGCACCCTTCGCGTCACGCTCGCGCAGCTGCGGTTGCAGGAGGCGCGCGCCGGTGCCGGCTGTCAGGTGCAATGTCGTGCCCTTGGTGCACAGCCGGCCGAAATTGGCCGGGTGGTCCGGGTCGCCGCGCACGCCCGTGATCATGCGCCCTGATGCCGTGTCCTCTGTCTCGATCACGACGCCGCACCCAACGCCGCAATAACAGCACGTGGAGCGGACTTCGGCGGGTGCGATGGCGCTGAGCGGGAAGACTGTGGATGGCATGGTGCCGGCCTGTGCTTTTCGCGAATCGTTACGCCGCGTGCCGCATCTGCTTCTGGTACAGGAACTGCAGCACTGCCGTGCGCAGCGCCATGTAGCGCGGGTTGGTTGCCAAGGCGAGTCGTTCGCGCGGGCGCGGCAGGTCGATGTCGAGAATCTCGCCGATGGTGGCCGCCGGCCCGTTGGTCATCATCACCACACGGTCCGAGAGCAGCACCGCTTCATCGACATCATGCGTGACCATCACCACCGTGCTGCCGGTGCTTGCGACGATGCGCGTCAGCTCGTCCTGCAGGTGGGCGCGCGTGAGCGCATCGAGCGCGCCGAAGGGCTCGTCCATGAGCAGGATCTTCGGCTCCATCGATAGGGCGCGTGCGATGCCGACGCGCTGCTTCATGCCGCCGGAGATCTCGTGCGGGTACTTGTGCATGGCGTGGGCGAGATCGACCAGCTCCAGCGCCTTTTGCGTACGCTCCTTCAGGCGCGCCTTGGGTTCCTGCGAGGAGAACACCCGCTCCACCGCGAGGTGCACGTTCTCGAAGCAGGTGAGCCAGGGCAGCAGTGAGTGGTTCTGGAACACTACGCCGCGGTCGGGGCCCGGGCCGGAGATCTCGCGCCCGGCCAGGATCATGGCACCCGAGGTGGCCTTGAGCAGGCCGGTCACCAGGTTGAGCAGGGTGGACTTGCCGCAACCGGAGTGCCCGATCAGGGTGACGAATTCTCCCTGCCGGATTTCCAGTTGGATATCCTGCAGGGCGGTGAACGGCCCCTTCTTGGTTTCGAACACCATGCCCACGTCGGAGATGCTGAGGAATCGGTCCATGATCGTTCTCTCAATTATTCGTAGCTGAAGCGGCGTGCAATGAGAATGAGCA
>CANJRC010000168.1 GCA_947476535.1 Betaproteobacteria bacterium
TCGGTCATGCCGGTCGGCGATCTGGCCGGCGGGCAGAAACAACACGATGACCGGCGCGATTTGCACCAGTCCGACCCAACCCAGCGCCATGGCTGAGCCCGTACGCTCATAGACGTCCCAGCCGACGGCGACGGCTTGCATCTGGGACGCGAGGCCGGCAAGAAACGTCGAAGTCACCAGATTTCGAAAATTGGCAATTCGAAACGCCCGGTACGGGTCTGGCCGGGCTCCTTGGGGAGGAGTATTGCTGTCAGTGCCTTGCTGCGAATAACCGGACATTGCGCCTTGCCAATCTGGGGGTGGTGGGAGCGGCGCGCTTGGAGGATGTCGTCGCGCAGCCGCCATTCTAGGCTGTCCGCCGCGAAGTCGCGGAGTTGGGTGGCGAACCCCGGTTCCAGCGATGCCCACTGTTCCGTAAAATGAAGGCATTCATGAGACCAGTCGCCGATCAACCCCGCCCCGTGCGGGGTATGCAGTTCAATGCCATCCAGGCTGCGCCCTTTGGCGCCATGGGGGTGCGCGTAGAAGATGATGTGATCGCAGAACTGGTGTTCCTCGAACCCGGGGTGAAGGCGCTGGCGCCAACAGATGCCTTGTCGCGGGAAGCGTGCAGCCAAATCGCGGCCTTTCTCGAGGACCCGCGCCATGTTTTCGACCTGCCCTTGAAGCCCCTTGGCACTGATTTCCAGCGGCGCGTGGGGCGTGCGATCTCCGCCACCCCCTGTTACCGCGTCGTTTCCTCCAACGGTTTTGGTGGACTTTCCCATCACGCAGCGGGATTCCATCCTGGGGTCAAGCGTTGGCTCCTGGCGCGGGAACAAAGGGGGACGGATTGAGCGAGGTGGAGGATGCGGGATCGGCTGGAGCAGATGATGCGAAGTCGCGGCTTTCGCCTGCCGACTCCGGATTGATCGACGAATTCTGCGATGCGCTTTGGCTGGAGGATGGGCTGTCAAAAAACACGCTCGAGGCCTATCGTCGTGACCTGTGCCTGTTTGCCGGATGGCAGGCGTCGCGGGGGTTGTCCTTGGATGGTGCAAGCGGCGCCGACCTGTTGGCGTACCTGGGTGCGCTGGCGATGATGCCCACCCGATCTAAGCACGTGCCCGGATCAAATTCCACGCGCGGCATCCGCGCCAGCACCCAGGCGCGCATCCATTCCAGCTTCAAGCGCTTCTACCAATACGCCCTGCGGCTGGGGCGCGTTCGTGCTGATCCGACGCTCAATCTCGATCCGCCGAAGAAGCCCGCACGCCTGCCCAAGACCTTGAGCGAGGCCGACGTCGAGGCGTTGCTAGCGGCGCCCAACATAGACACACCGCTGGGCCTTCGTGATCGCGCCATGTTGGAAGTTCTCTACGCGAGCGGCCTGCGCGTGACCGAACTGGTGACGCTCAAGGCTTCGTCAGTGAGTCTCGATATGGGGGTCTTGCGCGTCATGGGAAAGGGCTCCAAGGAACGCCTGGTCCCCCTAGGCGAGGAATCCGTGATGTGGTTGGAGAGCTACCAGCGTACGGCGCGCATGAGCTTGCTCGCCGGTCGTGCAAGCGACTTTGTCTTTGTGGCTGGGCACGGCGGGCCGATGACGCGGCAGGCCTTCTGGCAATTGATCAAGCGCCATGCTGGCCAGGCGATCCCCGGAAAGCCGCTGTCGCCGCATACCTTGCGGCATGCCTTTGCGACACATCTCTTGAATCACGGCGCGGACCTGCGCGTCGTGCAGATGCTGCTGGGACATGCCGACATTTCCACCACGCAGATCTACACGCATGTAGCGCGGGAGCGCCTGAAGTCTTTGCACCAGAAGCACCATCCGCGCGGTTGATGTTTGCGACGCGTCCCGATCGCCGCCTGCTATCGGCCTGGGCTGCTGCCGCGCTCGATGCAGACGCCGACGCGCTTGGCTTCGCGCAGCACGCCCAGCTTGGTTACGCTCACCCGGACCTTTGGAGAGTGGAATTCCGCGAGCAGGATCGCGGCGATCCGGTCGGCGAGTACCTCGACGAGCCCGAATCGCTCGGCCTTGAGTAGTTCAGCGATTCGCGCCACTACTTTCGCGTAGTCGATCGTGTCGGCAACTTTGTGGGTATGGAACACAGCATCGCCGGGGGTAGCCATTTCGATATCGAACTCGATGGTTTGGGGCGCAATTTTTTCATGCTTGTAGATGCCGACCCAGGCCTCTAGCCGTAATTCGCGTATGAAGATGAAGTCCATGGCTTGTGGAAAATGAAATGGGGGAGGCATTGCGGCGTCGCGCGAAAACTTGGGCCGATTGTCACTTCGCGCACTTGCTCGCGTGTGCTGCCGGCCGGTGCGCAGGTACCCGGCAGAGCATGTGAAGCCGTTACAATGCCTGCCATTCTAGGTGAATTGCCATGGCGACGTTCATTTTCATTCTCACTGCGTATCTGATCGGCTCACTGTCGTTTGCGGTGATTGTGAGCCGGGCATTTGGCCTGCCCGATCCCCACACCTATGGCTCCGGGAATCCCGGGGCGACCAATGTGCTGCGCAGCGGACGAAAAGCCGCGGCATTGCTCACGCTCGTCGGCGATGGCGCCAAGGGCTGGCTTGCCGTATTTCTTGCCACGCAGATGGGACCGGCATGGCACTTCGCTCAGGAAAGTGGTGACATCGGCCTTGCCGCCGTGGCGCTGGCGGTTTTTGTCGGGCATCTGTATCCGGTGTTCTTCGGCTTTCGCGGCGGAAAGGGCGTGGCGACAGTGCTTGGCGTGCTGCTGGCAATCAATCCATGGCTGGGTTTGGGCGCGCTGGGAACCTGGCTGGTGATCGCGGTCTTCTTTCGCATCTCATCGCTTGCCGCAATCATCGCGGCAATCTTTGCGCCGCTCTACGACGTGTGGCTGTCCGGCCCGCGCCTGATGACGATAGCGGTGGCGCTGATCTCGTTGTTGCTGATCTATCGGCATAAGCTGAATATTCAGCGGTTGCTGTCGGGCGAGGAGGGGCGGATCGGCAATTCGCGCTCGCCTGCGACCGCGAATTCATCGGAGCCCGCTGAGGTCAAGCCGCGACAGCAGGACTCGTGATCACCCGAGGCTAACGCGCTTGACGGAGGGACAGGCTCCGTCCCCTGCGCTGGTAGTGCACGTGTTCCCGACCCTACGCAGCACGGACCTCGGCAAGGTCCCAGCGCGGGCGAACGTTGAACGTGTAGTTTTGTCCGGGCTGCCGCTCGGTCATGCGCAGCGCTGCGGCAAAGGCAATCATTGCGCCGTTGTCGGTGCAGAGAGCCATCTCCGGATAAAAGACCTGAAATTTCCCGTTTGATGCAGCGCAGTCCAATGCGTCCCGCAAGGCCTGATTGGCCCCCACCCCCCCGGCAACGACCAACGAATCCAGGCGGCAGGAGGCCAGCGCGGCACGGGATTTCGTTACCAGCACGTCGACCACGGCGCGCTGGAATTCGGCTGCAATATCGGCACGCGCCTGGTCATCGAGTTGACCTGATGATTCTCGCTGGCGGCATGCGAGCACGACCGCAGTCTTCAGCCCGCTGAAACTGAAATTGAGGTCGCCGTTTTTTTCCAGTTGCGACAGCATAGGGCGCGGGAATGCGTATGCACTCGTTGTCGCCGTCGCACCGCATTCTGCAAGTTTGGCCAGCTCCGGGCCACCGGGGTACCGAAGGCCAAGTAATTTTGCGGTCTTGTCGAACGCCTCGCCAGCGGCATCGTCCAGTGTTTCCCCCAGCAATTCATAGCTCCCCGGGGCGACGACCCGCATCAATTGCGTATGCCCCCCCGAGACCAATAGCGCAACAAACGGGAAACTGGGCGGGTTGATCGACAGGAGTGGAGACAGCAAGTGTCCCTCCAGATGGTGGACACCAACCGCAGGAATCCCCAGGCCCATCGCCAGCGAGGCGGCGACACTGGCACCGACCAGCAATGCACCGGCGAGGCCTGGTCCTTCGGTATAGGCGATCGCGTCCAGTTCCCCGAGCGCCACTTTTGCGTCTGAGACGACCGTTCGGATGAGGGGCAGCAGCTGGCGTACATGGTCTCGCGAGGCCAGCTCGGGCACGACGCCGCCATATTCGTCATGGAGCTGAATCTGCGAGTGCACGCGGTGCGCGAGCAGGCCGGCAGCGGTGTCGTAGACCGCGACGCCAGTTTCATCGCATGACGATTCGATGCCAAGTACTTTCATGGGTGGGCCAACGCAGGTTTATCGAGCGGGTTGCCGTTACCCTCGCTCTGTGGGAGGGCGAATTCTGTCACTGAAACCCATTCAATGCTTGGTTGATCGCGCGTGCTGGCGGTATTCAGCGCAGGCCTTATTTTCTATTAAATAATTAAAAAACAATTGGTTAGGCTATTTTAGCTGTGAACCCGCATGTATCCCCCTTGGCGTTGGGTCCTTGCGGTCATGCAACTTTGTTGGGCCTGATGCACGATATCAGCTTATAATTTAGGTCTTTGCTCAACTTGTCTCGGGAATAAGACTTCATGCCGACAGTACGCCTCAAGGAGAATGAACCGTTCGAAGTCGCGATGCGGCGCTTCAAGCGGACCGTGGAAAAGACCGGCCTGCTCACCGAATTGCGTGCGCGCGAGTTCTACGAAAAGCCGACTTCGGAGAGAAAGCGCAAGCTCGCGGCGGCGGTCAAGCGGCATTACAAGCGCTTGCGCAGCCAGACGCTGCCGCCCAAGCTGTACTAATAAGTAAGTCGCGCGTGTCCCGGACCTGCCCGAGGGCGGTCAGGGTATCGTCAGGCAGCTGATGCTGCCGGCGGTGCGCACGCGCTGAGAAGAGACGGATGGGCCGGACAGGCGTAAGCTTTCCGGCCTTTTGTATTTGTTCTTCATCTCCATCCAACGACGGAACCAGATACCACCATGTCGCTCAAAGCTCGTATTACCGAAGACATGAAGACGGCCATGAAAGCGAAAGATGCCGCTCGCCTGTCGGCGATCCGGCTTTTGCTCGCGGCGATCAAGCAGCGCGAGGTCGATGAGCGCAAGGACATGTCCGATGCCGATGTACTTGCTGTGATCGAGAAAATGCTCAAGCAACGCAGGGACTCCATCAGCCAATACGAGGCGGCGTCGCGTCACGATCTTGCTGCGACTGAAAAATTCGAGGTCGGTGTGCTGTCCGCATACATGCCGCAACAGTTGTCCGATGCTGAGATCGCCCAGGAAGTCGGCGCGCTGATCGCTGCGCTCGGTGCAAGCGGCCCGGCAGATATGGGTAAGGTCATGGGAGCGGTCAAAGCCAAGCTGGCCGGGCGTGCCGACATGGGCAAGGTCTCTACTATCGTGAAGTCCTCGCTGGCGGGGTGAACGCCCCTCGCTAGGACAGGGGCTGGCATTTGGGGCAGGTAGGCCGGCACTTCGGGTTGGTATTCTGTTTGGCGGCGAACATTGAGCATCGAGTGCCACGGTGATTCCTGATTCCTTCAAGCAGGACCTGCTCAACCGCGTCGATATTGTCGATATTGTCGAGCGCTATGTGCCTCTGAAGAAGTCTGGCGCGAACTTCTCCGCCTGCTGTCCTTTTCACACCGAAAAGACGCCCTCCTTCACGGTCAGTCCGACCAAGCAGTTCTACCATTGCTTCGGTTGCGGGGCTCATGGCAACGCAATTTCCTTCGTTATGGAGTACCAGGGGCTGGGCTATATCGACGCCATTCGCTCGCTGGCGGAAGGCGCGGGCATGCAATTGCCCGAGTTCGAGCCACGCCAGAAGAAAGCCCAGGAGGGCCCCGACCTCTATGACATCCTGGAGCGCGCTTCGCAGTATTACCGGGCGCAACTGAA
>CANJRC010000169.1 GCA_947476535.1 Betaproteobacteria bacterium
ACCAGCACCAGGCGCGGATCCTTGAGCGCGCCGCCTGCCGCAATGGCATCCGCGTCGCGGTCGAGTGCGATCAACCGGCCGTCAGGCGCAAGCGCGTCGAGGATCAGCCTCGCGTGCCCGCCACGTCCGAAAGTCGCGTCGACAAAGGTTCCGTGCCTGCGCTCGCCCTCGCTACCGTCAATCTCCAGCGCCCGCACCGCCTCGATTGCGAGGACGGGAACGTGAGCGCTTTTATTGGCACGGACGGGAGGGGGTAAAGATGCATGCTCGGTCACAGCGAAAAATTTTCAGTGCCGGGAGGGGGCGAGCTGCTCGCCTGGCTCATCGCGCGCGCGAGCTTTTCGTCCCAGGCGGAGACATCCCAGAGCTCGAAATGGCTGCCCTGGCCCACCAGCATCACGTCTTTTTTGAGGTTGGCGAATTTGCGCAAGGCCGGCGACAACAGGATGCGGCCCTGGCCGTCCAAACTGGTTTCCTCGGCAAAGCCGACAAGGAGGCGCTGCCACCAGCGCGCCTGCTCGTTAAAACTGGAAAGCGACTGTATGCGTGCGCCGATCGGCTCCCAGGCAAGGCGCGGATAGAGAAGGACGCAGCCGTCTGGGTGAGCGGTCAGGACAACGGCGGCACCGCCCGAAACGAGCGCGTCACGATGCCGGGTAGGGACGGCCAGCCGCCCCTTGGCATCCACGCTGAGCTCTGTCGCCCCTTGAAACACGTATTTCCCCCGAAAAGGGATGGGCTAACGGGGAATCGGCCGCCGATTTCCCTAATTTCCCACCAATTTCTACTTATTCCCACTTTAGAGGAAAGTTTTTCAGGGGTCAAGCCAAAAATACAAGAAATTGCTGCGTTGACAGTGACTTATGTGAACAAGCCGAGAAACGATTTAGAAGAATAATAGTCACAAAAATTAAAGGGATATCTCCACAACTGCAAGTACTTTATTAAGTGCCGGTAGTTTTTAAGCGGAGGGGAACCACCTTTGCTGCCGCTTGGCAAAGTGGCATCGCGCGACTGCCATCGGGGTCAGCTGCGAATCTGGGCGTCAAAGGCCCACGCGACAGTATCAAATCTTCAATTCATACCGTTGCCAGAACAGACATGCCGGTCGTTACAGCGCCTGCGCGGCGCCCACGCGCCCACGCAACCTTGCGCGCGGCGCATCGCACGTCGCAAATCAGTGCAGGTGCTTCTTGCTCGCAGAGGAGCGCGGGCTTGTCGGTGCTGCGGCACGGCCAGTGCTTGCGGCCGAGGTTGCGCCGCTAGAAGTCCAGCGACGCTCGAACAGCTGATGCACATGCTGCAGCACTTCGCTGATTTCGCCTTCAGCGAAATGCCGGGACAGCAATGCGGACACATCTTCGATCATGCTGCGACGCTGCTCTTCCTGTATCGCCTCCGCGGACGGGCCCACGAATGCCATGGAGTGCTCATCGCGTCCGTCCTCGTGGTAGTAGGTCACCTCGACACCCGCGGCCTGCTCGGCATGCGCGCACAGCGCCTCGAACGAGGCTTCGAGAGCGCGCTGGAAATTGCGGCCGACCCAGCCGGTCCAGCAGATGTCGAGCACGCGCCGCCGCCGATCGAATACCACACCGGGTTCGTCCTGGTGCGCACTGGTGGCATCGGCAAGCCCGTCAAGATCCACGTAGTCGAGCCACGCGCGCAGCGACTGCTCGACTTCCGCTTGGGTCACTCCGCTCTTGAGCGGCACGAGGCCGTGAACATGGACTTCGGTATGCATGCAAAACTCCCGGTAACAACGTGCTTCAACACAACGCTTGATCAAAACGCCGGATCAGCCTGCAGCGAATTGAGTGAACTCATTCTCGCGCAAAAGCCGCTGCGATGCCGCCGGCGAAAAAAATAATCGTCCCCTCCGGGGCTTCAGGCCTTGGACGCCGGCTTGACCTTGTCGAGCACCGTCATGGCGGTCGCCACGACGCCGGCGATGTCGGCCACGTTGGTGGGCACTATCATCGTATTGTTCGTCTTGGCCAGGTGCGCAAAAGCGGCGATGTACAGCTCCGCAATCTTGAGGTTGGCCGCCTGCGCGCCGCCCTCCTTGGCAATGGCAATAGACACGGACTCCACGGCTGCCGCCGTTGCGTCAGCCACCAGGCGCAGCGCCGTGGCCTCGCCCTGGGCGCGGTTGATGCGCGAGGTCTTGTCGCCCTCTGACTTCAGCACCACGGCCTGCTTCTCGCCCTCGGCAACGTTGATTTCCTGCTGCTTCTCGCCCTCGGACTTGGCGATCAGCGCGCGCTTTTCCCGTTCGGCGGTGATCTGCTGCTGCATCGAGCGCAGGATGGCCTCGGGCGGCGTGATGTTCTTGATCTCGTAGCGCAGCACCTTCACGCCCCAGCTGCGACCGGCCTCGTCGAGCACCGACACCACCTGCCGGTTCATCTCGTCGCGACTCTCGAAGGTCTTGTCGAGTTCCATCTTGCCGATCTCGGAGCGCAGCGCAGTCTGTGCAAGCTGCGTGATGGCGGCAATGTAGTTTGACGAGCCGTATGACGCGAGGCGCGGGTCTGTGACCTGGAAATAGATCACCCCATCCACCGCGAGCTGGGTGTTGTCGCGCGAGATGCACACCTGTTCCGATACGTCGAGCGGCACTTCCTTGAGCGAATGCTTGTACGCCACCCGGTCGATGAAGGGAATGATCACGTTGAGGCCGGGTTCGAGCGTGGCGTGGAATTTCCCAAGCCGCTCCACCACCCAGGCATTCTGCTGCGGCACCACGCGCACGCCCTCGATCACGAACACGATAGCCAGCAGGATGATGAAAATCGGGATCGCCCAGGGACGGGTCATTTCGGTGCTGGCGGCAAAAAATGTCAGCACCAGCACGCCTACGAGTTTTGGAATCATGTTTCCTCCTTGTTATCGGTATGACGGAACTGCACTGCGCAGAAACGGAATCAGGGGCGATCGGGCCTTCAATGCCGGGGCCGGGAGGACACTTTCAGCGTATTGCCATCGACCGCGCTGATGTAATACGCATCGCCATCCGTGGAGCCCTCGACCACGGCGTCCCACAGCGTATCGCGATAGCACACCCGCGCACGCCCCCCGGCGCGATCGGTCCAGCGGTCCACGGTAACCTGCTGCCCGACATCGAGCGACGCCATCGGCTTGCCGCGGCTGCTGCGCGGGTGACGCTGCACCCAGACCACACCCGCCACCGCGAGCGCAGCCGACACCAGCGCCTGGGGCCAGAAACCCTGCCCCACCCAGGCTATGGCCGCACCCGCGAACGCCGCAACACCCAGCACCAGCAAAAAAAACGTACCGGTCACGAGCTCGGCAATGATGAGCGAAAATCCCGCCAGCAACCAGAACAAATAGGGTTCCATGATCCTCTCTCGCCCATTGATTTCGTCCATCATACCGCAGCGTCCAAAGCTTGCACGAGCCAATATTCAATGCTGAAAAACCCACTACACCCTACCAAATTTTGATCATAGTATTTCTTCTAATGCCCATGGTTAATGGACTAATAATTTATATTGATAATAATTGCATATGCCCTCCTGCGCTTCGGCAAAGCCTCGAACAGGAGACAGTCACGCCGACCAACGCACGCCGTGCGCGCTAGCGGTTACACTTCAATCCTTCTTATGCCTTGGAGGTCGCATAGTGATCAAGTGGGGGCTCATTACCTTCGGCGCAGGCATCATCCTGATCATCATTGAAATCATGGTCGCCAAACGGAAAAAGGAAGGCTTCACGCCCACCGACCGGCAGCGCGTGATGGGTATTTTCGGCGTCACGGTCTTCGCCACCGCGCTGGTGATGGGCCTGATCTGGATGACCTGAGCATGCCGGCTTCGCAGAGCAACCCGGCGCGAGCGCTGGACGGGAAAGTGGCCATCGTCACCGGCGGCGGCAGCGGCATCGGTCGCGCCATCGCCATGGCATTTGCCGCCGAAGGCGCCAAGGTGGCCATTGCCGGCCGTCGGCGCGAGAAACTGGACGAAACGGTAGCCGAGATCACCGAAGCCGGCGGTACCGCGCTCGCCATCCCCACCGACGTCGCGATAGAGGACCAGGTTTCCCGGCTATTCGCGGCTACGCAGTCCGCCTGGGGCCGACTCGACATCCTGGTCAACAACGCCGGGGGATTCGCCGGCGCGCCCACCGACGAATTTCCGCTGCAGATGTGGAAGGACATGATCGACTCCAACCTCACGGGCGCATTCCTGTGCTGCCGCGAGGCGTATCGCGTGATGAAGGTCCAGCGGGCCGGGCGCATCATCAACATCGGCAGCACCTCGGCCAAGGTGCCGCGGCCAAAATCCGCCGCCTATGCAGCCTCCAAATGGGGCCTCGACGGCCTCACGCGCATGCTCGCCATCGAGGCGCGCGAATTCGGCATCGCGGTCAGCATCATCCATCCGGGCAACACGGTACCGGGCGTGTGGAGCGGGCAGGAGGACAAAGTAAAGCACGAGGGGCTGATGGATGCATCGAACGTGGCCCGCGTCGCCGTGCTCATGGCCTCGTTGCCGGCGGAGGCCAACCTGTACGAGAGCATCATATTGCCGGTGAGCATGCCCTTTCTGGGCAGGGGCTGAGCGTCTTCAATAGGAGGGGAGTGCGAATGAAGTTTCCGCAAGCGACTTTCGCCTGGCATCGCGCGTTTGGCACCATCGCCACAATGCTGGCCCTCAGCCTGCCCTGCGCGCCTGCGATGGCGCAGAACTTTCCAAACAAACCTGTGCGACTTGTCGTCGCCAATGGCGCAGGGTCGATCACCGACATCGCGGCTCGCCTGATGTCGCCGGCTATGGGCCGGGCGCTCGGCCAGGCAGTCGTGGTGGAGGCCATGCCCGGCGCGAGCGGCCTGATCGCCTCCGAATATGTCGCCAAGCAGCCCGGCGACGGCTACACGCTGCTGTATGGCAGCAATAACCTCGTGCTGTTGCCGGTCTTCGTCAAGGACCTCAAGCTCGATCCGGTGCGCGACCTGCCGCCGGTCACCATCGTCACCGAATTGATTTCGCTGATCTCTTCGTCCGCTCAAGCGCCGTGGAAGGACTTCAACGAAATGATCGCCTACCTGAAGGCCAATCCGGGCAAGGTGAATTACGCCTCCACCGGCCTCAATGGCGCGACCACCATGAACCTGGAGGTTTTGAAATCCAAGGCCGGCCTGTCGGTTGTCAACATTCCCTACAAGGGCGGCTCGCCCGATGTGCTGCGCGCGCTCTCCACCAACGAGGCGCAGTTCTCCACCGGTCTGGTCGAGAGCCACGGCGTCGCCGAGAAAGGCGCCACCAACCGCTTCCGCGTCCTCGCCGCCGTCAGCAGCAAGCGCCTGCCCAGCCTCCCCGATGTGCCCAGCACCAGCGAGCTGGGCTATCCGGAACTGGTCATCAACTACTTCTCGATCCACTCGCCCGCCGGCGTGCCCAAGACAACGATTGACAGCCTGTATGCCGCCATCGCCAATGCCCTG
>CANJRC010000170.1 GCA_947476535.1 Betaproteobacteria bacterium
GCACTGCGAGGCGCAACCTGTCCCGACTTTTGTGTAGCAGCGATTTGAGGAAACACCATGTGCGGCATTCTTGGGGTATTTGCGCGATCCGCAGTCAACCAGATGCTCTACGACGGTCTGCTGCTCCTGCAACATCGCGGTCAGGATGCTGCGGGCATCGTCACCGCGGAGTCCAAGACCTTCCACATGTACAAGGGGTCGGGGCTGGTACGCGATGTGTTCCGCACCCGCAACATGCGAACGCTCCCCGGTGAGATCGGGATAGCGCACTGCCGCTATCCTACGGCCGGTTCGGCATCCAACGCCGGCGAGGCGCAGCCTTTCTATGTCAATTCGCCTTTCGGCATCGTGTTGGGTCACAACGGGAACCTGACCAATTCTGGTGAGTTGAAGGTGGAGATGTTTCGCCAGGACCTGCGTCACATCAATACCAATTCCGACTCCGAAGTCCTGCTCAACGTACTCGCGCACGAGTTGGAACTTGCGGCCAAGGGCACGCGGCTGGATGCCGACAAGATTTTCACGGCGGTGGCCAATGTTCATAGGCGCTGCCGCGGCGCCTATGCGGTCGTGGCCATGATTGCAGGCTACGGGCTGCTCGCGTTTCGAGATCCTTACGGGATCCGTCCGCTGATCTTCGGTCGCGCCGAAACGCCGCAGGGCCCCGAGTATCTGGCTGCATCCGAGAGCGTGGCCCTGAATGCATTCGGGTTCGAACCGGTGCGCGACGTGGCGCCGGGCGAGGCCATCTACGTTGATGAAAGCGGCACATTGCACACCCGGCAGTGCGCCGAGAAGACGGTGCTTGCGCCTTGCATCTTCGAGTACGTGTATCTGGCGCGGCCGGATTCGGTCATGGACGGCGTGTCCGTTTATGAGGCTAGGTTGAACATGGGGCGGCACCTGGCGCGCAAGGTGCAGCGCACGCTGCCCGATGTGAAGATCGACGTTGTCGTTCCGGTTCCGGACACCAGCCGACCAAGTGCTATGGAGATGGCGGCGGTGCTGGGCGTCAGCTACCGGGAGGGATTCATCCGCAATCGTTACATCGGGCGAACCTTCATCATGCCGGGACAGGCGATCCGCAAGAAGTCGGTGCGGCAGAAGCTGAACGTGATGGCCATGGAGTTCAAGGGCAAGAACGTACTCATCGTCGATGACTCCATTGTGCGCGGGACGACCAGCCGAGAAATCGTGCAGATGGCGCGCGAGGCCGGTGCCAAGAACGTCTATTTTGCTTCCGCTGCGCCGGCCGTCCGCTATGCAAACGTATATGGCATCGACATGCCGACGCGGCAGGAGTTGATCGCGCCGGGGCGCACCGACGAGGAGATTGCCCGTGAAATCTGTGCCGATGCGGTGATCTACCAGGACATCGACGACCTTACCAAGGCGGTCAGCGAGGTCAACCCGAGACTGACCCAGTTCGAGACATCCTGCTTCACCGGCCAGTACGTCACCGGCGATGTGACCACCGAATATCTCCAGGCAGTCGAGTCGAATCGCGATGCCGGTCGCGAGAGCGATGGCGAGGATGCGGACGCCAACCAGCTGGATCTGAATCACGCGTAGCGCCGCGGCGCCGCCTGTTTCGCGAGCCTGGGCCTACTGCCGATAGGCGCCGCGGCGCAAAAGGCATTCGCTGCCCGTTCTAGAGCGGCCTCAATTTGGCAATGTACGAGCCGCTCGCGCCGCGAGGGGGCGCCGAGACTGCGGTCAGGATCCCGCCGGAATTGACGGGTTGGTTCCCAGGCGCACGACATGGTGCTCCTGGCGTTCCTGCGGTCCGAGGCGCGACACGTGCAAGACTTCCCAATAGATTCCCGGGTGCTTTCGCGCCGCCGTGCCGAATACAGTGTTCCACCACTGCGATTCCCGCTGCGTGCAGTGCGCGTTCTCGCCGTTGGGCAGTTTCTTCATGGCGGAAAATCCCGGCACATTCGCAAAGACAAATTTGCTTGCATACCCGAACAGTTCTTCAACGATCCAGGGCAAGTCCTGCTCAGGACAATGTTCGAGGACGTCGGTGCAGATCACCCCGTCAAAACGTCCCTCCGGCAATTGAGTGTATTGCGGGAATGCCGCGTCGTAGCGATAGATGTAATCCACGTCCAGATAATCTTGCACGGATTCGTTGATGATCGCGCCGTCAATCGCGAAACTCTGAACCTGGTATTGCCGGCCTTTGCCGCAACCATAATCGAGCAGCGTCGAGGCTCTGGTCGAACGAACCAGATCCTTGATGCGCGGCAATTGGGCGAAGAGGCTTTTGCCGGGAAAGGCGTCATCGGCGGCCAGGGACTGCGCGGCATCGCCCTCCATATGCAATTGGCGGTTGAGGCTGAGCAGTTCAAGGTAGCGGGGGCTGGGCGATTGGCGGGAGTACATGGCATTGAAACCGGCGTTGGTGCGACGCCAATCATTCTAGACCAAGAGCGTGCTCGATAATCGGCGTCAGCAGATCAGGGCCAGCGGTGAGACTTGTGCTGCGTGAATCGCAAGCGATCTTTGCTAGCCGGTGTGAAAACGGCAGTAGTATTAGCCGGTGGCCGTGGCCCGAGCGCATGGAAAAGCGTTGCCTCCGAGGCTCCGAGGAGGTGGCTCATCGCGAGGATGGGATTGGGCTATAGCGTGGCGCTCGGGCGGGCGGGGAAGAGGACGCAAGGAATGCTGAAAAACCTGGTCTTGCAACTGGTACGACGGGCCAAGCCGCAGTCGCGGGCGATCGATAATTTTTCCGAAGTCGCCTATTACGATGAGTCGGACCTGAGCCGGTGGATCACCGAGAAATCAGTGTTCCTGCAGCGCGACTACATGGAATTTCCTGCGCTGGTGCATATTGAAACGTTGGCGCAGTGCAATGCTTCGTGCTCTTTCTGCCCTTATCCGACCATGGAGCGCAAGGGCACGCGCATGCCTGATTCGCTGATCGAGAAGATCATTGATGACCTGACCGCAATTCCGCGTTCCCTGCGATTCCAGGTATCGCCCTTCAAGATCAGCGATCCGTTCCTCGAGACGCGCCTGTTCGATATCCTCGCCCGGGTCAACGAGCGACTGCCGAATGCCGCCGTCAGCTTGATCACCAATGGTGCCGCGCTGACGGAACGCAATCTCGAAAAACTGGCGAAGGTGAAGAATGTCGCCTATCTCACCGTTTCCCTGAATTTTCACGACCCGGTGGAGTACCAGGAAGTCATGGGCATGCCCCTTGAGCGAACCCTCGCGCGCCTGAATGAGTTGAAGAAATGGCATGCTCGTGGCGCGTTCGATTTTCCCATCCGCATCAGTCGCGTATCGATGTCTCGGACTGAGGACCAGGGATTCATGCAGTGGGTCAAGGGACGGTATCCGGGGTTCGAGACCTGTGTGCTCCCCCGCAACGACTGGCTCGGGGCCGTGGATACCGGCAACTTCGCCCGCGGCATTCCCGACGTCCCCTGCCATCGGTGGTTCGATTTTTCCATATCCGCAACCGGCAAGGTGGCCATGTGCTGCATGGACGGCAAGGTGGAATACCCCAAGGGGGACGTGAACGAGCACCACGTTCTGGAAATCTACAATCAGCCCTATCTGCGCAAGCTGCGCGAGACGCTGGTCAGCAGGCGTGAGACCGGCGCGCCCTGCGATCGCTGTACCTATCTCAGCTATTGATCCGGCGAGCGAGCAGCGTTGCCGGTTTGACAGCGGCGCGCCCAGATAGTAACTTTCGACTTGCGCCGATTTGATCAGCAGCTTGCGGGCGCCGCCGCTGGAAGCAAAGTTCTGGATGGCGATAAACAAATACGGCTAAAGCGAGTGAAAACCCGTCTTAGCGAAAGCTCGGCGGGTTTTTGTTTTATGGCTGCATGGGGCATGTGTGGCGCTATCGGCGCGCATGATCGCATCGCAGGCCAAAGGAGATGAAGATGCAGAAAGACGGCAAATACGATCTTGAAACGCTGGCCGTGCGCGCGGGCATTCACCGCAGCCAGTTCAACGAGCATTCCGAGGCGATGTACCTGACTTCGAGCTTTGTCTTCGACAACGCAGCCCAGGCGGCCGCGCGCTTCAGCGGGGCGGAGCCTGGCAACATCTACTCGCGCTTCACCAATCCCACGGTGACTGCAATGCAGGAGCGCCTGGCCGCGCTGGAAGGTGCGGAGGCCTGCGTGGCAACGTCTTCGGGCATGTCGGCCATCCTGGCCACCGTCATGGCCTTGTTGAAGGCGGGTGACCACGTACTGTGTTCCTCCGGTGTGTTCGGCGCCACGGTGCAGATGTTCAACAACATCCTTGCCAAATTCGGCATCCAGACCACCTACGTCGACGGCGGGAACCCGGCGGACTGGGCGAAGGCGGTGAAGTCCGAGACGCGGCTGCTGTTCGTCGAGACGCCGTCCAACCCCCTGACCGAGGTGTTTGACATCTCGGCGCTGGCGGATCTGGCAAAAAAAAGCGGCGCGCTGCTGGTGGTTGACAATTGTTTTTGCAGCCCTGTGCTGCAGAAACCGTTGGAGTTTGGCGCGGATCTGGTGATTCACTCCGCCACCAAATACCTGGACGGGCAGGGGCGGGTGCTGGGCGGCGCCGTGCTGGGACGGCGCGAACTGGTCATCGACCTCCTTTTTCCGTTCCAGCGGACGGCCGGATTCACGCTGTCGGCCTTCAACGCCTGGGTGATCCTGAAAGGGCTGGAGACGTTGTCCATTCGCATGGAGGCGCAGTCGAGGGGCGCGCTTGGATTGGCTCAGTGGTTGGAGTCGCATCCGGGCATCGAGCGGGTCATGTACCCAGGCCTCGCGTCGCATCCGCAACATGCCCTGGCCATGCGGCAGCAAAAGACCGGCGGCGCCATCGTGTCCTTCATCGTCAAGGGCGGGCGCGAAGGGGCCTGGCGCGCCATCGACAACACGAAGCTGCTCTCCATCACGGCCAACCTCGGCGACACCAAGACAACCATCACGCATCCGGCCACCACCACCCACGGCCGGATCAGCGCCGAGGCGCGCGCTCGCGCCGGGATCACCGAAGGATTGGTGCGGGTCGCGGTGGGGCTGGAATCGCTGGACGATATCTGCCGCGACCTGGATCGCGGCCTCAGGGCGTGACGGGCGGCGCTGTTATTTCTTGAACATCGCGTTCCATTTCACCCGTGCGGCGTTGACGACTTCCGGCGTATAGGGGGTGGGGTCATAGGGGTTCATGGTGCGGGCATCCAGCCCCCCCGGAATGCCCGCAAGCGGGCTCCCCGATTCGCCTTCGCCGTGCCAGACGGTCTGGCCTCGTCGTGACATCAGGTAGTCCATGAACACCTGTCCTGCGTTGGGGCGCCTTGCCCAGCCCAGGGTTCCCCCGGTGAAGCGGACGCCGATGCTGGGATTGGGAACCACCACGCCGATGGGCGCGCCTTGCTTGATCAGCGGCACCACGATGCCGATGTTGAGGTGCCCGGCGACGCCCAGTTCCCCGGATGCCACCGAC
>CANJRC010000171.1 GCA_947476535.1 Betaproteobacteria bacterium
TCAGACAGTCCTCGCCGAAACCCCAGCGCTGCCTGCGCTTCTCGGCGTCCCCAACGGGGCCCCACCCCAACCCATCCTCTGTGGATGAATACTGCCAATTTTTTACATCAGTCAATGTCTATCGGACATCCACACCTTAAAAACTGACACAGATATCTGTGCCATGGCGGCTTTTCGGGGCCCCCTTTGCATCGCCGAGCAGCGCAGGCAGCGACGGGGCAGTCGGCGAGCACTGTCTGAGCGGGCCGCGCAAGCGGCCTGCGAGTTGCGCAGCCGCCGGCGCTGGCGAGCAGCGCAGGGCAGTCGCCGCAGGCGACCGATGCATCGGGGGTGTGCTTTTCTTTGACTACTTTCTTTTGCACAAGCAAAAGAAAGTAGTTCGCCGTCAGGCGAAACCCTCGACATAAAGTAACTCGCCGTCACGCGAAATTTTTTTTTAAGCAACCCGCTCGCTGCTGGCGTAACCCGACTTACCTCTGAATAAATTCAATCCGATACCCATCCGGATCTTCCACAAACGCCAGGTTGGTGGTCCCGTGCTTCATCGGCCCCGGCTCCCGCGTCACCTTGCCGCCGAGGGAGCGCACGCGGTCGCAGGCGGCGTGGATGTCCTCCACCTGGAGGGCAATGTGGCCGTAGGCGGTGCCCAGCTCGTAACGATCCACGCCCCAGTTGTAGGTGAGTTCGATCACCGCGGAATCGGCCTCGTTGCCATAGCCGACGAAGGCGAGGGTGAACTTGCCCTCGGGGTAGTCCTTGCGGCGCAGGAGCTGCATGCCGAGCACTTCGGTGTAGAAGCGGATGGAGCGATCGAGGTCGCCGGTGCGGAGCATGGTGTGCAGGATGCGCATGGGAGTGTCCCTTTCTGGTGGTGCTACAGCCGGGGCAGGGTGCGGCCCAGGCGGTTGAGATCGCGCCGGGCGGTGACCGGGTCGGGGTACACGCGCTCGACTTCGGCCCAGAAGCGCGGCGAGTGGTTGAGTTCACGGATATGCGCGAGTTCATGCGCCACCACGTAGTCGACGAGGTGCTGCGGCATGAGGTAGAGCTTCCAGTGCAGGAGCACGCGCACGCCGCCCTGATGGGGCGGGCGGCGGATGCAGCTGCCCCACTGGGTGGCGGCATTGGAGAGTTTCAGCGCGGGCACGGGCACCGCCAGGGCATCGGCATATTGCGCGACGCGAATCGCATAGTGTTCGAGCGCCTGTTCGCGCAGCCACGCCGTCACGCGGCGACGCCAATCCTGCATCTGCACGGTGGAGGCATCGGCGCCGGGTTGCAAGCGCGCCTGTCGCGGGGCGTGTCCGATCAGCAGTTCGTCGTCGCGATGGAAGATGCCGCGAAGTCCTGGGGAAGCGACCAGTCGCACCTCGCGGCCGAGGATGGGCAGGCGAGCGCCGTCTTCCCATCGGAAGGCCTCGATCGCGCTGGCATGGTGCTGCGCGTCGGCCATGCGTCGCCGGATCCAGCGCGCTTTCTGGCGCATGAAGCCCTCGATGTCGGCAAGCGAGGCCCAGCGTGGCGCCCGCACTTCCACGCCGGCAGCGCCGACGTGGATGGCAACAGTGCGCCGGCTGGCGCGCACCAGGCGGTACTTAAGTTCTTCCGTGTCCAGCATCAACGCACGCTCGAACGTGCCGATACCGACCAGGCGCCGCAGCGGATTGAGCAGCGCTATTTCGGGCACAGTGCCTCCATGCGCGATTCGATCCAGGCCTCCACTTCGGCGTTCAGCGCGGCGGGCGTGGTGCCCAGCGATTCCATGGGCGCGCCCAGCTGTACGGTGATCGTTCCCGGGCGCTTGATGAAGGCGTTCTTCGGCCACAGCAAGCCGGCGTTGTGCGCGATGGGGATGACCGGGGCGCCGGCCTTCACCGCGAGCCAGGCGCCGCCCTGCTGGTAGGCCCGGCGCTGGCCCGGCGCGACGCGCGTTCCTTCCGGGTAGACGACGATGGAAAAGCCCTGCGCGAGGCGCCTGCGGCCGATGTTGGCCATGCGTTTGAGGGCGCGGGTGCCACGCGAGCGGTTGATGGCGATGGGGCTCATCAGCGCGAGGCCCCAGCCGAAGAAGGGAATCCACAACAGCTCGCGCTTCAACACCAGCACTTGCGGCGGCAGGAATACCTGGAACGCGAGGGTCTCCCAGGCCGATTGGTGCTTGGAGAGGAACACCACGGGCTTTCGCGGCAGCGATTCCAGTCCTTCCACGCGGTAGCGGATGCCGAGCACGACGCGCGAGAGCCAGATCACGATGTGCGACCAGCCTGAGATGATGCGATAGCGCCAGATGCGCGGCAGCGGCGCCGTGGCCAGCGCGAGAAGCGAGTAGGGCGGCGTAATGACGAGGAGGGCGAGCGCGAAGACGCTGGAACGCAGCAGGTTCATCGCGCAGGTCCGGTGAGGGCGGGGGCGTCGTTGGCCGGGTCGAGCAATGTCCGGTGCGCCGGCGGCAGCGCTGGGGCCGGCTTGGTGCGTAGCCAGGCGAAGGTTATGCGCACAGCTCCGCCGCAATGGCGGCGAGGTCCGGGTAGATGTCGGTGCCGGGCGGCAGGCCGCCTTCCTTTTGCGTCTTGGCGCCCTTGCCGGTGAGCACGAGGATGGGCCGCGCGCCCACGGCGGCCGCGGCCTGCAAGTCGCGCAGGCTGTCGCCCACCGAGGGCACGCCATCTAGCGGCACATTGAATCGCTCGCCGATGGCGATGTTCATGCCGGGGCGGGGCTTGCGGTTGGGCGAATTGCTGTCGGAGGTGTCGGGGCAGAAGAATATCGCCTCGATGCGCCCGCCCGCCTGTGCCACGCTGCGATGCATCTTGGCGTGCATGGCGTTGAGCGTGGCCATGTCGAATAGGCCGCGGCCGATGCCGGCCTGGTTGGTGGCCACGGCAATGTGCCAGCCGTTCTGCGTGAGCTGCGCAATCGCCTCCAGGCTGCCGGGAATCGGCTGCCATTCATCGGGTGACTTGATGTAGCGGTCGCTGTCGAAGTTGATCACCCCGTCGCGGTCCAATATGATCAGTTTAGTGATCTGCCCCATGTTAATAAGATATCAATTACGTCATTATGATCATGAGGACAGCATGGAGATGTCCGCCACGCGGTTCATCAGGCGTTCCAGCCGCGAGAGCAGCGCGAGGCGGTTGGCGCGCAGTGCCGGGTCTTCAGCATTCACCATGACGCGGTCGAAAAATTCATCCACCGCGTCGCGCATGCCGGCCAGCGATTTGAGCGCGCCGGCGTAATCGTGCGTCGCGAAGCTTGCTTCGACCAGCGGCTCCTGCACGAGCAGCGCTGCGTACAGGGCTTTTTCGGCGGGCTCATCGAGCAGCGCCGCGTTCAGCGCGCCACCTGCGCCTTTCTGCTCCTGCGCCTTCTTGAGGATGTTGCGGATGCGCTTGTTGGCTGCGGCGAGCGCCGGTGCTTCGGGCAGTGCGCCGAAGGCAATGACCGCCTTCACGCGCGCTACGATTTCGTGCAGGGGCGGGGTCAGCGCGACCACCGCATCCACTGCCGCGCGGTCGAGGCCGGTGATGAGCTGGTTGCGGTAACGCTCGTAGACGAAGGCAGTGACGGCGGCGTCGGTCTTCTCGGGAACGAGGCCGGCGGCGAAGGTTTCACGCGCGAAGGCGAGCAGTTCGTCGAGGGACAGGGCGACAGCGTTGCTGCTTGCCGCCCTGGCATGGCCCAGCTGCTCGAACACGCTGATGGCGCCGAGCGCGGCACGGCGCAGCGCGAACGGGTCCTTGTCGCCGGTGGGCACGTTGCCGATGCCGAACATGCCGGTGAGCAGTTCGATGCGGTCGGCAAGGTACAGGCAGGCGCTGACGAGGTTGCCGGGATCGGAGAGGTCGTTGGCACGCAATAGGTACTGGTCCTTGATGGCCTGCGCCACCGCCTTCGGGCGGCCTTCGTGCGCCGCATAGTAGCCGCCCATCAGGCCCTGCAATTCGGGGAACTCGCCCACCATGTTGCTGGTAAGGTCGGCCTTGGCGAGCTGCGCGGCTTCGCGCGCCTCGGCCACAGGGGCACCGAGTTTCGCCGCCACGAACTCGGCGATGAGCTCGATGCGGCGCACGCGCTCCAACTGGCTGCCCAGTTTGTTGTGGAACACGATGGATGCGAGCTGCGGCAGACGCTCGGCGAGCTTGACCTTTTTGTCGGTGTCGAAGAAGAAGCGCGCGTCGGCCAGGCGCGGGCGCACCACGCGCTGGTTGCCTTCGACGATGTTCTTCGGATCCGGCAGTTCCATGTTGCTGACGATGAGGAACTTGTTGGTGAGTGTCCCAACCGTGTCGAACAGCGGGAAATACTTCTGGTTGGCGCGCATGGTGAGGATCAGGCACTCCTGTGGCACGGCGAGGAACTCCGCTTCGAACTCGCCCATGTACACCGTTGGGTATTCCACTAGCGCGGTCACCTCATCGAGGAGCGGCGCGACCGATTCCACGGGGCCCAGCGTGGCGCCCAGCGCGCTGGCCTTCGCCGCCAGTTGGCGCTCGATCGCTGCCTTGCGCTCTTCGAACGAGGCAATCACCTTGCCGTGCGCACGCAGGGCCTCTTCCCAGGCGTCGGCCGCGGCCACCTCGATGTCCTTTACCCCTTGGAAACGGTGGCCGTGCGTGATGCGCCCGGCGTCCAGCCCGAGGATGCGGATGGGCACGATGGCATCGCCGTGCAGCGCCACCAGCGCGTGCGCGGGGCGCACGAAGGACACGGTGGTGGTGCCGTCGGTGAGCTGATAGCCCATGACCTTCGGGATGGGCAGCTTTGCCAGCGCCTTCTCCAGTGCTGTCTGCAGGCCCTGCGCGAGTTTTACGCCCGGGATGGCCAGCTTGAGGTAAACATTTTCCACGCCGGCATCGGTCTTGCGCTCGATCTGCGACGTCGCCTGCTCCAGCGTTAAGCCTTCCTTTTCCAGGCGTTTTTGCAGTGCTGCGGTGGGCTTGCCCTCGGCATCGAAGGCGACCTTGGCCGGCATCAATTTCTTTGTCTCGTTGCGGCTGGGCGACTCGGGCAACACAGAGGGAATGAGGACGGCGAGGCGGCGCGGCGTGGCGAAGGACTTCGCGACGGACGAGGCGGCGGCAAATCCGGCCGCGATGAGTTCGTCGCGCAGGCTGCCCGAGAAACTCGCGCCCAGGCTGGACAGCGCCTTGGGCGGCAGTTCCTCGGTGAACAGTTCGACCAGCAGGCTCGGGTTCATGTTGCGGCTCCGAAGGCGCCGATGCCCTGCGCCGCAGTGCGGTCATCCAGCGCGGCCTGCAGTCCCGGCAGGTCGATGCCCAGTCGCGTGAGCACCTGCGGTGGGCACATCGGGAAGCCGGCGCGGATGCGCGAGTCGAAGTACGACTGCGACACGCTGCGCGCCAGGTTGCGGATGCGGCCGATGTAGGCGGCGCGCTCGGTCACCGAGATGGCGCCGCGGGCATCCAGCA
>CANJRC010000172.1 GCA_947476535.1 Betaproteobacteria bacterium
ACAGGGCACATCGGCGGCCTCGAGCACGCCCAGCCAGTGGCTGCAGGGCTTGGCCTTGAAGATGTCTTCGAGCATGCCGCAAAGCAGGTCGCGATGGGCGAGCCGCCCGGCATTGCTTGCGAACCGCTCGTCGGTGATCCAATCCTCGTGCCCGAGCGCACGGGCCAGGTTCTGCCAGAAGCCGCGCGTGAAGGCGCCGACCATCACATACTGCCCGTCCGAGCAGGGGAAGGCCTGGTAGGGCACGATCTGCGCGTGCCCACGACCGAGGCGCGGTACCTTGTAGCCCAGCGTGGTCACCGACGGGATGTAGTTGCTCATCATGTTGAGCGCCGCCTCCAGCATGGCGATCTCGACATGCTGGCCTTCGGGATGCTGCTCGCGCACATGCAGCGCAGCCAGCACGCCCGAGAGCGCGAACAGGCCGCTGGAAAAGTCCGCGATCGGGGCGCCGATACGCACCGGCCCGCCGCCCACTTCGCCGGTGATGCCCATGAGTCCGGACACGCTTTGCATGATGATGTCGTTGGCCGGGCGCTCCGACCAGGGCCCGCTCGGCCCGAAGGCCGAGATCGAGCAGTAGATGAGGCCGGGGCGCAGCTTCTTCAGGTCGTTGAATCCGAGGCCGAGGCGATCCATCACGTCGGGCCGGAAATTCTCCACCACGATGTCGGCCGTCGCCGCCAGTTTCTTCGCCAGTTCGGCGCCCTCGGGTTTGGCGAGGTCGATGACGATGCCCTGCTTGTTGCGATTGAGCGCGACGAAATACTCCGAGTCTTTCGGTCCCAGCATGGGCATGGGCAGGCCCATGGTGCGCGCACCGTCCCCGCCCTTGGGCTTTTCGATCTTGATGACCTCGGCGCCCATGTCGCCCATGAACATGGTGGCAAAGGGCGCCGCCGCCGCGTGGCTGAAATCGAGCACGCGCAGCCCGGCGAGGGGTCCTTTCCGGCCGGCCGTTTCGCTCATTTGAAGGTGCTGCCGAAAGTTGCTGCCGATGAATTTGACATGAGTTCTCCCTGTGCTGAAATCGTTGTGGCGAGGTGGAGGCGCAGCAGGAAGCGAAGCCGCGGCGGGCGGGATAACCGTCCGTCGCGGCTGCAGGACTACTTCTTCTGCAGCTCCTTCACCGACTTGACGGGGGTGCCGTCGGCGCGCGTGATGGCGCGGGTGATGAGCTTGGTGCCGTTGAAGGTTGCCAGCACGGCGCTGTGCGGGCCATTGTTGCCGCCCGCACAGACCACGCCAATGTCTTCGGGCGTGCGTGTCGGGTAGAGGATCTCCTTGCCATTCTCCACCTTCATGCAGGCCGCCTTCCACTTGCGGATGGTGATGTCGCTGGTGTAGGCGAAGCCCTTGAACTCCATCTTGCCGTGTTCCCACAGGTAGCGCTGCACCGCGGCGCGGTCAAAGCCGCCATTGGCGACATGCCGTGCCTGGATCGGGCTCAGCACCACCATGGGCTGGTGGTCGAAGTACACGCAATTGCTGCCGCCCGAGAATATGGCACGCGCCAGGGTGTCGAGGATGGCAATCGGGTCGGCAGAGAGCTCGATCACGTTCTGCGGCGCCGCGGTGGCCACTGCCGTGACGGTGGACGTGCCCGCGTCAAAGCCGCGCCCCACATGGAAGGGCGGCCACGGGCTCTGCGCCTCGTTTTCGGCGATGCATGAGCCCCACTTGTTGGGGTTGCCCAGCGTGGACATGTCGCCCTCGCCCGGCAGGCCGCCGCCGATGTTCATCAGGCACAACCGCACTGCGCGCCCGATGGTGCCGTTGGCATACCAGCCTTGCCCAAACAGGTTGGTGCCGCCGTTGATGTCGAGTTCGCGCGCGATGGGGCCGTTGACCAGCAGCATCACGCCCGCCGGATTGGTGGTTCCCTGGACGCCGTAGATATTGAACTCGGGATCCAGCACCGCATCGATGCCCGCCACCACGACCGGGAAGTACTCTGGCCGGCAGCCCGCCATGACGGCGTTCACCGCCACGTGGTGCACCGTGGTCAGGTTCCAGCTCGGCCCCATCTTTCCCAGCACCTTGTTCGGTGCGAGGTCGGTATGGCGCAACATGGTCTGCACCAGATCCTGCGTCGGTGGGACGATGGGCAGGCCGTCTCCCCAGCGCTTCTCGTAGAAGTAGCGGTTGACGGCATCGAAGGAGCCGTCGTCCAGCGTCATGGTCGCGTCGAACCCCGAGCCCGCCTTGCCCTTGGCGGTTACCGCCGCGGCAGGCTGGACGGTGAGCCCGGTGATCATTTCATTGAGGGCCGCGAGCGAGCGCTGCACCGCTTCTTCGGTCGACACGCCACCCATCGGGTAGGGGACGATCGCCATGGGCATTTCGGGCATGCCCAGTGAGCGGCGTTCGTAGTTGGCCAGCACCTTGAACGTGGTCGCAACCAGCGTCACGGTCGGAACGCCGCGGCGCTCCAGTTCGTAGGAGTCGTGGATACACCACGACGTGCAGGACCCTCAATCGCCGAGGGCGACCACCGCGGCCTGGCATTTGGCCGCGATCTCGTCGAAGATCTCCGAGGGGGCGCCCAGGCTGCAGCTGGATTTCTCGCGGTACAGCGTGCCTGCCGCGCCCTGTTTCATCATCTCCGCCTCGGCGGTGTGCAGCAGCACGTCGCAGTTCGGCTTGAGATTGCCGAGAAAGCCGATGGTGAGGCCCTTGATCGAAGCGGGGCGCTTGGCCAGTTGCAGGTTGAGCGCGTCGCCGGTGGGAATGGGGTAGTAGAGCGTCCGCCCCAGGTCTGTTGCTGCAACGTTTGCCAGATCGTTCATGGTCATTCCTTCCCTGTCGTCAAATTCGGATGAATTCCGCAACGCCCCATGGGCGCACCGGGGCAGTGTAAGTGGGCATCTTGGAGAGCGTCAAGCCGGATTGACTCGTCGCGCCTCGTTCAGCCCGCATCGGCCATATCGGCCGATTTGATGATCAGCGCCACCACGGCGGCGCTGATGAGCGTGATGATGATCGAATAGGCCGCGGCCCCCGTCATCCAGCCCTGGTCGAAGATGGAAAGCAGGGCCACCGAGGAGGGAACGGTTTCTGGTGTGTAGAGCAGGATGGAGGTCGAAATATCACGAAACAGGATGATGAACGACAGGCCCCATACGGTCAGGAGCGGCCGGCGCAATGCGGGCAGCAACACCCGGGCCACGGTACCCGTTCGTGAGTCGCCACACACCAGCGCCGCCTCCTCGAGTTCCGGCGATACCTGCAACAAGCCCGCGTCGCTGCTGCGCATGGTAATGGGGAGCATGTGCAGGGCGTAGGCCAGCACCATGATCAAGGCAGTCCCGTAGAGCGGCAGGAAACCGCCGGTAAATGACGCCAGTACGGCGAGCCCCAGCACGATGGAGGGTACGCCCAGCGGCAATGAGGCAACGAACGCGATCAGGCGATTGACCGGACGCGCATCGCGCAGCCGCCGATAACTGATCACGAAGCCCAGTATCAGGGCGATGGCGGCGCCCGAGGCGGCCAGCCAGGTGCTGTTGACGAGGCCCAGCATGGTGTTGGGAAAGTCGACCAGGCGCCGGTATTGCTCGAAATTCAGCGCCTGATTGAACACGTTGCCGCTCCAGAACCCCACCATCGACAAATAGGCGAGTGCGCCCAGCGGCACGATGAGAGAAACGAACAGGAAAACCATGAGCAGGGCCGCGGCCGGCCAGCGCCATGCCCCGAGCGGGACCAGCACGCGCCGCGAACCCTTGCCCGACAGGGTGACGAAGCGACCTTTGCCCAGCAGCCGAAAGTACAGCAGCATGGCCGTCATGGTGACCACGGAGAGCAGCGACGCCATGGCCATGGCCGGGCCGGTACGCCCTTCCTGGTTGATGTAATAGTAGATCTGCGTCGGTATGACGTGCAGGCCGGTGCCGCTGGCCAGGATGAGCGGGATGGCGAACATCGAGGCGCACATGACGCCGCCAATCAAGGCGCCGGCGAGGATGGAGGGGCGCAGGATGGGCAGCGTCACCGTGATCAGGGTCCACTTGCTGCCGGCGCCGCACACCTTGGCGGCTTCCTGGAGACTCGCGTCCACCTGCGAGAACGCGGCATGGGCGGGGCCATAAATGTAGGGCACGATGTAGAAGGTCATCAGCATGATGATGACCGGCAGGCTGAACGCGTTCAGCGGGCCCTCGTCGATGTCCAGGCCGAAAATCGAACGCAGCGCCAGGTTCAGCATGCCCACCCGCGGAGCCAGCAGCACCATCCAGCCGATGGCGCCGACCAGCGGCGACAGGGCCAGCGACAGGGTGGGCAGCATCGCCAGCGCGCGCGCCATAGGCGCATCGGTGCTGCTCGCAATCCACGCGAGGAGCACTGCAAGCGGAATGCCGAATAGCAGCGTGACCAGTGTCAGCCAGACGGTGCCCCACACCGACGACAAGGCGATGGAACTGGTGAACGCCTCGCGGTAGGTCTGGAACACGTCGCCCTCGCCGCCGCCGCCAAAGGTGTTGAAGATGAGCTGCACGAGCGGATAGGCAACGAACACGGCCACGATGACCAGCAGGAAAGCCCCCGTCCAGCCGCCGGCGTAGTGGCGTGCGCCGCTGCGCAGGCCGCTTGCCGTCATGGTGCCCGCTTGCGCGCGCATTAGGGTTGCGCTGGGTACACCAGCACGCCGTCGGGCGCGATGACCAGCGCGACGGCATCGCCTGGGGCGTAGCGTGTCAGCCGAAGGTCGGTGCGCGCCCGCCAGCGCGTGCCGCCGCGCAATTCCAGCGTGTATTCGTCGCAAGCACCCACCAGGACGCGGTCGAGCACCGTGGCTACCGGCCCGCCGGCATCCGGGGCTCGCAAGCTCAGCGACTCGGGGCGCATCATCAGCACTGCGTTGCTGCCCGGCGAGGCGCCTTGCGGCAACCCCGAGAGCGCAATCGAGCCGAGCGCCTCGCACTCGAAGGTGGTTCCTCCAGCGCCCAGGCGGCCCTCGGCGCGGTTGGAGGCGCCGACAAAGTCGGCCACGCTGGCGCGGTTCGGCTGGCGGTAGATCTCGTCCGGCGTGCCGAACTGCACCAACTGGCCTTCGCCCAGGATCGCCACCCGGTCGCCCACATAGAATGCTTCGCCCTGGTCGTGGGTGACATAGACGCCGGTGAATCCCACCCGGCGCTGGATTTCGCGGATCTGGGC
>CANJRC010000173.1 GCA_947476535.1 Betaproteobacteria bacterium
CGCCCAGGCGCGAGGCAATGGTCATCACGTAGAGCGAGTTCGGCCCCGGCAGCAGCACGATGAAGATGGTGCCCAGGATGAAGGTGGTGATATCGGTGATGCCGTAGAACATGGCGCGATGATATCGCCGAATGGCCCGCGCGAGCCCTACCACCGGTGCAGCGCTCCGATCAGCGCGGTTGCGAATCAGCTCGCGGGCCGCACCACCAGCGCCACGCCCGCCACCGCCACCAGCATGCCGACGAGCGCGAGCAGCGACAGGGTCTCGCCGAACATCAGCCACGCCATCACGGCTGTCACCGCGGGCACGAGGTACATGAGGCTCGACACCGAGGTCGCCGCGCCGCGCCGGATCAGGACGAGCAGCAGCGAAATCGCGCCCAGCGACAGCACCACCACCAGCCAGCCGATGGCGAAGATGAATTCGCCGCTCCACACCACCGGACGCGACTCGAACGCCAGCGACAACGGCAACAACACCAGGCCGGCGGCGACGAACTGCACCACAGATTGCGTGCGCAGGTCCTGCGCGCCGCAGTAGCGCTTCTGGTAAAGCGTGCCGGCCGTGATCGACACCAGCGCCAGCACAGTGAGCGCGAGCGCGTCCGGTGCAATCACGCCGAGGGAGAGCTTGTTCCACACCACCATCACCACGCCGCCCAGCCCGAGTACGAGGCCCAGCCACTGGCGCCGGCTCACGCGCTCGCCCACCAGCGGCCCGGCAAAGGCGGTGAGGATGGGCTGCAGGCTCACGATCAATGCGGAGAGCCCGGCCGTCATGCCCAGGCCGATGGCCGCAAACACGCCCCCGAGGTAACCCGCCTGCAGCAGGATGCCAGCCACCGCCACGTGCAGCCACTGCACGCCGCGCGGCCAGGCGGCGCGCGTGGCCAGCGCGATGGCGCCCATCAGGCTGATGACGAACACGAAGCGCCACAAGAGGAACTTCAAGGGCGGGGCATACGGCAGGCCGAACTTCGCACCGATGAAACCGGTGGACCACAGGAGCACGAACAGCACCGGCATGGCGCGCGTGAATGCGCTGGTGGTCGCGTTTCCGTTCATGGAGTTCACGGGCGCCCTTGTCGCTTAGGCAGTCGCCATCCGCAGCACGAGGCGAACGAGGCTGATGATCGCCACCACCAGCAGCACGCCGCCGATGAGCGCGCCGACCACGATCTGCCCGGGCGTCACGCGCACGCCATCTTTTTCCCAGGTGCCCTTCATGCCGATGGCAAACAGGCCGAACACCAGGGTCTTTGCCACCTGCAGGGGCCCGGCACGGCGAGGCACAGGACCGGCGACGGGCTTGGGGTCATTCCCCGGAGTCGGATCAGCTTGTTTCAAGGGCAGCTTTCAAGGAGCGCAGGACGCAGCATGCAATTATCGCCGCTTCGGACACCGCTGCGCGCGCCATGGCCCGAAAGACGCCCACGATCCGCGACGAAGCGCAGGCCAACCGCATCACGATTCATGAACCGTGTCCCTGCCCGCGACGTGTAATATCCCCGCGAGACCCCGCGCCGTCACCTGACCTCCACGCGGACCATCACAACCCCCTTCCTGGCAGCCCCGATGCGCCCTACGCTCGACGAAACATCCCCCGGTACCGTGGGACGGACCCGCCAGTGAAAGAGGACACGCCTCGCCTCAGCCGCTGGCAGTTCATCCACCTGGTCGTGGCACTCAACGCGACGCAGCTGATCGGCACGCTGGGCGCGCTGCTGCCGCCCGCCATCGCCCCGGCCATCGCACAGGGCCACGGCCTGCCCGTGATCGTGATCGGATCGCAAACGGCCTTGATGTTCGCCGGCATGACGATCTGCCTCACCTTCGGCACCAATCTGAGTCCGCGCTGGGGCGGCTGTCGCGCCATGCAGGTCGGCATGGTGCTGATGGCGCTGGGCGCGGCACTTGCCACCGCCGGCCATGTGGTGACGCTGGTGCTGGGTTCGCTCCTGATGGGCTTCGGCTACGGCTTCGTCACGCCGTCCAACACGCGCATCCTGCGCCGCTTCACGCCGGAAAAGAATCGCAACATGGTGTTTTCGCTGGTGCAGGCCGGCGTGCCGCTGGGGGTGCTGCTCGCCGCCACGGCAGGCCCGGCCATCACGGTCTCGATCGACTGGCAGGCGGCACTCTGGGCCTGCGGCGGCATGTGCCTCGCCCTCGCCCTCCTCCTGCAGACCGGCCGCAACACCTGGGATGACGATCGCGAACCGACGCTGCCCCTGGCGGCCAATCCCATCACGCCGCTCAAGGTGATGTGGGCGGTGCCGCCATTGCGCATGTTGGCACTGGCAGGCGGCACCCTCGCCTGCGGGCAGGTCATCGTCCACAGCTACACCGTCGCCATGTTCTATGAGCAACTGTCGATGCCGCTGGTGCAGGCCGGGCTGATGCTCACCGTGGCGCAGGTAGGTGCGGTGTTCGCGCGACCCTTCTGGGGTTGGCTCGCCGACCGCACGCGCGACTGCCTGGGCATGATGATGATTCTCTCGGCCCTGATGAGCGTCACGGCGCTGGCCTCGATGAGCCTGGGCCTGGGCTGGCCGCTCCCCGCCACTTACCTGCTGTTCTTTTTCTTCGGCTGTACCGCCTCGGGATGGCACGGCGCCTACCTGGGTGAGGTGGCGAGGCTCGCTCCGGCGGACAACGTGAGCACCGCCACCGGTGGTTCGCTCATCGTCATTCACATGAGTTCCATCATCACCCCGATGCTGTTCGCCGGCGCCTACGCGCTGGTGCACAGCTACAGCCTCGTGTTCGGGTTGCTGGTGATCCCGTCGGTGGCGTCAATCGTGCTGCTCGCCATGGCGCGCAAGCGCGCCATGGCCGCGACGAGGGCTCACTAAGGGAGCTTGAGGGGAGTAGCCCCTCAAGCGTGAAATAAGCACTAGGCCTGCCCCCTCGAGCGGTCGCGCGGATAACCGCGTTACTTCTTCAACTTCGCAAATGCCAGGGCCATTGCACTCTCCGGCTGGGGCGAGCTCGCTCCGGGCCGATTATTGCCGCGACTGCCAGCGTCGCCGCGACCGCCGCCCGACGGCGCACCCTGGGGCCTTCCTTGCGGCCTGCCCTGCGAAGGCGGCCTGGCATTGGCATCACCCGCCGCACCATTGGCCGGCCGGGCGCCGCCGCCCCGCGTCGCTCCCGGCACATCGTCGAGCCGCATGGTCAGTGCGACACGCTGGCGCTTGAGATCCACCTCGAGCACCTTCACCTTCACAACCTGACCGGGCTTCACCACTTCGTGCGGATCCTTGACGAAGCGATTCGACAGCGCCGACACGTGCACCAGGCCGTCCTGATGCACGCCAATGTCCACGAAGGCACCGAAGGCCGCGACATTGGTCACCACACCTTCGAGCACCATGTCGGGCCGCAGGTCAGCCAGAGTCTCCACGCCCTCCTGAAAGGTGGCGGTGGTGAATTCGGGTCGCGGATCGCGGCCGGGCTTCTCCAGCTCCAGCAGGATGTCACGCACCGTCGGGACGCCGAATTTCTCGTCGGTGAAATCGGCGGCCGGCAGCCCCTTGAGCGCATCGGGCTTGCCCATCACCTCCCTCACCTCGCCCGGCCCCTTGCCGATGCGCTTCAGGATGCGCTCGACCACCGGGTAGGCCTCGGGATGTACCGACGTGCGGTCAAGCGGATTGTCGCCATCGTTGACGCGCAGGAAGCCCGCGGCCTGCTCGAAGGTCTTGTCGCCCAGGCGCGGCACCTTCAGCAGCGCCGCGCGACTGGTGAAGGCGCCGTGGGCATCGCGAAAATCCACGATGTTGCGCGCCAGCACGCTGTTCAGTCCCGAAACGCGCGACAGCAACGGCACCGAGGCCGTGTTCACGTCCACGCCCACTGCGTTGACGCAATCCTCCACCGTGGCATCGAGCGAGCGCGCCAGTGCGCGCTGGTTGACGTCGTGCTGGTACTGGCCCACGCCGATGGCCTTGGGGTCGATTTTCACCAGCTCGGCCAGCGGGTCCTGCAAGCGCCGCGCGATGGACACCGCACCGCGCAGACTCACATCGAGCTCCGGGAATTCGGCGGCGGCGAACGCAGATGCCGAGTACACCGAAGCCCCCGCCTCGCTCACCACGATCTTGGCGAGCTTCTGCTCGGGCTTCTTCGCGACAACCAGCTTGATCAGTTCGGCGGCCAGTTTGTCCGTCTCGCGGCTGGCCGTGCCGTTGCCGATGGCGATGAGCTCCACACCATGCTGCACCGCCAGCCGCGCCAGCGTCGCGAGCGTGCCCTGCCAGTCGTTGCGCGGCTGGTGCGGATAGACGGTGGCCGTTTCCAACAGTTTGCCCGTGGCATCCACCACCGCCACCTTGCAGCCGGTGCGAATGCCCGGATCGAGCCCGAGCACCGCCTTGGGGCCGGCCGGCGCGGCCAGCAACAGGTCATGCAGGTTGCGACCGAAAATGCGGATCGCCTCCGCCTCCGCGCGCTCGCGCAGGGCGAGCATCAGCTCGCTGGAGACGTGCAGGTGGGCCTTGACGCGCCAGGTCCAGCGACACACATCGGCCAGCCAGGCATCGGCAGGACGAGCCTTGTCGTACACGCGCTCCAGGCCGAAATGCTCTGCCACCATGCGCTCGCAGGGATGCGGCACCTGCTGCTCGATCTCCTCGCCCAGGCCCAGGTTGAGGTGCAGCACACCGAGGCTGCGACCGCGAAACAATGCCAGCGCGCGATGCGACGGGATGTCGCGGATGAGCTCCGAGTACGCGTAGTAGTCGCGGAACTTCTCCTCCTCCGCGGCCTCCTTGCCCGTCGCCACCGTGGAGGCGAGGATGCCCTGCTCCTGCATGCGCGTGCGCAACTTTGCCAGCAGCCCCGCGGTTTCGGCGAAGCGCTCGCACAGGATGTCGCGCGCGCCCTCCAGCGCAGCCTTGACGTCGGGAACGTTGATCGCATCCTTGTCTTCGGCCGCCGCTTCCACGCGGATGTATTGCACCGCCTCGGCCTGCGGGTCGAGCATCGGGTTGGCGAGCAACGCGTCGGCCAGCGGCTCGAGCCCCGCTTCGCGCGCAATCTGCGCGCGCGTGCGGCGCCTGGGCTTGTAGGGCAGGTACAGGTCTTCCAGCACCTGCTTGGTCACCGCAGCATCGATCGACGCGCGCAA
>CANJRC010000174.1 GCA_947476535.1 Betaproteobacteria bacterium
ACCATGCCCGATGACATGGAAGTGTGCGGCTGCAATGGCGTGTGCAAGGGCGCCATCGTCAAGGCCATCAAGACCGAGGGCCTCTTTACGCTGGACGAGGTGAGGAAGCACACCAAGGCTTCCTCCTCCTGCGGCTCCTGCACCGGCCTTGTGGAGCAGATTCTCGCCTCCACCGTGGGCGGCGCCTACTCGCCGCAGGAAACCACCACCAAGCCGATGTGCGGCTGCACCGACCACACGCATGAAGAGGTGAGAAAGACCATTCGCGAGGAACATCTGCTCGCCATCCCGGACGTCATCCGCTTCATGGAGTGGCGCACGCCCAACGGCTGCGCCTCCTGCCGACCGGCGCTCAACTACTACCTGCTCTCCACCTGGCCGCACGAAGCCCGGGACGACCCGCAGTCGCGCTTCATCAACGAGCGCGCGCACGCCAATATCCAGAAGGACGGCACCTACTCGGTGATCCCGCGCATGTTCGGCGGCGTCACCACGGCGGGCGACTTGCGCAAGATCGCCGACGTGGTCGACAAGTACAAGATCCCCACCGTCAAAGTGACCGGCGGCCAGCGCATCGATCTCCTCGGCGTGAAGAAGGAAGACCTGCCGAAGGTCTGGGCCGACCTCGCCATGCCCTCCGGCCATGCCTACGCCAAGGCGCTGCGAACGGTGAAGACCTGCGTGGGCAGTGAATGGTGCCGCTTCGGCGTGCAGGACTCCACCCAGATGGGCATCGATCTAGAACAGGCGTTCTGGAAGATGTATGCCCCGCACAAGGTGAAGATGGCGGTATCGGGCTGCCCGCGCAACTGCGCGGAATCGGGCATCAAGGACGTGGGCGTGATCGGCGTCGATTCGGGATGGGAGATCTACATCGCCGGCAACGGCGGCATCAAGACCGAAGTGGCGCAGTTCCTGTGCAAGGTGAAAACCGCCGAGGAAGTGCTGGAATACGCCGGCGCCTTCATGCAGGTGTACCGCGAGGAGGCGCGCTATCTCGACCGCACGGTGCACTGGGTGGCGCGCGTGGGCCTCGATTACGTGAAGCAGCGCCTGCTCGAGGACGCCGAGGGCCGCAAGGCGCTGTACGCGCGGCTGCAATTCGCGCTGCAGGGGGAGAAGGACCCGTGGGTCGAGCGCGCAGAAGGCAAGAAACCTGCCGCCGACCCGGCCCTGGCCCGCGAATTTGAAATGCTCAGCGTATGAGCGCCGTCATCAGCATCAGCTCAGGAGCTCGCATGAAAGAGTGGACCCGCGTCGCCGCGCTCGAAGACATCCCGCGCCTTGGCGCACGCGTGATCCGGCGCGCTGACGGTGACATTGCCGTATTCCGCAACGCCGAGGACGAAGTGTTCGCCCTTCATGACAAGTGTCCGCACAAGGGCGGGCCGCTGTCGCAAGGCATCGTCCATGGCAAGCACGTGACCTGCCCGCTGCATGGCTGGAACGTGGCGCTGTTCGATGGCGAAGCGGTGGCGCCGGACAAGGGCGATGCGAAGACCTTTGCAGTAAAAATTGAAGGCGGCGCCGTGTACCTGCAGATCTAGCGGCGAATGCTATGCTTGCATGCATGAATACAAGCCCCCGATTCCAGTGGACCGACGCCTATCTACTCGGATACCACCCGATGGACGAGACGCATCGCGAGTTCGTCGAGATCGTCGACGCCATGCTGGCCTCCGACGACGCGCGCTTTGCCGCCCTGCTCGATCGCTTTGCCGCGCATGCGATCCAGCATTTCGAACGCGAACGCGTCTGGATGGAGGCCAGCCAATTCCCAGCCACGGAATGCCATGTCGATGAGCACGGCGCGGTAATGAAATCCGTAGAACAGGTCCGGGAGGTTGTCGCCGCGGGCAATGTCGCCGAAGGCAGACGACTTGCCCACGAACTGGTCAAATGGTTTCCTGGCCACGCCGACTACATGGACGCTTCACTCGCGCAGTGGATGGTCAAGCAAAGCACCGGTGGTGCGCCCATCGTGCTCAGGCGCGGGGTGGCGAACCACCAGTTGGGGCAGGACCCGCAGCAGGACGAACTGCAACGCTAGTGTTCGGTGGCGCGGGATGTCACGTCGCGCAATCCCACGCAAGGCACCCCCGCACCACTCGACTTTGGAAAACGTCCATTACTGGAAGCCGAGCAACTTGACGATGGTTGCACGGCGCGCGGCGTAGCCCGGCTTCTCCTGCTGGGAGTCCTTCGGCAGTCTTGCGCTCTCGTACACCGTGAAGCCGCGCGCCATTGCAAGTCCGGCAAGGCCAGCGCCGAAGACTGCCGCACACCTCGATAATCTGTTTCTGCAACGTCCGGAGGGCCCGCGCACCCACCGATGTCGTCATGGCTCAGGTTCGGTAGGACGTTCCGCGCTCGCGCTCGAGCTTGACGAGCAACGACTTCCATTCGAGCGTTCCGGTATTCATCATGCCGCCCTGGGCGTAGGTCTTCGAGCCGATCTCGGCAGTACGCTTCTGCAATACCTTGGAGGGCATCTGCAGGTGCATGCCCGCACCGAGCTGCGACAGCGCCGCGACCTGGTAGCGACAGGCGGTTTCCAGGCGCTGCGCCCAGACGAAGGCCTCCGGAATCGACGTGCCCACAGTCATGGCACCGTGGTTGCGCATGATCACGCAGCGGCCATTCGGCCCGATGTCGCGCACGATGCGCGCACGCTCATCCAGGTGCAGCGAGGGACCTTCCCAATCGTGATAGGCGAGCCAGTTCTGGATGGAGCAGGCCTTCTGCGTCAGCGGCAGCAGGCCTTCCTTCAGCGCGCCCACGGCGTTGGTGGCCACGGTATGAATGTGCAGCGCGCAAACGAGGTCGGGGCGCGCCATGTGCACGGCGCTGTGGATGATGAATCCGGCGCGGTTCATCCGGGTGGCGTCGCCTTCGAGCACGCGGCCATCGACATCCACCTTCAACAGCGACGACGCGGTGACCTGGTCGTACATCAGACCCAGCGGATTGAGCAGGAAATGGTCGTTCGGCCCGGGCACGCGCACCGAAATATGGTTGCTCGACAGGTCGGTCATGCCGTAGAGGTCCACCAACTGGTAACACGCTGCCAGATCGACACGGCACTGCCACTCCGCCTCGGTCATGCCACGCGGCACGCTACCAGCGACTTTTTTCCTCAACTGACTGACTGCCATGATTGCTCTCCTCTCAGATTTCATTTCACAATTGAGGGGATACTCCCCTCAAACTCCCCTACATCAGGAGCCATTTCGGTAATTCTGAAATGGCCCCTGATGATTATCAAGAAACCGGAATCGCCTGCCGCAACGAGTGGCGTCAGGCGCGAAATACTCGGGAACCGCACAATGTTCCCCCTTTTCGCCAGCCCCTGCAACGCCGTTCTTGCAGGCGACAGGTCATGTCCATTCATGCAGGCTGCGCACCCTCCGATGGCCGAACGATCAAGGCATCGACGGCGAGTATCCGGCTCCCATTGCAGATCAGGGGATTGACGTCGCATTCGACAATGCTGTCGGCATGCGCCGCCGCAAAGTCAGACAAGTCTGCGATCACCCGGGCGAGCGCCGGCAGGTCCACTCCCGGCGCACCTCGATAACCCTCCAACAAGCGCTTCGACTTCAGCCGTCCGAGCATGTCCAGCGCCTGCGCCTGCGTCACCGGCGCGAGGTCCACCGCCACGTCCTCCAGCACTTCAACGAAAATGCCACCCAGCCCCACCAGCACCAGCGGGCCGAACAGGGGATCGATGCGCACGCCAGCCATCACTTCCACCCCCTTGCCGATCATGGGCTGCACCAGCACGCCGCCAATGCCACCTTGCGTCCCGGACGGGGCGAGCGTGACTGCACCCGCCATGAGCTCGTCAAAACCAGCGCGCACCGCATCGATGTTCTGCACGTTGAGCCGGATGAGGCCGCTCTCGGTCTTGTGGGCCAGGCCCGTGGCCTCGATCTTCAGCACCACCGGCAGGCCGATGTCACCGGCAATCGTGGCCGCTTCATCGGCGGAGGTCGCGAGCCGCTCCGCCACCACCGGCAGGCCGTACTGCGCGAGTATTTCCTTCGATGCGCGTTCGCTCAACACCTTGTGGGTCCCCGCCGTCAATTGCGCAGCCACGCGCCGCCTCGTTTCCGGTGATCGCGCAGCAGGCCTTGGTGCAGCATCCGCTGCGGCGAGCACCGCGCTGCGATCGTGATACCGGTACCAGGCGGCCAGCGTGCGAAAACAGGCATCCATGGATCGAAACAATACGAGGTTGCGTGCCGATGCCGCGTCGACCGAACCTGGACCACCGAGCCAGCCGCTCGTCCAGGGCACACAGCCGATCTTGCCGTGCCTGGCCGCCGCCGCCTGCAGGTTGGTGATGCGAATGGTGCCGCGGTCGAAGGCATAGGTCTGCGGCATGACCACGGCATCAAAACCTGGGTCGGCAAAAAAGGCCTCGCAGCAGGCGCGGATCTGGTCCGGCGTGATCTGGGCGGTGAAGTCGCATGGGTTTCCCGTGAAGCCGAATTCCGGCACGTGGCGCGCCAGTTCCTCGCGCAGCGCCGGAGCGGGCTGCGGCAGGGGAACGGCGTGCTTTTCCGCCTTGTCGGCGGCAGCGATACAAAAACCGCCCGAGCCCGCGACGACAGCCACGCCGCGCCAGGCGCGGTCGGCATTGGGTGCGTGCGCCTTGGCGAAGAAAGCCGCCGTCTCAGCGAGTTCCTCCAGGTCCTCCACTACCACCGCGCCCATGCGCTCGAACATTGCGCGATACGCTGCGGCCGATCCCGCCAGCACACCGGTGTGCGACAGCGCCGAGGCCGCGCCGCTGGCGCTGTTGGCTACTTTGCACACGAGCAACGGCTTGCCCTGCGCACGCACCATCTCGGCCGCCTCGATCAGGCGCTTGGGCGAAGAGGTTCCCTCGAAGATGCAGGCCACCACCTTGCACGACGGCTCCTCGGCGAGAAAGGCGATGTTGTCCGCAGTGTCGACATCGCAGGAATTGCCCGCCGTGAGCAGGTGACTGAAGGACACGCCCATGCGCGAGGCCTGCGCCACCGAGTTGCCCATGGCACCGGACTGCGATGCCAGCCCGATGGCGGTGTCGTTCGGGGCCGGCAACTCGAGGCCGAGCGTGAAGGTGATGGGCAACTGCAGCGT
>CANJRC010000175.1 GCA_947476535.1 Betaproteobacteria bacterium
AACGAACCGGACTTCACCATGCTGTTCGGCCCGGCCAGCATGAAGGCGGGCTTCTTCGGCCGCATGGACGACTACCCCGGCATGACCTGCGGCGCATGGAAGCAGCGCCCGGACAGCACCGGTTACGTGCGCATCACCTCGGGCGATCCGCGCCAGGCTCCCGAGTTCAACCCGCGCTACCTGTCCGATGAGCGCGACCAGGTGACGCTGGTTAAGGCGCTCAAGATATTGCGATCCATCTTCACCGCCGAGCCGATGGCGCGCTACGTGGTGGCGGAAACGCAGCCAGGGCCCGCGGTGCAATCGGACGACGAGTGGCTGGATTTTGCGCGGCGCATGGGCTCGAGCTCCTGGCACATGATGGGCAGTTGCCGCATGGGCCCGGAGAGCGATGCGAGCACCACGGTGGGCCCGGACCTGAAAGTGCACGGCGTCGAGGGGCTGCATGTGGTCGATGCGTCGGTCATGCCGACCATGTCCTCGGCCAACACCTATGCGTCCACCATGGTGGTGGCGGAGAAGGCTTCCGACATCATTCTCGGCAAGCAGGCTTTGCCGCCAGCCGTGCTCTGAACCATCACTAGCACCTAGGCAGCGAGGAGCGAAGCATATGGAACCATTCGACTACGTCATCGTGGGCAGCGGTGCCGCCGGCTCGCTGCTGGCCGGGCGCCTTTCGGAAGGCGGCAAGCATTCGGTGTGCGTGCTGGAGGGCGGGCCGCCCGACACCAGTCCCTGGATCCGCATTCCGGCCGGTTTTATGAAGACCATCTTCGATCCGGCCGTCACCTACCAGTACCAGACCGAACCGATCGAGGGCACCGCGGCGCGCCCGGTGACGGTGGTGCAGGGCCGTACCGTGGGCGGCGGCAGTGCGGTCAACGGCATGCTGTACGTGCGCGGTCAGAAGCAGGACTTCGACGCCTGGGCGGCCGCCGGCAACCCGGGTTGGAGCTATGCCGATGTGCTGCCGTACTTCAAGCGCACCGAGCGGCGCTACGGCCCGGGGGATGACCGCGTGCGTGGTCGCGAGGGAGCATTGCCGGTGTCCGACTACCGGTTCAACGACGTGCTTTGCGATGCCTTCGTCAAGAGCGCGGAGGCGTGCGGCGTGCCGAGCACCCCCGATTACAACGGCCCGGTGCAGTTCGGCACTGGCCGTTACCAGACGCTGATCCACAAGCGCCGCCGCGTCACGGCGGCCGATGCATTCCTGCATCCGGCGATTCGTCTTGGCCACGTGCAACTGCGTACGCGCGCCCTCAGCAACCGGATCCGCTTCGAAGGCCGGCGTGCGGTGGGAGTGGACTACATCGATGGCGACGGCAAGACGCAGGCGGTGGCGGCAACGCGGGGCGTGATCCTCGCCGCCGGCAGCATCAATTCGCCCAAGCTGCTGCAACTGTCGGGCGTGGGCCCGGCCGACCTGCTCAAACAGTACGGCATTCCCGTGGTGCATGCGAGGAACTCGGTGGGTGACAACCTGCGCGACCATTACACGGCGCGGCATGTCTATCGCATTCGTGACGCGCGCAGCCTGAACGACGTGTCAAGCGGGTTGCCGCTTGCCTGGCAGGTTATGCGCTGGCTGCTCGGCCTGCCCAGCATCCTGGAGATTCCGCCGGGAAACTGCTTTGCATTCGCCAAGAGCCGGCCCGAGTTGCCCGATGCCGACCTGCAGCTCACGTTCGCACCGGCCAGCATGAAGGCCGGCACCATCGGCCTCTTGGACGATTTTCCCGGCATGACCTGCGGCGTGTGGAAGCATCGCGCCGACAGCTACGGCAGCGTGCGCATCACCTCGGCCGATCCGCGGGCGATGCCCTTCATCAATCCGAACTACCTGTCGGAGAAGGCCGACCGCGATGGCATGCTGGCCGGCCTGCGACTGGTGCGCAGGATCTTCGCGGCCGAGCCGCTGTCGCGCTTCGTGGTCGACAATGTGCTGCCGGGCCCGGGCGTGGAGAGCGACGATGAACTGCTCGACTTTGCGCGCCAATTCGGCTCGGGAACCTATCACCTCACCGGCAGCTGCCGCATGGGCCCGGCCAGCGACTCGAGCACCGTCGTGGGCCCCGACCTCAAGGTGCATGGCGTGGAGAGCCTGTGGGTGGCCGATGCCTCGGTGATGCCGACCGAGCCCTCTGGCAACACCTATGCGCCGACGCTGATGATTGCCGAGAAGGCATCGGACATGATTCTCGGCAAGCCGGCATTGGCGAGGGTGGAGTTGTAGGGGGATGGCGTTCCGTCGTTTTTCGGAAAGTCGTTTCGCCTGACGGCGAGTTACTTCTTTTGTCTCGCCAAAAGAAGTAACCAAGAAAAGGCGACCCCGGAGGTGACGGTTTCGGCGCGCGCGCCGAAACTTCCCTGCGATGCTCAAACGCTTCGGCGGCTGCGCAACTCGCGGGCCAATGCCCGCTCAGACAGTGCTCGCCGACTGCCCCTCAGCGTCCTACGCTTCTCGGCGTCCCCAACGGGGCCCGGCACCCATACCCTGTGGAGAAATACTGACAATTCTGTCTATGTTGCCATTGTAATAGTACATAAACTATATAAAAACTGACACGACTATTTTTCTATGGAGGATTTTTTCCGGGGCCAGAGTAGCCTCACAGATTCCGGAATCGTGAAGCGTCAAGGCAACTACACTGGTGACTCAAGATTTGCTATGAGTTTCGATTTGCCGCGTGAGTTGACGCCGGCTTTCTCGGGGGACTGAATATTCCCTACGGTCAAAGGCGATGATTCCATGCAGGTTTATTGGGGCGCTGCCGGCTTTGTCGCCGTATACCCGGCGCGAGTGCCGGGTGTATTCTGAAACGCGCCGGGTTTGACGGAGCAGAACCAATGTGGAAAATCACAGATGCTTGAATTCGGGGCGGTTATCCTCACCGACGCCGGGTTTGTTTCCCGTTTAACCGGCACTTGTGCAGAGTATTAGACGTTATATGCCATAGGCGCTTGGCGCCACCTAAATCCTCATCCTTGCCTAGTGGTATCAATATTGATACCATATCGCCCATGACTTCGGTAGACGATATCGTCAAACTGATGAGGCAAAACCCGAAAGGGATTCGCTTCAATGACCTTTGCAAGGTTTGCGATAAGTACTTCGGAAAGGCTAGGCAATCTGGCACTAGTCACCGAATCTATAAGACTCCGTGGCAAGGCGATCCTCGCGTCAACATTCAAAATGACCGAGGTAAAGCAAAAGCCTATCAAGTACGCCAAGTTCTGCTGGCAATCGACCGTCTGGAGAGAAATGATGAATAAGGAAATTGACCGATATACATACCGGGTTACTTGGTCCGAAGAAGATGGAGAGCATGTTGGACTATGCGCGGAGTTTCCAAGCTTGAGTTGGTTGGAGAAAACTCCGGAAAAGGCGTTACAAGGAATTCGGGGGCTCATTAAAAAAACCATCGCAGACATGCGCAAAAGTCATGAAGTCGCTCCAGAGCCCATCGCTACGAAAGCGTTTAGTGGAAAATTTATGGTCCGTATTCCACCGCAAACCCACCGTACTCTTGCCATTCAAGCGGCCGAATCCGGAATCAGTTTGAACCGCTTAGTTTCGAGCAAGTTGTCTTAGAAATGGCATATAACCTTGCGCCGCAGCGGACGCCGTTCCGGCGCAGCTGGGCTCTACGTTGAGGTCGCCCTCTTATGCCCTTATAGCCATATATACGTATGGCTATTTACGAACGAACCCCTCGGAAACCCCAGGGTCGTGGCTGATTTCCTTCCCCGGCCGGAGGATCTTGTATTTCAAGACGAAGGAGTCAAGGTCACCCTCGCCTTGAGCAAGCGTAGCGTCGAATTTTTCAAGTCCGAGGCTCAAAGGAACAATACGCAATACCAGCGGATGATCCGGCGACTGCTTGACGCTTACGCCGAGCATCATTCTCGACCTCTAACCGCTGGCTCAAAGCGGACGCAAAAGCGCGCCGCTTAGCCGGAACGTTGGATAGCTCGATGGACGTCTTGACGTTTAAGCGGCAGAACTAATCTCATGGATACTCAAAAATGCGCCACTGTCTACTTTGAAGCTGACGTGCATCGTGCTCTTCGCCTAAGAGCTGCGGCGACGGACCGGTCGATCTCGGACATGGTTAATGATGCCGTGAAGACCATCCTTGCCGAGGAGGCCGAAGACCTTGCGGCCATATCGGAAAGGAAGGGCGAGAAAAGCCTTTCATTCGACACATTTGTCCAAGGCCTGAAGCGGCGTGGTCGAATATAGGCTTCTGATCAAGGCCTCGGCCGCGAAAGAGATCGAGGCGGTTGGTACAAGAGCGGATCGGCAGCGTGTAGTTGAGCGCATTCGGGGACTAAAAAAGCAACACGTCAAAACTTCAACCCCGCTTCCCCCGATCCCCCGGGCTTGCGCGGCTTGATGCGCACGTCATCTCCCATCACCAGCACCTGATAGCACGCAATGTCCTTGCTGTCCGGCCCGCCGGTGCACTTGCCGGTGCGCACGTCGAAGGTGGCGAAGTGCAGCGGGCATTCCACCTCGTGGCCGTTCAGGCGGCCGCGGGACAGCGACGCGAACTGATGCCCGCAGCGGTCGCTCACGGCGCAGAATTCCCCCTCCACGTTGGCCAGCAGCACGCGCTCGCCATTCACGGAGACCCAGCGCATGGTGCCGGGCGCGAGGTCGTCCTTGCTGCAGACGGTGATCCAGGTTTCGTTGCCCGGCATCGTTGCCTGTCCTGCCGGCTCGCCTAGGCGACCTGAAAGCCGAACAGCGCAGCGGCGTTGTCGGCGGTGATCTTGCGGCGATCCGCGGCCGAGACCCCTTCGAACAGGCGGTCGAGGAAAGCCATCGAGCGGGGCCAGGTGGATTCCGCGTGCGGGAAGTCGTTGCCCCACATCATGTTGTCCACGCCGATGAGGTCGCGCATGCGCATACCGATGCCGTCCTCCATGAACTGCACGAAGAAATTGCGGTGCCAGTAGTCGCTGGGCAGCATGCCCTCGGTGGATTTCCAGCCGTGCGTGAATACCGGCCGCTCGGTGTACACCAGGTCCATCTGGGCGAGCCAGTGCGGCA
>CANJRC010000176.1 GCA_947476535.1 Betaproteobacteria bacterium
AAGCTGAGCGAAGCCACCACGCGTGACTTCCTGCATCGCAAGGCCAAGGCCGGCACCGAGGCGGGTTTGCCCACCGCGCAGCTGGTGCGCGTCAATCCGGAACGTTTCTTTCCCCGCGCCACGCTGGCGAAGCTGGCGGCCGACGCGCAGACCGTGGCGCAGGCGGCGCCCGGCGGGCAGTTCACCGCCGCACAGTTCCGCGACCGCGTCGGCGTGGGGCGCGACCTGTGCATTGAAGTACTGGAGTGTTTTGATCGCCTGGGCATCACCCTGCGCCTGGGCAACGCGCGCAAGATGCGCAAGGACTACGTGACCATTCTCGGCCCGGCCGATTAGCGGCACAGGGAGAATGTCCGAAGAACCGCTCCAGATGGGCTTCTACAGGCATTTCAGATGGCTGTTTTCACCATGCCAGGCACTACAATACAAAGCATGAACGTACCATTTATCGTCAGGCCACCCCGCACAGGATCGCCATAGCGTGACCGCCATCGTCGAAATCATCAGCGCCACGCGATTGTCCGAAGAGACGTTCTGGGAAACCAGCGCGCTGGGGCAATCGCTGCGGCGCCTGAAGCGCGAGCCGCGCATCGAGGCGCACATCACCTTCGACAACGGTCGCGGCCTGCCCGACATTTTCAACGAGCGCATCAACATTGACTGCGACGATGGTGAGGGCGGCCACCTGATCTTCATGCATGATGATGTCTGGATCGACGACTTCTTCCTGATCGATCGTGTCATCGAAGCGTGTAGAACATTTGATGTTGTCGGCGTCGCCGGCAATACGCGCCGCCTGCCCCGGCAACCCGGCTGGTGCATCGTCGATGCCAAGACCCTGGACGATTCGCGTTACTTCAGCGGCAGTGTCGCCCACGGGCCGTCGCCCTTTGGCTACGTCAATCACTTCGGCCCCACACCCGCGGCCTGCGAGTTGCTGGATGGCTTGTTCCTCGCCGCGCGCCGCTCGGTTCTGCGAGGACACGGCGTGCAGTTCGATCCGGCCTTCGACTTTCACTTCTACGACCTGGACTTCTGCCGCACGGCGAAAGAGAAGGGCCTGCGCCTGGGCACCTGGCCCATCGCCCTGACGCATCAGAGCAACCCGCTCTACGGCAGCCCGGAGTGGTCGGAACTGTTTTTGCAGTACTGCGAGAAGTGGGAGCCGTTGTATTGAAGCGCTGATGCGCTGAAGCACCGAACGCGATCATGGGCGCCACACTCGCTCTTCGGCCATCGCGGCATCGGTGAGTGCTTCGTGCAGAGGAACTAGGGGACAGACCACGATTATTCCTGCATCGAAAAACGTGGTCTGTCCCTTATTACTACGCGCGAGTAACGCCAGCAATGCCTTTCGAGCCCGGCCACTTTTATCCGCCTGCGGTCGATCCTCGCGATCTGACCAGATCGGCCATGCCGTGCTGACCGCTATGCGATAGCCCGTCGATCACGGAGAGCTGATCCTTCGCCACACGGTTCTGGCTCACTTTCCATTTCCCTTGCAGGTCGGTAATGACCACCTCGAAACCGATGATGGCGGTCATCAGCTTTTCCGTGAAATCGGCGGGCGCATCGCCAACCGACCACGGCTGCGGTTGCGACTTCTCGTTGTGTGCCGTGAGCTGTTCCAACTGTGCACGCAGCCACACCGCATCGTCGACGATCTTCAGGCGGCCTCGCGCATGAACACTGACGTAGTTCCAGGTGGGAACCACTTTTCCGTCCTCGGCCTTTGACGCGTACCAGGAGGGCGAGATGTAGCTGTTTTCGCCCTGAAACACCAGCAGCACGTCCGCATCCTGCGGATGCTCGTGCTAAAGCGGATTGCTGCGGGCCACGTGGCCACGCAGGCAGCCGAAAGGTTCCGGGCTTTCAAGCAGCACGACAGGAATGTGGTTGGCCTCGAGCCCGCTGGCGTTCAGCGTGACGAGCGTAGCCAGGGGAAATGCACGAATGAGGTCGTGCATGACCTTGACCAGAGGTTCATCGAATTGCCTGGGTGAGTACATGAGATGGCCCGCTAGTATTCCGGTTCACGCGTACGCGGCGTCATGTGCGTCGCCTGAAACCGGCGGTTGTGTCATGTCGGGTGAAACGATGAACCACGCCCGCAATTCACGTCGTATGCAGTTCCTCGCGGATTACCCGGCGAAGCGTGGATTCGATCTGCTCGCCCGTCATGGCCTGGTGGAGCGCCTGATTGATGAGAGTCTGGTAGCCGCGTTCCCCGGCCTTGGCCTTGAAGAATGCAATGATCGAGCCATCCAGCATGATTGAAACACGCTGCTTGCCCAGGCGTTCATTGACCGCGGCGGCGAATTCCTTGCGGCTGACATCCTTCAGGCCAACGCGCAGGCGAGGCGATTTAGAGATAGCGGGAGAGGATTTCGATTTCATGGAGTTCCGCCTTTCGCATGGAGATGATGTGAATGGTGTCTTCGCTTTCCGTGTGGCAGATGGTCACGATGGCCGTGCCAAGAAAACCGGTGGAATTAAAGCGCCGTTCGCCGTTGTAACCACGGGTGTCTTCCACCGTGAAGGTCGGCCCGTTGAAAACCTGTTCTGCACTGGCGAAATCAAAGCCGTGTTTCTTCAGGTTGGTGGCGCGCTTGGCAGCATTCCACGTGAAATTCATGGATTCAATTATACATACGATGATATGTATTACAAGTGGTTAGTCACTGTCTTGGGTGTCAGGATCAGAACTATGGGACGACCACGATTCTTCGCGGATTTATCCTCACAGCCCCAGTTCAGACAATCCAGGATGTTCGTCCGGACGGCGCCCGAGCGGCCAGTGGAACCGGCGCTCGGTCTCCTTGATCGGCAGATCGTTGATGCTGGCGATCCGGCGGTGCATGAAACCTTGTTCGTTGAACTCCCAGTTCTCGTTTCCGTAGGAATGGAACCAGCTTCCGGAGTCGTCGTGCCACTCGTAGGCGAAGCGCACGGCAATGCGATTCCCGTGAAAGGCCCATAATTTCTTGACGAGTCGGTAGTCCAACTCTTTTTGCCATTTTCGCCTGAGAAATTGAACGATGGCCTCACGTCCGGCGAGAAATTCGGCGCGGTTCCGCCATACACTGTTCGGCGTGTAAGTCAGCGAAACCCGCTCCGGCCCCTGACCATTCGGTCAGAATATCGTCGCCAATGTAGAGCTAACCGGCGCTGCGCGGCGTCGTCCGGCGACAGAAGCGAGCGAGGTTGAGCGTCAGGTCAGGTATCACGGTGCGACAGCGCCAGGCGCAACGCCAGACCGACCATGACAACCCCGCTGCAGCGATACAGCCAGGCCAATGCAGCAGGTCTTGAGCGGAACCAGGCCGAGAGGCCTCCAGCGAAGAGCGCTACAGGGCCTTTGATCAGGAAAGTGAGTACAGCGAAGACGATGCCGAGAACCAGGATCGTCATTGCGGGGTGCCCGGCATCTTGTGCGACGAACTGGGGCAGAAAGGCAAAGTAGAATACAGCGATCTTGGGGTTGGTTATGTTCGATGCCGCGCCGGTAATGAACTGACGCATTATTGGTTGAGGGGTTGATGCCGCAGCAGGAATCTGCGCACTACGGGCAAGAAGCAATTGAACGCCCAGATATAGAAGGTAGGCAGCGCCGACAAACTTGAGACCCGTGAACAGCCAATCTGATGTACGAAGCAGCGCGCCAAGCCCGGCTGTCGCCAAGACCGTGTGGCCAAGTAACCCAAGGCTAACTCCCCCGGCGGTAGCCAAACCAGCGCGCGAACCGTGAGTGATCGACCTTGACATGACCAGGATCATGTCTTGCCCCGGCGTGGCGATGACGACCACAGACGCCAATAGAAACAGCAACCAATGAGCTTCGACCATGAAATGAGGGCTTCCTGTGATGTTGGTCTAACGTCGGGCATCAGCAGCGCGCGAATTGCGCGTCGGCTGCATGCAGTTGTTCGGTGGCAAACGCATTTGAAGAGCGCCGACAGAGGGGCTGATTCCGCCTTGGAGCATTGGGGTCACCTCTGCAGATTCTTGTTGAGGAAATCGAGCACCGGCTGCTGCGCGTCGGGCTGAAAGGTATTGTGCGCCTCGCCGGCTAGCGTGACCTGCCGGACATTGGTCCGCGCGCCGAAGAACTCAGAGCAGTGTCGCCCCGGGCTCGTCGCATACTGCGGATCGCGCTCGTGGTCGAGCACCAGCAGTGGCAGGTCGAGCGCCGTGCGCAGGCCGCTGTTGGGCGCGGTTGGCGACGTGCAGACCCAGCCCGACACGATTGCGCCGCGCAAACCGGCAACTGGCGTGAGCGCTGCCTGCACGCCGCCCTCGCTGTGCCCCATCAGAAAGATGTTGCGCGCGTCCGCCCAAGGTGCCGACTGGAGTTGCGCCATCGCATGCCGTAGTTCGTCAGCGCGGAATCGGAACACCCCGGGAAAGAGGCCGCCACGGCCGGTGCGCGCGTCGCAACTCTGAGGCCTCTCTCGCGCGAAGCTGTCCGGCAGCACGACGACGAAGCCGTTCTGTCGCAGGAATGGCGCCCAGCCGGTCTCGGCCGCCTGAATGCCGCTGCAGCCGTGCAAGAAGAGGACTACCGGCATCGGCTTGTCCAGCTTCACGTCCTTTGGTGACTTGAGGAAGCCCTCGCTTGCCGGGACGTAAACGCGTGCTTCATTCCAACTCTTGTTCACGTCTTCCGGGCCTGGCGCCGCGTGCAGAGTGAACGCGAATAGGCTCAGGCCGACCCACAGGCCGAATCGCTTCGCCATTTGCGCCTCCTTCATCTTCTGATTGACAACCCTAGCAGCCTGTCGGACTTGAGGTGAATTTACGAGTTATAGCGATCATGGAAAGCGCAGGGAATAGAAAAATGGAAGGATTGGGTGGCCTGCGCGCTCATTTTAGTGCGTACGCATGCATCCCTGATCGTTTATCCCGCCAATACC
>CANJRC010000177.1 GCA_947476535.1 Betaproteobacteria bacterium
CATCCGATCCCCATGTAATTTGATGACAAAATATGTATTCGTATCGGGCGGCGTAGTTTCCTCACTGGGGAAGGGGATGGCCGCAGCCTCCCTGGCCGCCATCCTCGAGTCGCGCGGCATCAAAGTCACAATGCTGAAGCTCGATCCCTACATCAATGTCGATCCGGGGACGATGAGCCCGTTCCAGCACGGGGAAGTGTTCGTCACCGAGGACGGCGCGGAAACCGACCTTGACTTGGGGCACTATGAGCGATTCCAGTCGGCCCGCATGCACAAGGCCAATAATTTCACGACTGGTCAGATATACGAATCCGTGATCAAGAAAGAGCGCCGAGGAGACTACCTTGGCCGCACGGTTCAGGTGATTCCGCATATTACTGATGAAATCAAGGCTTTCATTGCGCGCGGCGCGGGCACTGCTGATGTAGCTATCGTCGAGATTGGTGGCACGGTGGGGGACATTGAGTCGCTGCCCTTCCTTGAAGCGATACGCCAGATGGGGATGGAACTCGGGCGCAACAATACCTGCTACATCCACCTGACCCTAGTGCCGTACATCAAGTCTGCCGGAGAAATCAAGACCAAGCCAACGCAGCACTCGGTCAAGGAGTTGCGCGAAATCGGCATCCAGCCCGACGTGCTGCTTTGCCGAACCGATGGCCCCCTGCCGGAAGAGGAGCGCAGGAAGATCTCGCTCTTCACCAATGTGCAGGGCGAGGCAGTGATTTCCGTCTGGGATGTCGACTCCATCTACAAGATTCCAGGCATGCTGCACCAGCAGATGTTGGACGAGATTATCTGCCATAAGCTGGGTGTTCTGGCGCGACCCGCGGACCTGAGTTCCTGGGACAAGCTTGTATTCGCGCTGGAAAATCCGCAGCATGAGTTGACCGTCGCCATGGTCGGCAAATACGTCGGGCTCACCGAGTCCTACAAGTCGCTCATTGAGGCACTGACGCACGCGGGCATACATACACGCAGCAAGGTGAACATCAAGTACATAGAGGCGGAAACCATAGACCGGGACGGGACCGGTATCCTTGCCGATGTCGACGCGGTATTGGTGCCCGGTGGCTTCGGCAAGCGAGGCGTTGAAGGCAAGATCAAGGCAATCCAGTTTGCTCGCGAAAATGGGGTCCCCTACCTGGGAATCTGCCTTGGAATGCAGCTTGCGGTCATCGAGTATGCACGGAATATTTGCGGTCTGAGCGGTGCAAATTCGACGGAATTTGATCCTGATACGCCGCACCCGGTGATTGCATTGATCACTGAATGGCAGGATCGCGATGGCAAGGTCGAGCATCGCACCGAAAAGTCCAACATGGGCGGAACCATGCGCTTGGGGGCGCAGCCCGCGCGTCTGGAGCCGGGCAGCCTGTCCCGCAAGATCTATGGAACTGACGTCATCAACGAGCGTCACCGTCATCGCTACGAAGTCAACAACCAATACATCGACCGGCTGAAGGAAAAAGGGCTGCGCGTGTCCGGGCTGACTCAGGCGGAAGAACTGTGCGAGATGGTAGAACTGCCCGGTCATCCGTGGTTTATTGGCTGCCAGTTTCACCCGGAATTCACTTCCTCGCCGCGCGCTAGCCACCCCCTGTTTAAGGCATTCGTGGAAGCCGCATTGACGCGACAGGCCGATCGCTCAAAAACCGCGATCGCCGCGTGATGGCTGGCGAATCTGCCGGCGGTTTTGATCGCGTGTTTATCGAGCACGTTTCAAGTCCGGTTGATTGCGTATCCTCGGTTGCCGGCTTCGCCCGGTCGCGGTGAGCGGACATGAGGCTGTGCGGGTTTGAGGTTGGCCTCCAGCACCCGCTTTTCCTGATTGCTGGCCCCTGCGTCATCGAATCTCGCGAATCAGCCATCGAGACGGCAGGTCGTCTGAAGGAGATCGCCGCCCATTGCGGCGTGCCCTTTATCTACAAATCGTCTTTCGACAAGGCCAACCGCAGTTCGGGAAAGACTTATCGCGGACCGGGCATCGACGCAGGTTTGAAGATCCTGGGCGAGGTCAAACGTCAACTGGGTGTTCCCGTTCTGACTGACGTGCACGATGTCGATGAAATTGCGGCGGCTGCCTCGGTGGTTGACGTCCTCCAAACACCCGCGTTCCTGTGCCGGCAGACCGATTTCATTCGAGCAGTGGCGACTGCCGGCTGCCCAGTCAATATCAAGAAGGGGCAGTTTCTTGCGCCCGGGGACATGAAGAATGTCGTGGACAAGGCGCGCGAGGCGGCGATCGGCAGTGGCGCTGTGAATACCATTATGGTGTGCGAGCGTGGCGTGTCCTTTGGGTACAACAACCTCGTGTCGGACATGCGCTCACTTGCGATCATGCGCGAAACGGGTTGTCCGGTGGTGTTCGATGCAACGCATTCCGTGCAATTGCCCGGAGGGCAGGGGACCGCATCCGGTGGGCAGCGGGAATTCGTGCCGGTGCTGGCGCGGGCCGCGGTAGCCAGCGGTGTGGCAGGCTTGTTTATGGAAACGCATCCTCATCCGGACAAGGCACTCTCCGACGGGCCCAATGCCTGGCCGCTGGATCGGATGCAGGACTTGCTCGCGACCCTGAAGGAACTCGATGCATTGGTCAAGCGCCGCGGATTTGACGAACAGAAATTATCGGCCGCTGGCGGCTAGAAAAACAGTTATTAATAAGGGGCAGTCATGAGCTCAATCGTAGATGTGGTGGCAAGGGAAATACTCGATTCGCGCGGCAATCCGACCGTCGAGGCGGATGTACTGATCGAGTCTGGTGTCATGGGCCGCGCAGCGGTGCCGTCAGGAGCATCCACGGGCAGCCGTGAGGCGCTTGAGCTGCGCGACAAGGATGCCACGCGCTATGGCGGCAAGGGAGTCCTGCAGGCCGTGGAGAACATCAACACCGAAATTTCAGAGGCGATCATGGGCCTCGATGCGACCGACCAGAGCTTCATCGACCGAACCTTGATCGACCTTGATGGCACTGAAGCCAAGAGCCGCCTAGGTGCCAACGCCTTGCTCGCCGTGTCGATGGCCGTGGCCAAGGCGGCAGCCGAGGAGTCAGGCCTGCCACTGTACCGGTATTTCGGGGGATCCGGCGCCATGCAGATGCCAGTCCCCATGATGAACGTCATCAATGGCGGAGCACATGCCAACAATAGCCTGGACATGCAGGAGTTCATGATCGTGCCTGTGGGCGCGCCTTCGTTTCGCGAGGCTTTGCGCTGCGGTGCAGAAGTGTTCCAGTCGCTTAAAAAGCTTTTGGAAAGCAAGGGGTTTTCGACCACTGTCGGTGATGAAGGGGGGTTCGCACCGAACCTGCCTAACCACGAGGCGGCCATCCAGTACATTCTGGAGGCGATCGACAAGGCCGGCTACCAGCCGGGTGCGGATGTGGTGTTGGCGCTTGATTGCGCGAGTTCGGAGTTCTACAAGGACGGGCGCTACATACTCGATGGAGAAGGGCTGCAATTGAGCGCCGGCGAATTTGCCGACTTCCTGGCCAGCTGGGCCGACAAGTACCCCATCATTTCCATCGAAGACGGTATGGCGGAGTCGGACTGGGAAGGGTGGCGTGGCCTGACCGAGCGGCTGGGGCGGCGCGTACAGCTTGTGGGTGATGATTTGTTCGTGACCAATACGAAGATCTTGCGTGAAGGCATCCAGTTGGGCATTGCCAACTCAATCCTGATCAAGGTCAACCAGATCGGCACGCTGACCGAAACCTTTGCGGCGATCGAAATGGCAAAGCGGGCGGGCTACACGGCAGTCATTTCGCACCGATCGGGTGAGACGGAGGACACGACCATCTCCGACATTGCCGTTGGAACCAATGCACTGCAGATCAAGACCGGATCCTTGTCGCGTTCGGACCGGGTTGCCAAGTACAACCAGTTGCTGCGCATTGAGGAGGATCTCGGCGACGGCACGACGTACCCGGGTCGCGAGGCGTTCTACCAGCTGCGGGGCTAGCAGCTCAAGGAGAATGCAGGACGCTCATGCGCTATCTCACCGCAGCCCTGGCTGTCCTGATACTCCTGCTTCAGTATCCTTTGTGGCTCGGTAAGGGAGGGTGGCTGCGGGTCTGGGACCTTGACCGGCAGGTCGCCCAACACAAAGAGCAGAACGAAAAGCTCAAGCGGCGCAATAACGCGTTGGACGCCGAGGTTCGTGATCTCAAGCAGGGCTTTGAGGCAGTGGAAGAACGAGCGCGTTACGAGCTCGGAATGGTCCGTTCCGACGAAATCTTCTTTCAAGTGATCCCGCCGGTGCCAGGCGGTTCGCCGGCGGCCACATCGCATTTGCCGGCCCCCGCGGTGTCTGCAAATCCCGCGGCGGTTTCGAAGTCTGGCACCGGCCCCGCTGGGACCGGAGTTAATTCAAGTATCGATATAAAAAATCCCATTAATCCCTAATAGACGGGCATCTTAAAAATAATTCCACTTGATTGACCTCATATCTAGGCGGAGACAATTCATGCTCAAGGGACGCACAGCGGTTATCACCGGATCGACCAGCGGCATCGGCCTTGCAATCGCCCAGGCGCTGGCCGGACAGAGTGCGAATGTGCTCCTGAACGGTTTGGGCGATGCCGGGGAGATAGAGAAGATCCGCGCCACCATGGCGAAAACCTTTGGGGTGCAGGTACTGTATTCCCCGGCCGACATGACCAAGCCGGCAGAAATTCGCGACATGATGCAGTTGGCGGAACAGAAACTGGGGGCCGTGGACATCCTGGTCAACAATGCGGGCATCCAGTTCGTGTCCCCGGTCGCGGAGTTTCCCGAGGACAAATGGGACCAGATCATTGCCATCAACATGTCATCTGCTTTTCACACGTCCAAGGCGGCGATCCCGATGATGAAAGGCAAGG
>CANJRC010000178.1 GCA_947476535.1 Betaproteobacteria bacterium
CATGGCGCTCACCATCGCCGCGGGCTTCGTGGTCGATGACGCCATCGTCATGATCGAGAACATCTCGCGCTACATCGAGGAGGGGGAGACGCCGATGGCCGCGGCGCTCAAGGGCTCGAAACAGATCGGCTTCACCATCATCTCGCTGACCTTCTCGCTGATCGCGGTGCTGATTCCGCTCTTGTTCATGGGCGACGTGGTAGGGCGGCTGTTCCGCGAGTTCGCCGTGACGCTGGCGGTTGCCATCCTGATCTCGGCGGTGGTATCGCTGACCCTCACCCCAATGATGTGCGCGCGGCTGCTGCGCCATGCACCGCAGGCTGAGCAGGGGCGCTTCTATCGCGTCAGCGGCAAGTTCTTCGACGACATCATCCGTCGCTACGGCGTGATGCTCGACTGGGTGCTCGACCGCCAGGCCGCCACGCTGCTGGTGGCTGCAACCACATTGGTGCTGACCGTCGTGCTGTACATCTACATGCCCAAGGGGTTCTTCCCGGTGCAGGACACCGGCGTCATCCAGGGCATTTCGGAGGCGGCGCAATCGGTGTCGTTCCCGGCCATGGCCGAGCGCCAGCAGGCGCTGGCCAAGGTGGTGCTTGAGGATCCCGCCGTGGAGAGCCTGTCCTCCTTCATCGGCGTGGATGGCACCAACGTCACCCTCAACAGCGGCCGCATGCTGATCAACCTGAAGCCCTTCGAGCAGCGCCGCGAAAGCGCCGCCGAAGTGATCCGCCGGCTGCAGCCGAAACTCGCCGAGGTGCCCGGCATCTCGCTCTACATGCAGTCGGTGCAGGACCTCACCATCGAGAACCAGGTGAGCCGCACGCAGTACCAGATGAGCATCATCGACCCCAATCCGGATTCGCTCGGCACCTGGGTGCCGAAGCTGGTCGATCGCCTGCGCACGCTGCCGCAGCTGGCCGATGTGGCGAGCGACTGGCAGGACCAGGGCCTGCAGGCCTACATCGAGATCGACCGCAGCACCGCCGGCCGGCTCGGCGTCACACCGGGGGCCATCGACAATGCCCTCTACAACGCCTACGGCCAGCGCCTCATCTCCACCATCTTCACGCAGTCCAACCAGTACCGCGTGGTGCTCGAAGCGCGCCCCGATCTGCAGCAGAGCCCGGCCGCGCTGGAAGACCTGTTCGTCACCTCCCTCACGGGCCAGCAGGTGCGCCTGTCGGCGCTGGCCCGCGTGAGCGAGCGCCCGACGCTGCTGCAGATCAACCACCTCGGGCAGTTCCCCTCATCGACCATCTCGTTCAACGTCGCCCACGGCAGTTCGCTCGGGGATGCGGTGACGGCCATCCGGGCCGCCTCCGCCGAGATCGGCCTGCCGAGCAGCGTGCAGACGCGCTTCCAGGGCGCGGCACTGGCCTTCCAGTCCTCGCTCAACAACACGCTGCTCCTGATTGTCGCCGCCATCATCACCATGTACATCGTGCTGGGCGTGCTCTACGAGAGCTACATCCATCCGGTGACCATCCTCTCCACCCTGCCCTCGGCGGGCGTGGGGGCGCTGCTGGCGCTGATGCTGTTCCGCCTCGACATCAGCATCATCGCGGTGATCGGCATCGTGCTGCTCATCGGCATCGTCAAAAAGAACGCCATCATGATGATCGACTTCGCGCTGGATGCCGAGCGCCGCGAAGGCAAGTCGCCGCGCGAGGCGATCCGGCAGGCCTGCCTCCTGCGGTTACGCCCCATCCTCATGACCACCATGGCGGCGCTGCTCTCGGCGCTGCCGCTGGCCTTTGGCACCGGCGTGGGCTCCGAGCTGCGTCACCCGCTGGGCATCACCATGGTCGGCGGGCTGCTGGTGTCACAGGTGCTGACCCTGTTTACGACACCGGTGATTTACCTGGCCTTCGATCGGCTGTCACGAAAATTACGCAAGGCAAACGGCGCGGCCCCTGCGGACACAACGGCGGAGTCGCCATGAACTTCTCCGCTCCCTTCATCGCTCGCCCGGTCGCGACCACGCTGATTACGCTGGGCATTGCGCTGGCCGGCGCCATCGCCTTCACCCTGCTGCCGGTGTCGCCGTTGCCGCAGGTGGACTACCCGACCATCTCGGTGACCGCCGCGCTGCCCGGCGCCAGCCCCGAGACCATGGCGGCCACGGTGGCCACGCCGCTGGAGCGCGCGCTCGGACGCATCGCCGGCGTCAGCGAGATCACATCTTCGAGCTCGCTCGGCAATTCGCGCATCACGCTGCAGTTCGACCTGTCGCGCGACATCGACGGCGCGGCACGCGACGTGCAGGCGGCAATCAACGCCGCGCGCACGCTGCTGCCCACCGGCATGCCCTACAACCCGCGCTATCGCAAGGTGAACCCGGCCGACGCGCCGATCATGATCGTCGCGCTCACCTCCGACACGCTCAACCAGGGGCAGATGTACGACGTCGCCTCCACGGTGCTGGCGCAGGAGTTCTCGCAGCTGGAGGGCATCGGTGAAGTCACCGTCGGCGGCAGCTCGCTGCCCGCCGTGCGCGTCGAGTTGAACCCGGCCACGCTCAACAAGTACGGCATCGGCCTGGATACCGTGAGGCAAGCCATCGTCGCCAATAACGTCAACCGGCCCAAGGGCTCGATCGAAGACGGCGAGCGCCATTGGCAGATCCTCGCCAACGACCAGGCCAAGACCGCCGCCGACTACCTGCCCGTGATCGTCTCCTGGCGCAACGGCGCGCCGGTGCGCCTGTCCGATGTGGGCGAGGTGGTCGATTCGGTGCAGGACCTGAGGAACGCCGGCTCGATGAACGGCAAGCCCTCGGTGCTCATCATCCTCAACCGCCAGCCCAACGCCAACATCATCGAGACCGTGGACCGCGTGCGCGCGCTCTTGCCGCGCATGCAGGCCTCCATCCCGCGCGCCATCGACATGACGGTGTCGCTCGACCGCTCGCCCACCATCCGCGCCTCGCTGCGCGACGTGGAGCGCACGCTGCTGGTGTCCACGGTGCTGGTGATCCTGGTGGTGTTCCTGTTCCTCAGGAACGTGCGCGCCGCGCTCATTCCGAGCGTCGCCGTCCCGGTGTCGCTGGTGGGCACCTTCGGCGCCATGTACCTGCTCGGCTTCAGCCTGAACAATCTGTCGCTCATGGCCCTCATCGTCGCCACCGGCTTCGTGGTGGATGACGCCATCGTGGTGCTGGAGAACGTGTCGCGCTACCTGGAGCGTGGCATGGCGCCGGTGCAAGCCGCGCTCATGGGCGCAAAGGAGGTCGGTTTCACGGTACTGTCGATGAGCGTATCGCTGATCGCGGTGTTCATTCCCATCCTGCTGATGGGCGGCATCGTCGGGCGGCTGTTCCGCGAATTCGCCATCACGCTGTCGGTGGCCATCCTGATCTCGCTGGCGGTATCGCTCACCGTCACCCCCATGATGTGCGCCTACCTGCTGCGCCCGACTGGCACGGCGGGCACGGCCGGGGAGCGCCGCTCCGGCCACATCGCCCGCGCCAGCGAATGGCTGTTCTCCGCCGTGCTGCGCGGCTACGAACGCTCGCTGGCGTGGAGCCTGCGCCACGGCCTGCTGGTAATGCTGGTGCTGCTGGCCACCATCTGCCTCAACATCTGGCTCTACGTGCAGGTGCCCAAGGGATTCTTCCCGCAGCAGGACACCGGGCGCCTGATCGGTTTCATCCAGGGCGACCAGGGCATCTCCTTCCAGGCCATGCGCCAGAAGCTCGCCACCTTCATCGACATCGTGAGGAGCGACCCGGCAGTCGATGCCGTGTCCGGATTCACCGGCGGCGGATCGCGCAACGCGGGCGTCATGTTCGTCACGCTCAAGGCGCAAGCGGAGCGCGACCCGGCGCAACAGGTGATCGGGCGCCTGCGCTCGCGCCTCGCGCATGAGCCCGGCGCCAATCTCTTCCTGCAGGCGGTGCAGGACATCCGCATCGGCGGGCGCCAGGCCAACGCGCAGTACCAGTACACGCTGCAAGCGGACGATCTGGCCGACCTGCGGCTATGGGAACCGCGCGTGCGCCGCGCCCTAGCCGACCTGCCGGAACTCGCGGACGTCAACACCGACCAGCAGGATCGCGGCCTGCAGACTTCGCTGGTGGTCGATCGCGATGCGGCGGCGCGCCTGGGCATCACCTCGCAGATGATCGACAACACCCTCAACAACGCCTTCGGCCAGCGCCAGGTGTCCACCATCTACAACCCGCTCAACCAGTACAAGGTGGTGATGGAGGCGGCGCCCGAATTCCTGCAGGGACCGGAGAGCCTGAAGGAAATCTACGTCATGAGCGGGGCAGGCAATGGCGGTGTCGCGGTGCCGCTGGCCTCGTTTGCGCGCTACGAAACCACGCGCACCGCGCTGTCGGTGAATCACCAGGGCCAGTTCGCGGCCTCCACCATCTCCTTCAACCTACCGCCCGAGGTATCGCTGTCGCAGGCCACTGACGCGGTGAATCTTGCGCTGGAGCGCATCGGCGTGCCAGTGGGCATCCACGGCACCTTCCAGGGCACGGCGCGCGCCTTCCAGAACTCCCTCTCCAGCCAGCCGGTGCTGATCCTCGCGGCGCTGCTCGCCGTGTACATCGTGCTGGGCGTGCTCTACGAAAGCCTGGTGCACCCCATCACCATCCTCTCGACGCTGCCCTCGGCCGGGGTGGGCGCGCTGCTGGCGCTGATGATGTTCGGCAGCGAGTTCAGCATCATCGCCTTCATCGGCGTGATCCTGCTCATCGGCATCGTCAAGAAGAACGCCATCATGATGATCGACTTCGCGCTCGAGGCCGAGCGCAGCCAGGGGCTC
>CANJRC010000179.1 GCA_947476535.1 Betaproteobacteria bacterium
CAGGGCTGGTGGGGCTTTCCAACCAACACCCTGGACCGCGCGGCCTGCATGGTGCCCTCGGTGTTCCGCGAGCGCATGGACGACTGGGGCGTCGATCTCGCCCTGGTCTATCCGACCCTGGGCTTCATGCTGCTCGACGTCATGAAGGACTCCGAGTTGCGCCCCGTGGTCATGCGCGCCTACAACGTCATGGCCGCGGACATGTTCCGTCCCTATGCCGACCGCATGATCCCGGCGGCCGTCATCCCCATGACCACGCCGACCGAGGCCCTGGAACACCTGGAGCATGCGCGCACGCTGGGCATCAAGCTCGTCATGATGAACGGCAACGTGCGCCGCCCGCTGGACATCGACGGCGACTGGCAGCCTGATCCTTCGAAACGCCGTTACTACATCGATGCCTTTGCCGTGGACAGCCCCTACGACTACGACCCGGTGTGGCAGAAATGCGTCGACATGAAGCTTGCCGTCACATTCCACACCGGCACCCAGGGATGGGCGGACAGATGCTCGCCCTCCAACTATGTGCTCAACCACCTGGGGCATTTCGCGCAGAGCCATCACGTGACTGCGCGCACCCTCTTCATGGGCGGGGTGACACAGCGCTTCCCCACCCTGCAATTCGGATTCATGGAAGGCGGCGCGGGCTGGGCCACCACGCTGTACTCAGACATCGTCGGCCACTGGAAAAAACGCAACCGCCCATTCATGCTCAAGCACACCAATCCGAACCTGGTGAACCTGAAGAAACTGCGCCAGGTGATGGAAAAGCACACCCGGGGCAACAAACGCTTCGAGGGCAAGCTCGACACCATCATCAACGGCAACCTCGACACCTTCGTGCCCGATGTGTCGCAGGCGGACCTGGCCGCGCGCGACCTGAATTCCGACGACTTCTCGCGCATGAAGATCCGCAATGAAGCCGATGTGCGCCGGCTCTACGCGAAGAATTTCTTCTTCGGATGCGAGGCAGACGACCCGATGACCTCGGTGGCGTTCAACGACAAGCTCGGCCTGAGGCTCAAGACCCTGCTCGGATCGGACATCGGCCACTTCGACGTCGTGGACGCGACCGAGGTGATCGAGGAAGCCTGGGAGATGGTCGAGCACGGCCACATCACCAAGGCCAATTTTCGCGAGTTCGCCTTTGGCAATGCCGTGGCGTTGCACGGCGGAATGAACCCGGACTTCTACACTGGAACCGTGGTGGAAGAGGCGGCTAAAAAGGAGCTCGCACGCTGCGCGGCAATGCTTCCGGCGGGGGCTCGAGGGACTACTGGCAATCCCCGACGCGGGAGCTGATGCACCGGTCCGGTCGATCCAATATTGCCACTCTGGAGTATATATGGTTACCCTTCGGATGCGTACGCGATTAATCCTAACAAATCTTTGGCTTGCAATATCACCTGCCTCCGAACGCCAGCCTGTTTTAGAATATTGCTGTTTGTAATCCTGGACAAGGGGTAACCAATGCTTGCCACACAGATACGCCAGAAAGACAGCATTTTTTACTTTGGCAGTTACGCGGATGAGGATCTGCTTACCAAGGTGCGTTTCATCAGCCGACTCTTTGGGCATGACGAGGAAATTTCCGCCTCCAAGATCGCCGAAGGCGACGATATCGCCCAGTTCATCTCCCGCATCGAAAAGAACGACAAGGCATTCCAGCGCACCCTGTCGCGAGCCAAGGTGCGCCAGCTAAAAAACTTCTATGAAACGGCGGTAACGCAGCCGCCGATTCCGGGCAGCGTGTTGCTGTTCACGCACTAACAGTTGCGGTTCCAGAACGCCGCGGTAGGCGAAGGCATCGGTCACCTGTCCGAGCCGCTATCCAAGTTCCTCATCATTGACGGCCAGCATCGGCTCGCTGCGCTACGCTTCTACCTGCAATCGCATCCTGAGGAAGCCTCGACCATCCGCGTACCCTGCATGATCTTCGACGGGCGCAGCGAGGACTTCGCCGCCGAAATGTTCGTCATCATCAACTCCACGCCGACGCGCATCAACAAGAGCCACTTGGTGGACCTGTACGAGCGGGTGTCCTGGGCGGCGCCCGACCGCAAGTTCGCCTCGCGCATCGTCACTAGCCTTTACGCGGAACCGGACAGCCCGTTGCGCTACCGCATCAACCGGCTTGGGGGGGCGCAGCCAGAAGGACAAAAGGATCCTGCAGGCGGAGCTATTCAACGAGATTTACCGCTGGGTGAAACGCGATTGGCGTCGCATCCAGGGGGCAGGCGGCGGCTCGCGCATGGCCGATGCCTATTACGCGACGGTGCGCGACTTCTTCAAGGCTGCGGAGCGCGTTTGGGGCGAAGGCTGGGGGCACGCCTCCACCGTGAACTGCTGAAGACGGCGAAGATCACGCCTGTGTAAGCCACGTGCTCGGGGTGCGGGCAAATCCCGCTCAAGGGGCGATGCGCTTGCTCAGCGCGTATCCATAGTGGCCATTGGGCAGGAAACATGAATGGCCCCCGCCCATGCCGCCGACCACGGCGATGAGGATGCGCTCCGGTGCGTTGGTCAGCGGCACCCTTCCCTCGACAAGGAAATTCTCCTCCCCGTGATCGAGGCGCAATTGCCTGCGCCGTGCCGACAGTTCGTCCACATCGATGCGCGCATGGCGGAAGAAATGCTCCTGCAAGCGTTCCATGGTGTATCCGGCGTCATCCAGAATCTTCGCGTGCAACGGGTTGACGAGGATCACGGGCGTGCTGTTCGGGTCAGCCACGTTGGCGGTGCCGGGACTCTTCAGGCTCCCGGTCAGCGTCTTCAGCACATCCTGCCAGCGGTCGCTCGAGTCGTGGATGTTGGTGCTGGCATTGACGCCCACCACGGTGATCACGCTGTCCTCCTTCGCAAACCCGCGCGCCACGTGCAGGGGCGTCCACGGGCTCTCCTCCTCGTTCTCGGCGAGGCACAGGCTGAACTTGCCGACGAAACCCTGCGTGCACTTGTCGATGTCCCCGGGCGCGGCGCCCCCGATGTTGAGAAGGATCAGCCGGATCGCGCGACCAATGCTCACGTTCGCCCGCCAGCCCGGCCCCATGGCACCGGTACCGCCATACAGTTCCGCGGACCGCCGGATCGGGCCATTCACGATGAGCATGGGCGTGAGCGGATTGGTGGTGGTCTGCAGGTAGCCCAGATCCCAGCGTGCATCGAGCATCAGTTCCACGGCGGCGATCAGCACCGGCATCGCCTCGGGTCGGCAGCCCGCCATCACGGCGTTCACCGCAATCTTTTCCACCGTCGCATCGAATTGCGCGGGCGGCATCTTGCCCAGAGACTCGTCGCTCGAGCGTGACGTGCCCTCCAGCATGCGCAGCACTCGCTCCTCGGTGGGCGGAATGATCGGCAAGCCGTCGGTACAGCCCTTGTCGAATAGCGCGTCCGAAATCTCGTCCACGCCGCAGGAAAATCGCACGCGAGTGGAACGAAGGGAACTTGCGCCCATCTTAGATCGTCCGCGGGTACTGCGAAACCCTCATCACCGCTCGCTGCGCACCATTCATGTGGCCTTCCCGTCGGACTCGCACAGCAAGCCCACAATCGTCGGCAGGTGCTCGTTGGCGATGCGTTTGATCTGCTCGACCGGTAGCGGGTTCAACGGATGCGGCAGCACATGGCGCTTCAATCCCTCCAGCCCGGCGCTCCTGGCGCTCATGGCCGCAAGCTTATCGAACGCCTCGGTGACCACCACCGCGCTGGGGATGCCCAGCCCCTCCAGCGTCATTGTGTCGTGGATACACCACGACGTGCACGACCCTCAATTGCCGATGCCGACGATCACGGCATCGCACTCGGATCGTATTCGTTCGACCAGCTCGGGCGTCATGGCCATGGTGGCGGGCGTCTCGTACAGCGCCACGCCGCGCAGGCCATATTTGACCGTCAGCGAATGCGAATACTCCTCCGCGATCACGCGCATGCAGTTCCAGCCGTTGGAAACGATGCCGACGACCTTGTCCTCGAGCGAGGACAGTCGCGGCGCCAACCCAGGGGCTGCGCCCGCGTCCGGAACCAGCTTCTCACCGATTGGGAGCAGAATTTCAGTCTCGATGATCACGACATTGTCTCCATTGCTGTTCTAGACGTTCACGCACCGCACTACTTCTTGAACAATTTGTCCCACTTCTCGCGATAAGCCTTCTGCACGTCTGGGGGAAACTGCGATGGCTCGAAGGGATGAATGGACTTTGCATCCAGGCTGCCGGGAATATTGGGCAGCGGGCTGGCGGCCTCGCCGCGCCCCGCCCACATCACCTGCCCGCGCACCGACATGAGGTAGTTCATGAATACCTGGGCGGCATTCGGCCGCTTCGTGTTGCCCACCAGCACGCCGCCATATCGAATGCCGAACCCGGGTGTCGGCACCACCAGCTTGATCGGCGCCCCCTGGTCGAGCAGCGGCAGGGCCGATGTCGTATTGGTGAAAGCGGTCACCGCGACTTCACCGGATGCCACCGCCTGGGTGTTGGGCACTGCGCCCACGTACATGCGCGGTTGCTGAGCGGCAAATTTCGCGAGGAAATCCGCGCCCTGCGTGGCTTCGATGAAGCTGTACCAGGCAATGACGGCCGTCGCCGCCAGTTCTGATGCGCCGATCTTGCCGCCGCGAAACTCCGGGCGCAGGAGGTCCTGGTAACTGCTGATGGGCGTCTTCACCGCATTGGTGTTGTAGGCCATGACAATGGGCTC
>CANJRC010000180.1 GCA_947476535.1 Betaproteobacteria bacterium
AAACAACAGCGCGCGCTCAAACTGATCGAGAACATCCGATTGTAGACAGAGACCTGAACCCCCAATTCATGCCAAACGCTTGTCTTGCAAAGACAAACTCGCTCGGAGATGGGAGGAACTTCGGTCTAGTTGCGGTCGTACACGCGCCTGAGCAGGGCATCCTGGGCTGCCTGACCGGCCGCCGCATTCGGGTGGTTGATCAGGAATACGATCACCTGCCGGCGGCCCGATCGATCGAGCACGTAGCCTGCGATGGCGCGCGCATCCGATAGCGAGCCGGTCTTGATGTGCGCCTGCCCGGCGACGTTGTCGTAGCGCAGGCGCCGGCGCATGGTGCCGTCGGAGGCCACCAGCGGCAGCGAAGCCATCAGCTCGGGCATGACGCTGCTGCGAAACGCGGCATCCAGCACGCGGGCGAGGTTGTCGGCGCTGATGCGCTCCTGGCGCGACAGGCCCGATCCGTTCTCCAGTACCAACTCGGGCGCGTCGATGCGCTTTTGCGCCAGCCACGCTTTCACCACCTCCGCGGACCGCTCGTTGCTGCCGGGCAGTTTCTGCACTTCGGCGGAGAGCGTCAGGAACAGCTGCCGGGCCATGACATTGTTGCTGTACTTGTTGATGTCACGCACCACCTCGGAAAGCGAAGGCGATTCCTGCGCGTAGAGCAGGCGCGCCGTCGGCGGCAGCTTGCCTTCGCGCACGCCGCCGCGCAACACGCCGCCTGACTCTTCCCAAATTTGCCGGAACACGCCGTGGATGTAGTGGGTGTGCGAAAGGAGCGCGAGGTTCCAGGTGCGCTCGCCGCAACTGGTGGGGTAGAAACCGGAGAAGGCGATCCGGGCGTTCGCCGCACCATTCTGGATGTCCGCCTTCAGGCGCGCGCGCCAGTCGTTGCACGGGCCTTCGGCAAGTCGCACCGATTGCGTCAGGTCCAGTTGCGCGGGCCTGGGCTCGGCGATGACTTGCGCAATGCCGCGCTCGGCGTTGGGCGAGAAGCTGAAGCGCACCGCCTTGAAATTGATGAGCAGCGCATCGGGGCCGACGTTGTAGGGGCGCAGGGGCTCGGCATCGAAGCGCGAGGGGTCGTGCTCCGCCGCATCGAAGTAGGACCGGTCGAGCACAAGATCCCCGCGGATCTCGCGCAGGCCGCGCGCGCGTAACGCACGCGCGAAGAGCCACAGGTTCTCGATGGTGAGCTTGGGGTCTGCGCCGCCCTTGAGGATGAGGTCGCCCTCCAGCGCGTCGCCGCTCATGCTGCCGCTTGCCCAGGCCTCGGTTCTCCACATGAAATTCGGCCCGAGCAATTCCAGGGCGGCGAAGCTGGTCACCAGCTTCATGGTGGAGGCGGGGTTCATCGCGCGCGTGGCATTCAAAGCCAGGGAGGGACGTGTTACGCCAACTTCCTGCACAACGATGCCAACCGCGGAGAGCGGGATGGCGGCGGCCTTGAGGCTGGCGGCGACGTCCGGCGGCAGGCGATCGTCTGCGAGGGCGCCAACCGATGCCAGCAGGCCTGCCACGGCGAGCAGCCTTGATGCGAGAGAACGTGCCTGCGGCACGAAGCGTGTTACTGCGCGTCTGAGCACCGGGTTTGCAGCTCCGAAAAGGGTGCAGCCAGTATAGCGTGGCGCCTCTTTGGTGCTGCTTCGAACACAAGGGTCAGCGGGGCTGCCTCGGCAGCTGACATTGCAGCTCGTGCAGCTGGCGCTCCAGCGCGTCGATACGATCCATCAGGGAGAGGGCCAGGGCGATGCCCGCCGCATCCAGCCCGAAATCGACGTGCAGGCGCGAAGCCCTGCGCGCAACGAACAGCGCGTGCGAACTCACGCGCCATTGCGCCGGGACCAGTCCGCGCTCGGAGGGATGGGCAGGTTCGAAGATGCCATGCTCGACGAGTTGAATCAGCAGTTCCATCGCCAACCCGGATGCGCCGAGCAAGTCGGTGAATGGCACCAGCGTGTCGTCGTCGAGGAAGTGCAGTTCAACGGGGTCGGTCATGTCCCCTCCAATTAGGCAAGATGCGCACGCGGATCTTCGTGTGCCGCTGCAGCGAGCTCTGTGTACAACGCGCGTTCCTTGTCGCTGGGCGCGGTCGGGGTAACGATACTGATGATGCAATACAGATCACCCGGTGTCCCGCGCGGTTGCGGCAGCCCCTTGCCCCCCATGCGAAGCTTGTGGCCTGAGCGCGTGCCCGGACGAATGTTCAGCGCGACGCGGCCTTCCATGGTCGGGACTTCGATCTTTGCGCCGAGGACTGCTTCGGCGGGCGTGATCGGGAGGTCCAGATACAGGTCGTGCCCGGACAGACGAAAGCGCGCGTGTGGCGCAATCCGGATGTTGAGATACAGGGCGCCCGATGGGCCGCCATTGAAGCCCGCGCCGCCCTTGCCGGGGACGCGCAGACGCTGTCCCTCGGTCGCTCCCTTGGGGATCCTGACGCGCACGTTTCGGTGCGCCTGGCGCAGATTGCCGTCGGGCCCGATATCCGGGATTGTCAGGTCGAGGTTGACTTCGGTGCCATGAAAGGCATCCTCGAGCGTCAGTTGGGCAGTGGCCTCGAAATCCTGGCCGGGCATGGAGAAGGTTTCGCCTTCGCCGGCGAAGGCATGCGGGCGCGGGCCGGCACCACCGCGAGCGCGCTGGCGGCCCAACGCCTCGAACAGGTCGCCCAGGTCGATGCCTCCCAGATCGACGCCATCGCTCATCCCGCCTTGGGAGAAGCGGGATTCCCAGCCGGGTGGCGGACGAAAGTCCTCGCCCGAGCGGTGGCTCCCAAGCTGGTCGTAGGCCGCGCGCTTTTCCTTGTCGGAGAGCGTCTGGTAGGCCTCGGCAATTACCTTGAATTTTTCCTCGGCGTCCTTTTCCTTGGAGACGTCAGGATGGTATTTGCGCGCGAGCCGGCGGTAGGCCTTCTTGACGTCGGCCTCCGAGGCATTGTGATCAACTTCCAACGCGGCGTAATAGTCTATGTATTTCATGGCGGCTCAACAGTCAGTATGGGGTACATGACCACCGTTTGCGGGGATTTCAAGCGTGCAGTTGAAAATACCCTGGAGCCGCAGGCAAAAAAATGCCGGCGCCTGATGCGCCGGCCAAGGGGGAGATGTACTGCGAGTATTGGGTCGTGTGATCTAGCCTTGTGGGCGGGGTTTGGCATCCCCATCGGGGCGCGGGCGCGTCGGACGATGCTCCATGTTTCCACGTTCGGGCAGCGTCACGCCCTTCTCCTTGGCGCGTTGCTCCACCGCGGCGCGCATTTCCTTGCGCGCGGCATCGCGCTCTTCCGGTGTCTTGGCGCTGCGCATCTTTTGCTCGATCAGCGCACGCTCCTCGGGTGTGAACAACCGGGCAATTTCCCCGCCCCGTTGCCCGCCGTCGCCCCTCGGGCCCTGTTTCGGCAGTTCGACGCCCTTTTCCTTGGCGCGTTGCTCCATGGCTGCACGCATTTCTTTGCGCGCGGCATCGCGCTCTTCGGGGGTCTTGGCGGCGCGCATTTTTTGCTCGAACTGTTGGCGTTCCTCGGGAGTGAATAGCTGCGGCCGGTCGCCGCCTGGACCACGCGGGCCCCGTTCTATGCGGGCCGCGTCTTGTCCGGGAGCAGCCTGTGCCAGTAACAGCCGAGCGTCGTTGGCATAGACATGGCTGATGCTGGGGACGCCGGTTGCTGCGGCAACGGCAACGGTAACGGTGAGGGCGGCAAGGCGACTTTTGTCCATAGTGTTCTCCGTAGGCGGGTTTCAGTGGATTCGAAGTGCATTGAAAACCGATTCGTCGTAACAGGTGCGAAAACTTTGTAACGCTCTGTTGCGGCGGGGCCCGAGTACGGTTGCCCCGGGGGCTTGAATTTCTAGCCCGACGCCCTTATTATTGGCACTCGCCGGGGTTGAGTGCTAACAATCCCTCAAATAATAATTCTCAGGCCACTGGCGGACATCACCACACGTTAGTGGTGGCTAACTTACTGTAACGAAGGAGGTAATTCTCATGAAGATTCGTCCCTTGCATGACCGCGTAGTCGTCGAGCGTATCGACGCGGAAACCAAGAGTGCCGGTGGCATCGTCATTCCGGACAATGCAGCCGAGAAGCCCGATCAGGGCAAGGTCATTGCCGTGGGCAACGGCAAGATCCTGGAAGACGGCAAGGTGCGCCCGCTCGACGTCAAGGTCGGCGACCGCATCCTGTTCGGTAAGTATTCCGGTACGACCGTCAAGATCGAGAGCACCGAGTACCTCGTGATGCGTGAAGACGACATCATGGGCATCATCGCCTAACACTTCCCAAGTCAAAGATCAGCATAGGAGTCCACCATGGCAGCAAAACAAGTACTGTTCCACGAAGACGCGCGGCACAAGCTGCTCGAAGGCGTCAATATCCTGGCCAACGCGGTCAAGGCTACCCTGGGCCCCAAGGGCCGCAATGTCGTGCTCGAGCGCTCGTTTGGCGCCCCGACGGTGACCAAGGATGGTGTATCGGTCGCCAAGGAAATTGAACTGAAGGATAAGTTCCAGAACATGGGCGCGCAGATGGTCAAGGAAGTCGCGTCCAAGACCTCCGATGTGGCCGGTGACGGCACCACGACGGCAACGGTCCTGGCACAGGCCATCGTTCGCGAAGGCATGAAGTACGTG
>CANJRC010000181.1 GCA_947476535.1 Betaproteobacteria bacterium
ATTCTTCCGGCGTAATCGGCCTTGGACACGAGGCAGAAAGCGAGAACAAACATGGGATAGGCCAGATCCATTCTGGCCAGACCGTGGTCGCCGCTTTCATCCACATAGACGAGATAGTCGCTGAATTCAGGCATCGGCTTGGATGTTCAGCAGTTGTCCGGAAAGGAGGCGAGGGAGGAGGAGGTCGCGGGTTTGGCGGACGTTGCGGATCTGGCGTTGGAGCGTATTTACCTGCTCAAAAATTGCGCTAACGTGGCGCGCAAAGCTGGCAATCAATTCGCTCGTTGGCTTTACAACGTCCATACGCCGAAAAGTGTCTACGACAATGGTGTCAAAAGTGGCTCCACCGGTATTGGTCTTGAGGTAGTCAACTTGCTGGAGCGTCATCAAGAACAGAAACTGCTGCGGAATGCCCGCCTTGCCGCGCAGTGCATAGCAAGACTGATTCATTGCCATCGGTACCGAAGGGAGTGCGACTTTGCCCACGGTTCCGCGCGCCGTGATGAATACGGTGTCCGGAGGATAAAGGTCGCTAGCACATTTGGAGAGACCCAAATCGGTCACATGCTTGTCAGTTTCCTGGACATAAAAGCAGTCTGGGGCATCGCGGGGAGTGAAGAACGGTATTGCACCGCTCCAATACTCCGCGACGTCTGTTTTAGGCGTACCGCCGCTCAGAACATCGGCGATGTCGGTGAATGGCACGACTTGCCAGCCCTTCGGGATGTTGCCGAGCGGGGAAGCGACGCGCGGCAGTTCTTCGTGGCCGGGAAAGCGGAAGTGGACGAACCACTCACGGTAGAGGGTGCGGGCCATTTCTTCCAATATCTTGATGCGCCGCTGGCTGTTTTCGATCAGTTCGTCGTAAGTGGATAAGGCGCCCGCTATGCGCTGTTGCACCGGCAGTGGTGGAATGCGGAAGTCGAACGTCAGGAGTTTGTCGAGACTCAGATTGTCTTGAGTTGTTCCGTGTGAGGCGCTTTGCATCTGGAGTTTCAAAATCTCCATGTAGTACTTGATGAAGCGGACGTCTGTCTTGTCGGGGTCAGGTACGAAGCCGACGACGCTATCGGGGAAGCATCCCTCGATGCCAAGAATGGCACTCTCTGCGATGTTCGCGGCGATGGTGATACATAAAGTTCCAGGTTTCCAAAGTTTGCTCTGCGCCAGACCGTCCTCACTGTAGGTCTGCGAGTACTCAGTGAGAATAAAATTTGCAGCTTTTATGTCGCCCGTCTGGAAGAACGGATATTTCCCGCCATACAAAAATGCGGCGTTTCGAGGACGATGCCTCGATTTGCCTCGGCCGACGAAGCCTAGTTCGTTCAATTTCGCAGATTTCCATGTGACCTGCGATTTCGTCATGCCCCAAGAATCTCCGCGACATTGCTGGCAATGGTTTGTTCGAGTGCCCGTGCTTGCGCATTGAGGACCTCCAGTTCCTCATTCAGCACTTCAAGCTGTTCCTTGAAATCCTCATCGCTGACTTCTTCGCCCGGCGCAACGCCTACGTAGCGTCCAGGGTTGAGCGACCAGCCCTGTGCTTCGATTTCCTTCAGCGTGGCGGCTTTGCATAGGCCGGGGGTGTCTTGGTAGCAAAGCGCCCCCATCCCGGCCTTCCCCCGCTTTGCAGGGGAAGGAGAAAACAATTCTTCGAGTTTCGATTTCGCTTCGTCGCCGCCGAGGGTGAAGTCGGGTTGTTCGCCACGGTACAGGCGCACGATGTTGGCGAGGAAGGCCACCTGTGCTTCGCTCCAGTCGCGGTGGGCGCGGTCGATCTGGCGGTAGATGTGGCGGGCGTCGACGAACAGCACCTGATCGGCACGCGGTGTCTTCGCCTTGCCGCGATCCAGAAACCACAGCGTGCACGGCAGGGTGACGGTATAGAACATGTTGGTGCCGACGGCGACGATGGCGTCCACGGCGCGCGCTTCGATAATTTGCTTTCGCAAATCCATTTCGGACGAGCGCGCGTCGCTGGCCGAGTTGGCCATGACGAATCCGGCGCGGCCCTTGTCGTTGAGCGACGAATAGAACAACTGTATCCACAGGTAGTTGGCGTTGTCGGTGCGCGGCAAGCCGAAGGGAAAGCGCCGTGCCTTTCCGTTAGAACTGCGGCCGACCGCATCCTTCAGCCGGTCCTTGTCCACGGCGTTGACGTTGAACGGCGGATTGGCGAGCGCAAAGTCGAAGGCGCCCACGGCGTTGTGCGGATCGTCGTAGTAGCTGTTGACGTCGCCGCCATGGCGGATGTCGCCCTCCAGCCCGTGCACGGCGAGGTTCATACGCGCCAGGCGCCCGGTCTCGTCGGTTTTCTCGACCCCGAACACCGACAGTTCCGAGGCGGGGTTCTTCTTGTGCTCGGCGACGAAGCGCGCCGACTGCACGAACATGCCGCCCGAGCCGCAGGCGGGGTCGAGGATGCGGCCATGGAAGGGCTCGAGGATTTCCACCATCAGGCGCACGATGGGCGCCGGGGTGTAAAACTCGCCGCCCTTCTGGCCCTCGGTGCGCGCGAACTGGCCGAGGAAGTATTCGTAGATGCGCCCGAAGGCGTCGTAGTCCAGGCTGACCGGGATCTCGGACACCTTCTTCAGCAGCTCTTTCAGCAGCGTGCCGTTGAAGATCTGGTAGTTGCGCGGCAGCACGCCAGCCAGCGTGGCATTGTGCTTCTCGATGTCGGCCATAGCCTCGTTGACCGCGCCGCCGATGTTGCTGCCCTCGGGCATCTGCAGCAGGTGGTCGAAGCGCGCGTTGGGCGTGAGGAACAGCACGCCCTCGGCATGGTAGGCCGTGGGGTCGTCCACCCGCGAGGTGCTGCGGCGGCTTGACGCACCGGTCTTTTCAAGTTCCGCGCGGCGCTTGGCGAAGCGCGCCTCGGCGAAGCGCAGGAAGATCAGGCCGAGGATTGGGCCAGAGTATTGCTAGGCCTTGAGCCCAGAGTTGGCGCGGAACTGGTCGGCCGCAGCCCACAGGCGCTTTTCAAGGGTTTCGTTGGCGGTGTCTTTCTCGGTTGGTGCTACCCAATGCATACCCTACCCCTCCTCTTTCTTGATCTTTGTAGTGCACGCGACCTCAAGCCAGCGATTTCAGGCCCTTGCGGTCAACCAGGTCGAGCAGCTTCAACGCCGCTCCGCCGGGTTTCTTCTCACCGATTTCCCACTTCTGGACCGTGGACACGCTGGTGTTGAGATAGGCCGCAAAGACCGCCTGACTGGCCTTTTCCTTCAGGCGCAGGCGCTTGATGCCTGCCGCAGACAGCAGCTTGGGTGCGGAAACCTTCAGTGATTCGATCTCCCGCATGGTCTTGGTGTCCAACGCCCCGAGGTCGTAAAGCCCACGGGCCGTATCGATCAGTTCCCGTCTCATTCTTGGATTAGCCATTCTCTATCTCCTTCAGTTCTCCAGCCTCTATCGCAGACTCCAACGCCTCTGAAGACATCGCGAGCAATGCTGCGGCAATCCGCTTGAACGCCTTCAGTTCGTCATCGTCAATGTTGTCGCGCTCGCTCTTGCTGAACCCGTACAGGAAAAACCACTTCCCGCGAAAGTCAGCCGCAACGATGGTGCGGTAAGCGCCGCGCTTACCCTGACCTGGCATGGGAACCCGCTTTTTGACGAGGCCACCGCCAAGCCGCGCATCCACCAACCCGCCGGTCAGTTCGTCAACAGCCGCTCGTAAAGCGGCCGCCGACACGCCTTCGCGACGTGCCCAGCGGGAGAAGGTCTTTATTGCGTAGACGGACATGATCGCGGAAAACTATATCACTAAGTCATATAGTCATCAACAACAAGAGTGATCCTGACGTTGACAAGACCGGCAGGACGAAAGGAAAAATAAATGAAGCTAATTGTTATCAGATAGGTAGCAGTGGCCTTACCTACCCGTCCCTATAGTAATCATTGGTATCACGGCATCCTGCAACACCGGACGCCTCCATACAGCCGGCAGGTCACCCCTGCGCCAGCGTCCCCGCCTGGTAATCCGCCACTGCCTGCTCGATCTCGGCGCGCGTGTTCATGACGAAGGGGCCGTACTGCACTATGGGCTCGCCGATGGGCTTGCCGGCCAGCAGCAACAAGCGCGCGCCCTGCGTGCCCGCTTCGATGCGCACGCCCTCGCCGTCCGACAACAGGCCCGCAGCGCGATGCGGCACCGGCTGCTTGCTCTGCCCGACCAGCGCATCGCCGTCATACACATAGACGAAAGCGTTGTAGCCCGCGGGCACTGGTGCGTCAATCACCGCGCCGGCCTCGAGGTGAAAGTCGATGTAGCGCGGGTCGGTGGAGAGCCCGCCTTGTCCGCCGATCGGGCCCACCGCCTGCTTCCCGCCGGCGGCGATGCTGCCGGCGATGACCTTGGCCTTCGCTCCGGGCGCCATGTCGATCACCGGGATCTTTTCCGATGGAATGTCCTGGTAGGCCGCGGGCTTCATTTTTTCGGCCGAGGGCAGGTTGAGCCAGAGCTGGAAGCCGCGCATGCGGCCCTCGGTCTGCTGCGGCATCTCGGAGTGGATGATGCCGCGCGCGGCCGTCATCCACTGCACGTCGCCCGGTCCGAGGTCGCCGGTGTTGCCGCTGCTGTCCTCGTGGCGCATGTGGCCGTCCAACA
>CANJRC010000182.1 GCA_947476535.1 Betaproteobacteria bacterium
CCGGGGAGGACGGCGTTGCCATCGCGAAGTCGATCCGAGCACGCTCGGATGTGCCGCTGATCCTGATAAGCGGCCTCTCGTCCTCAGAATCGATTACAACGGGGTTGAATGTCGGAGCTGACGATTACGTCACCAAGCCCTTCCAGGCCACTATCCTGCGCGCTCGGATGATCAATGCGCTGCGACGGGCGAGGCCCTTGACCAATGGCCCTGCGGGACAGCCGCGACACCTAACGATCAACGGCTGCACCATCGACTGGTGGTCCCAGACGGTAACCAACGCGGCCGGCGCCACGGTCAAGCTCACTGAAAAGGAGCTGCAGCTTCTGGCCGCCCTTGCGCGCGAAATGGGAAACGCTGTCGATCGCAACATATTATCCCGCTTGCTGAATGGTCAGGAATGGTCCCCTTTGAACCGATGCTTGGATGTGCATATCTGCCACCTGCGCAAGAAATTTAAGGTGATCGCTGGCAACAGTCGGATGATCGCCAGCTTCCGCGGCATCGGCTATGCCCTCAAGACTATCCAGCCAGGAGACCTACGGGGACAGCCCCTGACGGTTTCAGTTCCAGTCTGATCCAATGAATCGTTCACATGTCCTGCCGGCCAAACTCGACAACGGCGAGCCAGATCGCATAACGCTCAAAAGCCAGATAGCGTTCACGCTGAATATTCTGAAGGGCCCGCTGGTCGTAATCATGATTGTCGCGCTCGTCGTCAGTGCCATCGGCATAATGATGTTCGACAATTACACGATCTCCAGATACGAACGTTCAGAAACAATCCGCCTTGACGCCTTTGCGATTGCAGTATCCAAGCACGTGGAACAGTCCGTCAAGCGGGGCGATGATCTTCTGAAGCAGATACGTCTGGCCTACCTGTCGGATCCGGCGAGCGTCCGCCCCCTGCTTGTCGCACACAACAAGATAGTGGATCGCGATACTTTTCCACTGGAGGCGGTCATCAGCGCCGATGGAATCATATTCCTCTCCACTACCAGCGGAACGGAGATTACAAGTGAACGCCTAGACCTGTCGGATCGCGAGCACTTCCGGGTCCATAAGGATGCGATCGATCCATTGCAGGACGACATATTTTTTGGGAAGGTGATTGTAGGCAGAGTGTCCAAACTTCCCGTCATGCAAATCACCCGCGCCATTCGTTCGCCGAAGGGTGAACTCCTTGCCGTTGGCGTGGTCTCCATCAATCCACTAACGTTCGTCGATGCCTATAAAAAAATTACCGACGCTGGCACAACGATCTCCATACTTGGCGACGATGGATTCTCCCGCATTCGCGTCGCCGGCAACACGATCAACTACAGTCAGGATTTCCGGGGGTCGCCCATCTATGTTGATGTAATGAGACGCCGGAATGGCGTGATTCAGACCGACAGCGTCGTGGACGGTGTGCACAGAATTTTTTCGTATCGATCCGTGTCCGGTATGCCATTGACAGCCGTTGTCGCAGCATCCTACGACAGCGGCCAGCAGGGTATCTTCAGAGTGGATTCCGATGAAAAGTGGCGCGAGCTGTACATTGGCGCTGCAATCGTCGGGGCGATGGCCATCCTCCTGTTCTTCGCGGTGTGGTCGCGCGTTCTTGAATTGAGGTTGCTGAAAAGCCACGGGGCGCTAGCCGAGACGATTCGTGACATGTCCTTGGTCCAAGCCGCACAACGAGAATTCGTTGCCAGCGTGTCACACGAGTTGAGGACGCCGCTGCATGGCGTTCTCGGGCACTCGCAATTGTTGTCGATGGGGCTCCCTGCAGGCCCCATGCGCGAGAGTGCCCAAGCCATATTCACGAGCGCTACGGACATGCGCACCATGATAAGCCAGCTGCTTGATCTTGCCCGTGTTGAAGCAGGCAAGGAATTCCTTGAATTCCAGCGCGTGGATGTTGCATCGCTCGTCAAGGAGGTATGCGTGCTGCATCGCCAGACTTGGCAGCGTGCTGGGGTTGCATTTATTATGGATTTGAAGGACTGCGAGGGTGTCTCGATACGCACTGATGCACTTGCGCTCAAGCGCTGCATGCACAATCTCATCAGCAATGCTGGGAAGTTTACTCTGCAAGGGGAGATCGTCGTTCGGTGCACACCCGTCGATGGCGGCGGGGTCAGCATCTCGGTAAAGGATACCGGAGTGGGGATTGCACCGGAAAGCATTGAAAGAATCTTTGACCACTATTCCTACCTGAGTCGTTCAGCCAAGAGCAATGTCGCCGGCACCGGACTCGGGCTGTCGCTTTGTCGCTCCCTCGTCCAGCTACTGTCCGGCACGATCGCGGTGGAATCCGAGCTCGGCAAGGGATCGACCTTCACGATCACCCTCCCCAGTTCGCCAGCCAGCAATGCTTCGGCAGCGGTTGATTCAAAGGCGACGATTCCCAATGAAGATATTGATCGTTGACGATAACGCTGGAAATCGCGGCCTCGCGTCTCGCATGCTGCGGCTTAACCCGCAAATTGCGATCACCGAGGCCGACAGCGGTCCCGCCTGTCTAGAGCTCGCCGCAATGGAACAGTTCGACATTATCCTGTTGGACATTAGCATGCCGGGCATGGATGGGATCGAAACTTGCGCCCTCCTGCGGGGCTTGAAGACTTATGCCGCAACCCGCATCATTGCCTGCACCGCGCACGCGAGTACGCGCGATGGTCGGAGCCTCCTCAGCCAAGGATTCACGAGTGTACTGACAAAGCCTTTCCTGTTGGCCGAGTTGTATGAGGCCATCGGGTGCTGAGGCATGAACTGGCTGCCGGATGCAGTTGGCGAGAGTGCCTGCCAATCGTGGCACTCCCTAGTCATTCAGGCGGAGTCGTTCTGGGGACGGCGCTTCCACAGCGCAACCCCGGAGAATGATGCGCCCGCGTGGCGCACGCTGCGCCGCGCGGCCGTCAACGCGCAATCGGTCGACCAAATCCTCGAGGGCGCCGAACGTTCAGCGACCTGATCGCGACCCCGCGAATGCCGGGGTCCTGCATGCGCAACGTCGGAATCGCTGCAAATAATACTGCCATATAAATTCCTAATCCTAATCTAGGCTTAGGAAGTGGGAATTAATCCTGACAACCTAAAAGTCTATCTTGTCGCGAATGGCGGTGATCCCCGCCTTGGCGCAGGCATCATCGGCGTCACCGCCTGGCGCGCCTGAAACGCCGATCGCGCCGAGGATCGCGCCCTGCGCCTCGATCAGCAGGCCGCCACCGACGATGACCACGCGCGGCAGGTTGCGAATGCCGTTTTGCGGGCGTCCCGGCTGCGTTAAATCCAACATGTCGGTGGTGTTGGTGCGAAAGCTGACCGCCGTCCACGCCTTGCCCGAGGCGGTTTCGGGTGTGTGCGCACCGGCGAAGCGGTCGCGCAGCATTACTTGGGCGACGCCGGCGCGGTCGACTACTGCCACCGCGACCTGATGGCCGGCCTTGCGGCAACTGTCAAGCGCCGCGCGGGCTGCCTCCAGCGCGGTTTCGGGGGTCAGTTGTCGCGTGTTGAAAGTGGCTTCTTGTGCGAATGCTGTGCCGACACACGTGAGCGCGAGCGAAAATATGATCGATTTCATGCAGACTCCGGTTAAAGGGGGAATCCTGATTCGAATGTTTTCCGGTCATCGCCCCCGACAGTTTGCGCTGCGACGAATACCGTGCGGTTGCACGACTGGCTACAGCCCAAGGCGCCCTTCGTGCGGCGCCTGCTCCCACTGCCTTAGCGCACCTTCACGCCGCTCGCCGCCAGCTCTTCAATGGTCTTCAATGTCCTGGAAACCTGCTGCTGGGTTTCCGCGACGCTGGACAGCAGGGGCCGTAGGCCGAAGGATTCGATCTTCTGGCTGACTTCCGGATCCTTCAACGCTTCCTGGATGCCGCCATTCAGCTTGGCGACGATATCCTGCGGCACGCTCGCCGGGCCCATCAGTGCGAACCATACAGTCGATGAGAAATCCGGCAGGCCTACCCCGGACTCGGCCACCGTGGGCACCGTCGGCATCATGCGGTGACGCTCCTTGTCGGTGTAGGCGATGATCTTCAGCTTGCCCGCTTCGGCGAGCTTGACCACCGTTACCGGGGAACCTGGCGCGTAGTAATGCGCCTCGCCGCTCATCACGGCGTTGGTTGCCTCGGGATTTCCCTTGTAGATGACCGCGGTGATGTCCTTTAGCCCGAGCCGTCGCTCAAGATCCAGCATGGGCAGGTGCACGGTTCCGCCCATGGCCTCGTTCACCTTGCCCGGGTTGGCCTTGATGTAGTCGACCAGTTCCTTCATGGTCTTGACCGGAATGCTGTTGGTTACGATGATGGTGTAACCGGTGCCGGCCAGCAAGCCGACAGGCGTGAGGTCCTTGGCGACCTTGTAGGGCCAGTTGGGATCGACAACCTGGTTTGAGGCAACGGTGTCGGAGGTCATCAGCAGCGTGTGCCCGTCTGCGGGTGATTGCACGACTGCCGTGGTGGCGATCTGGGTGTTGGCGCCCGGGCGATTCTCGACGACGAAAGGCTGGTTCCATTTTTTTTGCAGGAACGC
>CANJRC010000183.1 GCA_947476535.1 Betaproteobacteria bacterium
GAAGACCACCCGCTCGCCCCGCTGGCGTCATGTCATCGTCGAGAACAGGGACGGCGTCGGTCGCATCGTGCTCAACCGGCCCAAGGTGAAGAACCCGCTCGATCGCATCACCGCCGAGGAGATCCTCGCTGCGATGGAACAGCACCTGGACGATCCGGATGTCGTGGTACTGGAGATCACCGGTGCGGGCGACGCCTTCTGCGGCGGCGGTGATATCAACGAAATGAAGAAGTTCCCCGACATGAGCGCCGACGATGCCGCGGAATGGGCCACGCCCATCATCGACGCGCACCAGCTGATGCTACGGGCGGAAAAGCCGGTCATCGCGACGGTGAACGGTCCGGCGATGGCGGGCGGCTTCGGCCTGGCGGGCATGTGCGACATCCTGATCGCCACGCGCAATGCCACCTTTGGCGCCACCGAAGTGAAGGTCGGCATATTTCCCATGATCATCGTCGCGCATCTCGCGCGCGCCCTGCCCCGCAAGCGATTGCTGGAGATGATGATGACGGGCGAACCCATGGGTGCGGAAGAGGCGCACACCCTCGGATTCGTGAGCAAGGTGGTCGATACGCGCCAGGAAATGGACGCGCTGGTTGCGGCCTATGCCCGCACCTTCCGACGCGTGAGCCCGACCGCCATCAAGATGGGTCGCCGCGCCTTCAACGTCATTGCCGACATGCCCGCCGACGCGGCGCTGCGTGCCTCGCAGTTCTTCAACCTTCGATTCACGATGGGCGAGGATTTCCGCGAAGGCTCGATGGCCTTCCTCGAAAAGCGAAAACCCAAGTGGCGAAAGCTCAAGTGATGCCGAGCCCGGAAACCCGCCCTCCACGGAGACGAAGGACCCGATGAAGGTCTCGATCCGCGTGTTCGGTTTTCCGATCGCCGATTACGCCCCGATCGCGCGCCGCGCCGATGAACTCGGGTTCGAGGCGCTGTGGATTCCCGAGCACCTGGTCGCGCCGCTCGCATTCGAAGCGAATTACCCTTATCGCAGCACCGGGCGACCGAGCTTCCTGCCCGACACGCCCTTCGCCGACGCCTGGGTGATGCTTTCCCACCTGGCCGCCGTGACGACGCGCATCAGGCTGGGGGTCGGCGTATTCGTGCTGCCGCTGCGCAATCCTTTCGTGGTTGCCAAGGCAGCCGGCACGGCGCAGGAGCTGTCCCGAGGCCGCGTGCTGATGGGCGTGGGCATCGGCTGGATGCGCGAGGAATTTGCGGCGGTCGACGCGAAATTCGAGCGCCGCGGAGCACGCACCGATGAAATGCTCGCCGTCATGAAAAAACTCTGGTCGGGGCAACCCGTCGAGCACGCGGGCGAGTGGTACCAATTCGATCCACTGCAGATGTCGCCCGGCCTCACGCAACCCATGCCAATCATCATGGGTGGGGCCGGCGAGCAGGCCCTGCGACGCGCGGCGCGCATCGGTGACGGCTGGTACGGCCCACCTTGCGAGCTTGCCGCAGCCATCGACTACCGTTCGGCATTGCATCGGGAACTGGAAGCGGCGGGGCGCGACAAGTCGGCGTTCCAGCTATGGGTGCGCGGCCCGGTGGCCACGGACGAGTCCGCCGTGAAAGACGGACTCGCGAAATTTCAAGAAGCCGGATTCGAGCATGTGGTCATGCAGGTCCCCCTCGACCTGCCCGACAACGCGGCGCGCATTGACTGGGTGGAACGGTTGTCGCGTTGGGTGACCCCGTAGCACCCGCCTCAACGCTGTACGTCAGTTCTTCGGAATCCCGGCCTTCGCAACCACGTCCTTCCACAACTTGATCTCGTTCTCGAGCTGGCGGCGGAATTGCTCGGACGTATTGCCGACCGGGACGAAACCGATGGACAGTATTTTCTGGACGATATCCGGCTCACTCAAAACACCGACGAAGGCCTTCTCCAGCCGGTCAAGCACGTCATTGGGCGTGGTCGCGGTCACAAACAGCCCGTACCAGGCCAGCGCTTCATAACCGGGCACACCCGCTTCGGAGACGGTCGGCACATCCGGCACCATTGCCAGGCGCTGGGGCGCGCCCACCGCCAGCATCTTCAACTTGCCGGATTTCACGAATTCGATGGTGTTGGACGGCGGAAGCATGTGCAGTTGCGTGAAGTTCGACATGGTCGACGTGGCCATTTCTGCGCCACCGCGATAGGGCACGTCCACAATGTTGACACCGGCGGAGTATTTGAACAATTCCACCGCCATATGGGTAAAGGTACCCACGCCCGCGTGCGAATAATTCAACTTGCCCGGATTCGCCTTGGCATAGGCGATCAATTCGCCCAGCGTATTGGCCGGGACCGTCGGATTGATGTGTATGGCAAGGGCGCCGTACATGGCCCGCGTGACCGGCCGCAGTTCCTTCATCGGATCATAGGCGGGCTTCAACTTGACGGCCTGGTCGATGGCGACGCCGTTCGATGTAAACAGCACGGTGTTTCCGTCCGGGGCGGAGTTGATGACACTGGTGACGCCGATCTGCCCTCCGGCACCGCTCCGATTCTCCAGAATCACCTGGGTCTTGAGCCGCTCGGTCAGCCCCGGCATCATCCAGCGACCGACCACCTCCGCCGGCGAACCGGGCGCAAACGGGTGAACCAGGGTAAGCGGTCTCCCCGAAGCCTGTGCAAACACCGAGGAAGTCGGGATGACAAGGACTGCCAAACAGGCTGACAGGTGACAAAAAATTTTGACAAGGGAACGCATGAACTTCTCCTCCAGATTGGGCCGTAGCCGGGTTGTCTTATAGCTCATTTCTCCCCAATCCGCGCAATTTTGCAAGCCGTGCCCGCACTGCGCATCTTATTGGCGGTCACGCACCACGAACGATAGAATCCGCCTGAGTCGTACTCACCATGAGGGGAGCCAGTAACCTATCTGCACCCTCGATTGCGAAACAAGCTTCAAGAGACACGAGGAGAACCCCCCATGGCTGAAAACGACCGCGAGATCAACCGGATGGAAAATCCCATCATCCCGAAGTCACTGGATGATGCGACCTTCTTCGACATCGAGATGCAGGAGTGCCCCTACCACCTGCACCACAAGCTGCGCGAGGAAGCGCCGGTCTGGAAGGACGCCAAGACCGGGTTCTATGTCGTCACCCGCTACGACGATGTGCGACGCATCCTTGGCGACACCACGCATTTCTCCAGCCAGCGCGGCAAGGAAGCCGAGCAAGTAAACAAGGAACGGGCGGCCAAGGTGCAGGAATACCTGAGCGAGAAGGGCTGGCTGCCCGCCCCGACGCTGGCGCTGATGGACAACCCGAAGCATGCGCAGGTGCGCGCCATGTTCGACCATGTGTTTCGCGAGAGCCGCCTCAAGAAGCTCGACCCCGCAGTGGAACAGCTCGCCCACAGCCTGATCGACAAGTTCATCGACGATGGCAAGTGCGAGTTCTACAATGCGTTCGCCGTGCCGCTGCCCCTGATCATCATCGGCCGCCAGATGGGCGTGCCCGACAAGGACATCTGGATGATCAAGGGGTGGACCGACTCCTGGGTGCGCCGCACCGGCCTGATGGTCGATGACGATGCCTCGTATTGGGACGCCATCAACAAGGAGATCGAGGCACAGCACTACTTCCAGGCCTACTTCGAGCGCTTGAGGAAGGAACCCGATGGCACGCTGCTGTCGGACCTCGTCAATAACGAGGTGCCCGGATGGGGCCGCCCGCTCAACGACAACGAGCTGCACGGCGAGATGATGGCCGACACCTTTGTTGGCGGCAGCGAGACCAGCACCAATTCGTTCACTGCCGGCCTCGTGCTGATCCACCAAAATCCGCAGGCGTGGAAGAAGCTCAAGTCCGACCCGGACAAGTACCTGCGGCCCTTCATCGAGGAGGTGCTGCGCCTGGACAGCCCGGTACAAAGCCGCATCCGCATCGTGAAGAAGGAATACGAATTGCACGGGGTCACCATCCCGGTGGGGGCCACCGTGGACCTTCGCTACGGCTCGGCCAACCGCGACGCACGGCATTTTCCGGAGCCCGAAACCCTCGACCTCGATCGCAAGAATGCCGCCAGCCACATGGCCTTCGGTGCGGGCGTGCACCACTGCCTGGGCGCGCCGCTGGCGCGTCGCGAACTGCTGTGGGGCTTCAAGGCCATTGTCGAGCGCTTCGACGAGATCCATCTGCCGGAGGGTAAGAACAATTTCCGCCACATCCCGAATTTCTGGCTGCGCGGGATGAAGGAACTGCATGTGGAGTTCACCAAGTCCGCCGCGCCATCCAAGGCCTGAGTCGGGCGCAAGCATGATTAGCGACAATTCGGCAGGTAGGCAATCCGCAGCGGCGCCGCTCGGCCCATTGGCGGGTTATCGCATCATCGACCTCACCACCGTGCTGTTCGGCCCGTATGCCACGCAGATCTGCGCCGACTATGGCGCGGACGTGATCAAGGTCGAGGCGCCGGAAGGCGACGGCGTGCGCCCCAACGGGGTGTCGAAGCACCCGGAC
>CANJRC010000184.1 GCA_947476535.1 Betaproteobacteria bacterium
AGCCAGTTGCGCATGGCGCAGGGCCGCGTGGTTGGGCTTGATTTGAACGCCTGGATGCTGGTTTGCGAGTGCACGGGGCTCGATCGCGCGACGGCAATCGATCTCTTTCCAGCAGTCGAGGCGGGCCTGATGGACACCCTGGAAGAACGTGGCTGACCAGAATGGCGTCAGTTGGGAGCGAATACCTCTACCAGACACGCATAGTGCGCAGATGCTTTGCTAGAAAAACTGCCGGAAGCCTTCAGTGCTCGGCGCACAATGAAATGGCCGGGGCTTCCATCAATTGGCACTTTCCCCCGGATAGCCTTCCCGTCTTTGACAAACATCTTGGGCGAGTTCGCTTCGCTGGCAATGAGCAGGAACGCACGGACTTCTGGTGACGATGCGCGTAAAAAGCCCTGTAGACGCCGCAAATCCTCGTTGATTAGATGCTTTGGCGCATCAGCGCGCTTGACCTCAAGAACAAACCTGACGTGAGCCGAAATATTCTGGCTGCGATCAGCTTGTCGCGCATCGAGATCACAGACCACCAGATCAGCGCGTGCCTGACGGGAAATCTCCTTGGGTAGGCAACCCGTGGGTACGAGATTTTTGTACATGCACTCTGGTTTGAGTACGAGGTCATCTTTTTTGTTTGCCTGCAAGAGGTTGCATGCTTCAGCGACCAGTGCTCCTTCCGGGAGAGGGTAATGTCGAAACAGCGCTCGCCGATGCCCGATCCAAAAAGCAAGGCCCTGGAGAGCCGTTTCCATCCATGCGATATGCGGCGGTGTCATGCCGTTGCGCCTGTGGGTTCAATACCCTTGGAAAAGAAAATCCAGGGCTGCGGAGATTTGCGCCTGTTCACTGGAAAGCGAAGTCACCGGTTTCTTCAGGACTCGCTGAGGCACTGCGCCCATCTTGGGTGTCTCCATTAGCAACTCTTCGCCCCGGATGGTCAGCACCGGTGTGAGCCGAGTCGACAGTTTCACCTTCGGGAATGCATTAAGGCTGCGCAACGGAACCACCATCCGGGTGTCGAGGCCATCGAGCAGATCACTCTGCACATCCAGCAAGTAGGGCGTGGTCGAGGCATGACTGCCGGGATTGGCATACACATCAAAACGCGCCATCAGAAGCTTCTCCATTCGTCCAGTGGCAAGCCCTCGGCGTCAACGGTCGCGTTGTAGGCGGCGATGAAGTCGGCGTGATCTGCACGCCATTTGCGCTCTTGCTCGCGCCGCACGAGATCACGCAGGTAGTTGTCGCAGACCTGAGAAATGTTGATCTCAAGGTCCTTTGCAGCTTCCAGCACGTCGCTGCTCAGACTCAGATTGGTGGCTCGTTTGCCAGGCAGGCCTGTGCGTGCGCGGCGGGTAGTTTGTGTGGCTGGCATAGCATTCTCAATGCGCATTTAAATGTGCGCATATATTAACCCGCATTCCTGACTGAGTCCATGGCCGAACGCAACCTCTCCATCCGCCTGTCCGTGGTCGACGGCGGCAAGGTCAAAGCCGAGCTGTCCGAGATCGGTGAAAAGGGGGAGCGCTCGCTCAAAAGGATCGAGGCGGCTGCCACGCCAGCGTCTGGTGGTCTGAAACTGCTGTCGTCTGCAGCCAACGATGCGAAATTCCAGCTTGAAGCCGCCACCGAGCGTCTGGGTCTGTTGGGTTCGGTCCTGGGCAAACTCGGTCCTGCTGGTCTGATCGCCGGCGCCAGCATCGCTGCCTTGGGTGTGGGTATCACGGCCTTGGTCATGCCGGTGGCTCGGGTCGGCGACGAGTTCTTCAAACTCTCGCAAAAGACCGGCGTTTCTGTCGAAGCGCTCACCGCGCTGGACTACGCAGCCAAGCTGTCGGATGTCACCACCGAAGGACTGACCAAGGCGCTACAGAAACTGTCAGTTGCCATGTTCGACACCCAGGTGAATGGCGATGAAGGCAGCGCCGCCCTAAAGGCCTTGGGCATCTCAGCCACGGATGCGCATGGACAAATCCGTCCGACTGAAGCTGTGCTGCTCGACCTGGCCGAAAAATTCGCAACCATGCCCGACGGCGCAGACAAGGCAGCACTGGCTGTCAAGCTCTTCGGCAAGGAAGGTCTGGCCATCATTCCCTTCCTCAACCAGGGACGAGAGGGCATTACGGCGCTGATGGAAGAAGCCCAGCGCCTGGGCCTCGTGATGTCCGAAGACGTCGCCCGTGCATCCGAGGTCTTCAACGACAACCTCACGCGTCTCTCGGCCATCTTCGAGGGCGTACAGCGCCAGATCGGCGCAGCGGTCATTCCCATCCTGGCGGACTTTACTGAGCATGTCATCCTGGCGCAGACCGAGACGGGCAGCTTTAGCAATGAGTTGCAGCGCATTACGGCCAACCGGGAGGCCACCATTACCTTCCTCGAGTCCGTTGCATCGGGCCTGGCCTTCATCGCCGAGTCGGCGGTGCTCTTGAAGCGCGTCATTGCCCAACCGTTTGACAGCCTGTCAGTGGTGGGCAAGGACATTGAGACCTGGTTCAAGACGGACATGCTGCGCTCGGGCAAGGCGATGGGGTTGGACCCCAAGGCCATCGATGCCGAAATCGCCAAATTGCAAACGGCACGTGACGACTATGTGCGTGCCGCCAATGACCGGCTCTTCAACATCAATCAAAACCCTGGCTACGCCGACCGGGTCGCCAAGTTCTTTGACGAGCAGCGCCGCACGGTGCGCGTCATGGGCCAACGGTTTGTGCTCGACACCGAAGCGCAGGCCCGGGAAGTTCAGGCCATCTACGACCGCTTCCTGCCGACCGTGCCGCGAGCGCCCCGGCCACCCGCCAATCTGGACCTGAGCGCCTTTGCCAGGCCGTCGGTTGCCGCCAAACCTGATGAGGGCGAGGCCTTCCTCAACCAGTTACGCACCCGGCTCTTGCGCACCCAGGAAGGCGAAGCGGCCGAGCTGCGTGCGCGTGCCTTGCAGATCGAGGCCAAGGGCTACCAGGGGGTGGCGGCGCAAGCCGAGCAGTACATCCAGGTGCTCGAAGCCATTGAGCGGCAGAAAGCCGCCAACCAGGCTTTCGATGCTTACGAAAAAGAAGAAGCGGCCGCTCGCAAGATCACCGAAGGGCTGATCGGCAGCAACCGTCAGCGCATCGAGGCCCTGCAGTTGCAGCGCGAGATGCTGGATCTGTCGGCGAGCGAACGAGCCGTCCTGCAAGCCCGCAACGAATTAGAAAAATCCGCCACCGCCGCGCGCAAGGAGGCCAGCCAAATCCAGGACGCCGATCTGCGTGCCCAGACCGTCGAGGCCATCAACGACGCCCTGGCGCGTCAGCTCCCCATTGTGGAGAACCTCATTCGGGCCAACGCCGAGTACCAGCGCAGCACCGAGTTCGGGGCCAAGGCGGCCTTGCGCACCTATATCGAAGATGCGACGAATGCCGCCAAGCAGGCCGAGCGCGCGGTGACGGGCGCCTTCAAATCCATGGAGGACGCGCTCACCCAGTTTGTGATGACCGGCAAGCTGGACTTCAACAGCCTGGCCAACTCCATCATCAGTGACCTGATCCGCATCCAGATCCAGCGCGCGATCACCTTGCCGCTGGCGAACTTTGCGATGAGCCTGTTTGCGCCGGCGGCCAGTGCCGCGTTGCCTCTGGGCTCCGGGGATCTGATGGGCGTGAACGCCAATATCGCGCACAGCGGGGGTCTCTTGGGTGCCGATGGCCTGCCATCGCGTCAGGTGAGTGCCACCCTGTTCGCCGGTGCGCGCCGCTTCCACACCGGCGGCCTGGTCTCGGGCGAAGTGCCCATCATCGCGCGCCAGGGGGAAGCGGTGTTCACGCCGGGGCAATTGCGTGCACTGGGTGGGGCAGTTGCCACCAAACCACAGGTGAATGTGGAAGTGAACGTGATCAACCGCGCCAGCGGGGTGGAAACCCGCGTCGAGCAGCAACAGCAGCCCGATGGCAGCACGCGGCTCGATGTCATCGTCGAACAAATGGAAGCGCGCATGGCCCGGTCGATCTCGCAGGGTTCCGGCCTGGCGCCGACGCTGGAGCGCCGCTACGGGCTGAACCCGGCTGCAGGAGCCATGCGATGAGGAGGTGTGGATGAACATCACCTGGCCTACAACACTGCCGTTGCCTTCTGTCGAGGGCTATGGCCTGACGCCACAAGAGGCGGTACTGCGCACCGACATGGAGTCGGGTCCGGCGCGGCAACGGCGCCGCTTTCGGCAAACGCCCACGCGCATCACCGTGCGCTGGCTGTTCAGCGAGTTTGAGTTCGCCCTGTTCGAGGCTTGGTACAAGTACCACGCCGATGAGGGTGGGCAGTGGTTCGAAATCACTTTGCTTGGCGGCCTGGGCCTTTTGCCGCACGAAGCCCGTTTCACCCGCCAGTTTGAAGCCCAGCTG
>CANJRC010000185.1 GCA_947476535.1 Betaproteobacteria bacterium
CGCGCGATCGCCGAGAACCTTCATCGGAATGTCGACGATGGCGGCCGGCGAACCATGCTTGAGGCTGCCCGGGTTCGCCTTCGAATAGGCCACCAGTTCCTGCAGCGTGGTCACCGGGAGCGAAGACCGGACGACCAGGACCCATGGCGTGGACACCAGCTGGGATACGGGCAGGAGGTCCTTGCCCGCATCCACCGCGTTCTCGCGTACGAACAGCGAATGACTCTGCATCACTAGGCTGTAGAACAGCGTGTAGCCATCGGGCGAAGCACCGACCACGGCCTTGGCGCCGATCCGCGAATTGGCGCCGGGCCGGTTCTCGACGATCACCGGCTGGCCCATGCGACGCGTCAACTCCTCGGCCACCGGGCGGATGGTGACATCCACCACAGAGGCCGGCGGATTGCCGATGATGATGCGCACGGGCCTCGAGGGGTATGTCTGCGCGAGCGCAATGCCCGACGCCACGGTAGCGAGCATACCTGCGGCAATCACTGCCGCCGAAACGAGCCTGTTCATCTTGATCTCCTCCAAGGTTGTGCCGCTCCCATCATATCCGGCCGGCATCGCCGTCGCCACAGGATTTGCTATGCATCGCGTCATTGACTGCACCCCGGCCGGTCTGCACAATCGGGCACCGCCCCACACCCTTCGGGGAACAGGAGATCCGCCATGAAATTCGTGCTTCCCGTCGCGCCCATGCCGGTGTCGCAGGCTCGCCCGGCGCCGCGCCCGCAACCGGGCAAGCGGCTGAAGGTGGGCCTCCTGCACAACGGCAAGCCCAATGGCGACGCCATCATCCAGTCGGTGTTCGACGCGCTTGCTGTGCGCGGGATCGCGGCCGACTCGGTGTCGCATTCGAAGCCGCAGGCCGGCGAGCCGCTGACGGCAGCCATGCTGGAGGAACTGAAGCACTGCGACCTGGTGGTCACCGCGCTGGCCAATTGAGGGGCCTGCACGTCGTGGAGTGTCCACGACAGCGTACAGATCGAAAAGGCCGGCGTGCCCACGCTCACCTTCGTCACCGATGCGTTCGTGCCGCTCGCCGAGCGCGTCTCGGCAAGCCTCGACCTGCCGATGCCGCTCCTGCGCACGCAGGTGCTGCCGCATGCCATCTCCATCGAGGAACGCACCGCCGCCTATGAGGCGATGGCCGAGTACCAGGACCGAATCGAGCAAGCGATCTTCGCGCCGGTCGCCGCCGACACCGCATTGGATACAGCGATCGCGTCAGCGCCCGCGAACACGCCTCTCGAACGCATCGAGCTCGACGGCGACGAGGAGGCCGTGGCCGACCTCTATCGCAGCCGCGGCTGGCTGGACGGCCTGCCCATCGTGCCGCCCACCGAAGCCCGCGTCGAGCGCATGCTCGGGCCGCTCGCACCGCAGCGCCAGCGCATCCTCGGCAAAGTGCCGCCCAAGGGCCGGCCGCTGACGCTGGAGAGCCTCGCCGTGTGCGCTACCCTGGCGGGCTGCGCGCCAGCGACCTTCCCGGTGGTGGTGGCCGCCGCGCGCGCCATGCTGCGCCCCGAGTTCAACCTGCTCGGCGTCAACACCACCACCAACGCCGCGGCACCGCTGCTCATCGCCAGCGGCCCCATCGCGAATGCAGTCGGCATCCAGGGTGGAAACGACGTGTTCGGCGCATTTCACCGCGCCAATATCACCATCGGCCGCGCCATGCGCCTCATGATGATCGCGGTGGGCGACTGCCGCCCCGGCGACGGCGACATGGCCACCCAGGGCCAGGGCATGAAGGCCGGCATCTGCATCACCGAAAACACCTCGCCCTGGGAACACCTGCACGTGGAGCTGGGCTGCCGAGCCGATGAAAGCACCGTGACCGCCATCTCGGTGACGGCGCAGTTCAACCTGCTCGACTTCGCCAGCCGCAACGCCGATGACCTCTTGGGCATGATCGCGCGCACCATATCGACACCGGGCATGCAGAATGCGCAGCTCGGCTACGGCCCGGTGATCGTGTTCGGCATCGAGCACGCGCGCATCCTCGCCCAGGCCGGCCTCACCAAGGCAGACGTCAAGCGCCGCCTCTTCGAGGAGGCCCGGCTGCCGCTCTCCGCCTTCAGCCCCGAGACGGTGGACGACGTGCTCAAGGTCCGCAGGCCGCAATGGGCCTTCGCCGAGAGCAATCCGTCGGGCATGGTGCCGATGGCCGATGCGCCCGGCGACTTCACGCTGCTGGTGGCCGGCGGCGAAGGCCAGCACAGCGTGCTGTTGCCGACGTTCCTCGCGCCGCGGCCGGTGCTGGTGAAGGTGGGGAAGGACGGGCTCGGCGAGGAGTGAACGAGCTGATGGTCTGCTGTCCCATGATCACGAAGATTAAGGGCCATCCGTTTGAAGTCATCACCTGATTCCTGACTGGAAATCGCGACCGAATCACATTACGGGTCAGGATAAGGTCGCGATATCCTCTGCGGCAAACACGACGGTTTTCGAAAAGCGCGGGCTGTCCCAGAGAGGTTCCTTGATCCCCTGAATTGGGCAGTCGCAAAATGATTTTTTCAACTGGTTCCAAGTATTCCAGGTGAGTAAATCACTGGCAACGAATCCACCGGACTGCGCACACCTCCGCCCCCGACCTTGAGCACATGTGTGTAGATCATGGTTGTGCTCACGTCTGAATGACCCAGCAGTTCCTGAACCGTTCGGATGTCGTAACCCGCCTGCAGCAGGTGCGTTGCAAAAGAATGGCGCAGCGAATGAGGGGTGGCAGGCTTGTTCACCCCGACGCGCCCAACCGCGCGCTTGAAGGCGCGCTGGAAGGTCTGGTCGTACATGTGGTGCCTGCGCACAACGCCCGTGCGCGGATCGACGGAATGGTCGGCCTGCGGAAAGACCCAGAACCAGGCCCAACGCACCTGCGCAGGGATACTTGCGATCGAGTGCTCCCGGCATCCATACACCACTGTGCCCCGACTCACAGTCCATCGACCATAAAACGCGTGCCCGTGCCAACTGTTCGCGCAATGATGCCACCAGCGTCAGCGGCATCATGACCGAGCGGTCCTTGCCGCCTTTCCCGGCACGAATCACGATGCTGCGCTGATCGAAATCCATGTCTTTGACGCGCAATTGCAGGCCTTCGGTAATGCGCATGCCGGTCCCATACAGCAACTGGCCAAAAAGACGCTGCTCGCCCTGCAGCAGCGTCAGGATGCGCGTCACCTCATCGACCGACAATACCACCGGCAATCGCGCCTCACGCCGTGGCCGGCCAATCAGAAACGCCTCGACTTCAGGACCACCGAGCTCGCCAGGGTGGCGGCGACCGTGGAAGTAAATGAACGCCTTTATCCGGTGGACGTACGCATCCTCGGTGCGTATGCTGTAATGCAAATAGCGGATCCGCTCACGCACCTGATCCAACAGGCGGACCGAGCGCAACACCGGCAGCGGTGTTGCAGGCCGGGTAGGTCGCAATTGGGTGACGTTTTTCACGATTGGATATTACTGTGTTTATATACAGTATATGCTCGGGAAGCCAGAAGGCAAAAGGATCTTCGCCGACGCACGTGACCAGGATAGGGCGCACTCGCCCAGGGTATCCAGCCAAACTGCGCCCGACATTACGTTAGCCGACGAATTTGCGCCTTGGCACTGACTTGCCGCATACTTCAACTGGCCCTGTCCCGATAGGAGTGAAGCATGGGAAACGTAAAGTCAATTGAAAAGGCGGTGGAGTCACTGCCCCCTTCGGAGCTAGCGGAGTTCCGGCGATGGTTCGCTGAGTTCGATGCCGCCGCGTGGGATAAGCAAATCGAGCAAGATGCTGCCGCCGGCAAGCTTGACGGACTGGCTACCGAAGCACTTGCCGACTATCGTGCTGGCTCGGTGCGAGAGATTTGAAACACACAGCGTCAAAGCGCTTTTGGCAGTGTCTCGACGAATTACCCGCTGACGTTCAAGCCCTCGCACACCGGAATTACGCTCAGCTCAAGACCGATCCGGCGCACCCATCGCTGCATTTCAAGACGGTTGGAAATGGTAAATATCACAGCGTCAGAGTTGGCCTCTATTACAGGGCACTGGGGCTTCCTGTACCAGACGGCGTCCATTGGTATTGGCTTGGTACTCATGGCGAGTACGACAAGCTCGTCGGCTAACTATTCATTGGTGCGGACGCCTGTCGGCGCCGCACAATTCAGACGTTAGACCTCGCCTTTGGCAAAGGTGCCGCGAGAACATGTCAATTACACCGCCTTGTGGCAAGCTACGCAGATCGAACCACCCATATTGAGGTTCCCAAAATGTCACTACCAGTCGAAGCTTTGGAACTTGAGGTCCTTCGCCTTCCCCCCGCAGAGCGGGAACGGCTGCTAGACCGCGTGATCGCCAGCCTCGATGCCGACAA
>CANJRC010000186.1 GCA_947476535.1 Betaproteobacteria bacterium
GACGTCTCCCCCGCGCTCGAAGGTCGACACCTGCCGTTGCTGAATGCCGCTGCGGCGCGCAGCCTCGGCCTGCGACAGCCCCAAGGCCAGCCGGCGCGCTCGCATGGTTTCGTGGAGACTTGGCTTCATGAGATGTATTATAAGGCATAGTAATTGCCTTTCAATACCTTAAGATACATAATAAGCACCAGGCCCAAGTTTTGACCGCTATTGCGCCAAATAGAACCGATATGCGCCACCTTAGATGTCGCATTAAGGGCCGGGCGCGGCGGGAAGACGGATTTACGCTTGACGTACATCGTATGTCTGACTACGTTGTCCGCCAATGATCCAGAGTTATCGCGAAAAGCACTGAAAGGAACCTGTCCATGGCCCGCACACCGATCCACCCCGGCGAAATTCTCGCCGACGAACTTGGCGAACTCGGCGTCAGCCCGACCGAGCTGTCGCGGCAGATCCGGGTGCCCGCGAACCGCATCAGCCAGATCATCAACGGAAAGCGCTCGATTACCGGCGATACCGCTCTTCGTCTCGCGCACTGGTTCGGCACGAGCCCGCAGTTCTGGATGAATCTGCAGGCGCTCTACGACGTGCGGATAGCCGAGGAAGATGCGGGCACGGAGATCAAGACGCTCCCGACCAAGCCGGAAAAATCCCCGACCGGCCAACCGCAACCAGCGTAGCGCGGGAATCGTCATGCCGGGAACGAACGAAGCCTTTTCACGCGTCAAGATCGACGCCCAGCTCAAGGACCAGGGCTGGGACGTGCTGAATCCGAACGCCGTGCGCTTCGAGTACGTCCTCCCGGACAAGACCAAGGCCGACTACGTCCTCTGCGACCGTCACGGTCGGGCGCTCGCCGTGATCGAGGCCAAAAGGGGCGGCCATCAACTCCGCCGAGGCCGAAGCGAATGCCATCACCCGCGTTCTCTTCCTAGTCGACCGCATCCCGCTTGCCAAGCAGACCGAGGACGCATTCGCCGAGCACCTGGTCGATTTTCCGGCTTACGTGCTGCGCGCCGGCCGGCGTTTCCAGGATGAAAAGCGCATCACCATCACCCCTCTGCAAAGCATGGTGAACATCTATCACGAGTACTCGTCCGGTTATTTCGATCTCGTGATTTCCGATGAGTGCCACCGCTCGATCTACGGAAAGTGGAGCGGCGTTCTCAAGCATTTCGACGGCGTGCAGGTCGGCCTGACCGCCACGCCGTGCATCGCCAACCCTGACGATTTCGGCGATGACGAGGACAAGCTCACCATCCGCGACACGTTGCGCTTTTTCGAGGTCGAGGCGCCGACCTACGGCTACAAGCTCAAGGACGCCATTCGCGACGGTTTTCTCGTCCCGTACCAGATCTACAAGGCGAAGACCATCAAGACCGCTGCCGAGGGTGGCTTTCCGGTAACGCGCGACGAGCTCGCCTGGAGTGCGATGGACCCAGCCACGCGCGCAGAGCTCGAGCTATATACACAGATCGACGCGAATTTGTACTTGCTCGCGATCAGGCACCACCGGCAGGTGTCGTTTGATTTTCAGTCACATTGGGGCTGACCAACGTCGATGCGATAGGCAAGTGAAACTCGACGCGGAGGATTGCATGAAAATTGTCTCCGACCCTACGACCCTGTTTATTAACCAGGGATGGCTAAGGAATCGCTGATCAAGTCCAATTTCGAAGCTTGAAGGTTCAGGGTTCCCTCTGAGATGGGGGAGTTACGAGGGGGCGTAGCCCCCTTGTTCAGTGGCTCCCTAAGTCCCAAAGACCAGGATCTTCAACGCGCCGATCGCAGCCAAATGCAGGGGGTAGTAGTAATACAGCGCGTTGCGCCAGCGCGGGAACTTGAGGTGAACTTGAAAGCCCAGCCAGAACACGGGTAGGGCAGCCATGGCCCAGTCATTGGCGTTGCCGAACCTCAGCATGAGCATGAAGGCAATCAGGGCGGCGGCCCAGAACAGTCGTGGCGAACGGAAGAAATACCAGCCGGAGATGAAAATGCCGAGGCCTGCCCAGCCGAAATCCACCAGTGCGCCGGCGACGGCGAAGAGCGCAATGGCGGCGAGCTGCCGCCGTGGTGTCGGGCGTTCCAGCAGGATGACGCAGGCGGTGCCGGCACCCAGCGCGAACAGGATGTTCAGCTGTTGCCAGCCGTTGGGTGCATGGTTCAATTCCATGTAGGGCAGGCAGGACAGCACCGCGAACACCGACAGCTTTTGCAGCACCCGCATGGCCGCTCCGCCGGAAAAGGCTTCCGGTCGCGCCAGGTTATAGGCGAGGATCAGGGCGAACAGCGGCATGGCCAGGCGGCCCATTTGCATCATCACGGGGTAGGCGCTGCCCAGCAAATGCCGGTTGATGTGGTCGGCGGTCATGAGAGCAACAGCCAACCACTTCAATGCTTCCAGTGTTCCCGAGTCGATACCGTTTCGAGGCAGAAAACGCTGGAGGTCGGGATGCGCCATGGTTTAGCCGGGGGTGCGGGCGCAGTTTTCGCGCATCACGGAGAAGTCGGCAAGCGGTTTGCCATCCTTGTCCCGATAGGCGTAGTGCAGCGCTAGGTCATGATTCAGCGTGGACACGAGCTTCCTGTCGGCGCAGATTGCCGCCATCAAGGGTCCGCGGATGGACTCGCGAATTTTTCCGGGGTCCACCTGGCTGGCTGCCACTGCGGTCAATGTGAACTCGTAGGTGATCTCGCGTGCCCCGAGCCGGATCCGGTCCAGTTGGACACCCGGGCCCGCCGCTACAGGGGTTGACGGGTTCGCTGCGCGCACTTCGCGGTACACCATCCGCTCCAGATCGCCGTAGCGGTGGATGGCGGGGGCGTGTACGACCATCAGGGCGCCAATGCTGGCCAGGCCCGCCAGCCGGTAGCCCATCGCTGCTGCTTTTGACGGCAGCGCGGCAAGCCCGGGCCAGAGTTTCGCCAGCACATAGAATCCCCAGCACACGGACAGGAAGTACATCATTTTCACCAACGCGACGATCGCGGGTGTCACGTCGAGGCGGGGCGGAACGTTTGCTATTGCAAACCAGGCGGGCAGGAGAAGCAGGTTGACCGGGATGAACAAAGCCACCCAGAACAGCTTGGCCGCGGTCAGGCGCCTTGATGAAGAAGGACTCACTGCGTTACTTGAAGGGCCATATCAGCCGGGGCATACGCATCGGGATTCACAGTGCCCGGATTATACGGGCGCGGGTTTGGTTGTTTGTCGGGCTGGTGTCGAGGAGTTTTTGGGTTGCTCTGGCGCTATGTCGTTGCAACATAAATCAACACAGCAGTGTTCTAAGTCACTGAATCAGAAATTACCGAATCTACTGAACTATCATCGGGGTGTGGCCGGGGCGGCCGGGGAGGGAGCGGGGGCTTCGGGTTTCACGGCAGCTATCTTAAGGCCGGGGCTTGCCGGGGGACGGATTCCCGTTCAATTCCCACGCCTGCTACGCCAATCGCGCGCAATATCTTGCACAGAACGTGCGCTGCCAGTCTGGCGAAAGGAGGCGATTCATGGGAACTCTCCCGAAAGATCTTGTCCCGCGGTCTGATGCGCTCGCCAATTCTTCGGAATTGAGCGAACAGGTTATGGCAGGGTCCGGCGAGATGATCGCCAAAAACGACAAAAGCTACTTGGCGCTAATTGACGCGGCTAGCCAAGGATTGGATGACATCGCTGCTGGTCGGGTGAAGGACGCACGCGGCAGCATCCGCCTTTTAAAGCGCTGCCGAAAGTAGCAAGCGGATGGAACGGCTGACCGGTCGATAGGACGGTCAGCCGGTTGTGAATTGACTCCGACCCTTGTTGTTCCGCACGATCTGCGCCGCGCCGAAAGTTAAATGCTGGCGGTTAAAGCGATAAATATTTACCGCTTTACCAATCTGCATGAAGAGTGTTGATGGCTATTGTGGTGGCCTCACCAAGCCTGCGCCCTTGCCGGCGGCCATTGCCTTGCGGCGTGAAGTACCCGCAGGATGCGAACCTGGTAGTCGGCTACGGTGTCGTAGATCAAGATGTAGTTCTGATGCGCCACCAACTCTCGCGTACCTGCAACGCGACCGATTCGGCCAAGGCCCGGATGATCAATCAGTCGGTTGGCCTTCTCGGAAAAGAGTTCATCGAGGGCCAATGCAGCGCTCGGGTTGTCGGCCTCGATGTAGTCGTAGATCGAACGGCGGTCTTCTATAGCGTCTGGGGTCCAGAAAAGTCTCACGATTTCGCTTGGAGTTTGCGGCGGGTCTCCTCCCTGCGTGTCGCAAAGTCGGCTTCCACGTCCTCAGCAGCCACCAGACGACCCGCATTGGCCGAGTCCAACCCGACCTGCACCTGGCGACGGAACCAGGCGTCATGTTCGGCGGCCTC
>CANJRC010000187.1 GCA_947476535.1 Betaproteobacteria bacterium
CTGCTTGCGCAGGTTCGCGCCAAGTACCTCGAATACGGCATCAAGGACACGCCCTACGTGGTGGTGAAAGCCGATGCCGGCACCTACGGCATGGGCGTGATGACGGCCAAGACCCCCGACGACGTCGTAGGCCTCAACCGCAAGCAGCGCAACAAGATGGCGGTGGTGAAAGAAGGGCTTGCGGTCAGCAACGTCATCATGCAGGAAGGCATCCACACCTACGAACGCATCAACGATGCGGTGGCAGAACCGGTCGTCTACATGATCGACCGATATGTCGTGGGCGGCTTCTATCGCGTGCATACCGGTCGCGGCGTCGACGAAAACCTCAATGCCCCCGGAATGCACTTCGAACCCTTGGCGTTCGAGGATTGCTGCACCACGCCCGACCACCAGGGCCAGCCCGGTGACGGCCCCAACCGGTTCTACTCCTACGGTGTGGTTGCACGGCTCGCGCAACTGGCTGCCGCCGTGGAACTGGAACGCACTGCGCCCGCGGCGTAACGGCGGCACGACCATGAAGCTAGGCTTTGTCGTCGATCCCCTGCACACCTTCAAGGTGTACAAGGACTCGACCTACGCCATGCTCGTCGAGGCGGATGCGCGCGGCCATGAGCTGTACGCCATGCGCCAGGAAGACCTGGTGTGGAAGCGTGGCAAGGTGTTCGGTGTAGCGCGGCAGGTGACACTGCGCAATCATCCCGTTGATTGGTACAGCCTCGACCCGGAGGTCGAGATCCCCCTTCATGAATTCGACGCCGTGGTCATGCGCAAGGACCCGCCGTTCGACATCGAATATGTCACCAGCACCTGGATGCTGGAAGTGGCCGTGCGCCAGGGGGCGCGGGTGTTCAACGATCCGCGCGCCATCCGCGACCACAGCGAGAAACTGGCCATCGCCGAGTTCGGCGCATTCACGGCGCCCACCCTGGTGTCGCGGCTGGCAACACAGATCGACGCGTTCATCGATGAGCACTCCGACGTTGTGTTGAAACCGCTCGACGGGCACGGCGGCCAGTCGGTATTTCGCGTGCGCGAAGACGACCCCAACCGCAACGTCATCATCGAGACCCTGACGCAACTCGGTGCGCGCAGCGTGATGGCTCAACGCTACCTCCCGGAAATCGCCGATGGCGACAAGCGCGTGCTGCTCATCGGCGGCAAGCCGGTGCCGCACAGCCTGGCACGCGTGCCGCGGCCCGGCGAGTCGCGCGGGAACCTTGCCGCCGGCGGAACCGGCATTGCCCGTCCCCTGACCGAGCGCGATCGCGAAATTGCAGAAACGCTGGGGCCGGAACTGGCGCGTCGCGGTCTGTTGCTGGTGGGCCTGGACGTGATCGGCAGCTGCCTGACCGAAGTCAACGTCACCAGCCCGACCTGCTTTCGCGAAATCACCGAGCAGACCGGATTCAACGTGGCCGGCATGTTCATGGACGCGCTGGAGGCAGCGGCGCGCGCTCCGCGGTGAGTGGCGCAGGGACTTTGCACATGGTCGGCATCCTCATCATTTCCCACGGTGCCTTTGGCGAGGCGCTCATCCACTGCGCAAGCCACGTGCTGGGAAAGCGCCCGTTGCGCGTGCGCCAGGTAGGCATCACCATCCACGACGAGCCCGAGGCAATCCTTCCCCAAGCGCAAGACCTGGTCCGCCAGCTCGACACCGGCAATGGCGTGCTGGTGCTGACCGACATGCTCGGGGCCACACCTTCCAACATCGCCACCCGGCTGCTGGTGCCCGGCAAGGTCGAAGGCGTGTCGGGCGTCAGCCTTCCCATGCTGATCCGCGCCTTGACCTACCGTGAAGAACCGCTCCTCACCGTGGTCGTCAAGGCGATCAGCGGCGGGTGCGAAGGCGTCACGCGACTTGGCGGAACAGCTTAAGCCCATGCCACAGTCCGAAGCCGAAATCGTCAACAAGCTGGGCCTGCACGCGCGCGCCTCGGCCAAGCTCACGCAGACTGCAGGGCAATTCACCGCGGACGTCTGGCTGTCGCGCAATGGCCGGCGCATCAACGCCAAGAGCATCATGGGAGTGATGATGCTCGCTGCGGGCAAGGGCTCCAAGGTCTTGGTGGAAACCGAGGGCATTGACGCCGATGCCGCGCTCGCAACGGTCCTCAAGCTCATCGCCGAACGCTTCGGCGAGCCCGAATGAACGCGCCGTCGAAGAGTCGGGCCGACCTTGCGGCCGGCAGCGCATCCGCCAGTTTCACGCTGCACGGCGCCGGCGTGTCCGGCGGCATCGCCATCGGGTACGCGCGCCTGGTATCCACGGCCCGGCTGGAGGTCGCCCACTACGACATCGGCAGTGAAGGCATCGAGCTCGAACTCGAACGCTTCGACGATGCCATCAATCAGGTGCGCGGGGAGCTCGACTCCCTGCAGGCCGGCATCGCGGCAGGCGCGCCAGCGGAACTGGGCGCGTTTCTGTCGGTGCACCGGATGATCCTTGATGACCCTGCCTTGTCCGAGGTGCCGCGCGAGCTGGTGCGCGCGCGGCGCTGCAATGCCGAATGGGCACTCGTGCAGCAGATGGACCTGCTGGTCGCCCAGTTCGATGAAATCGAGGACGCCTACCTGCGCGAGCGGCAGAACGACGTGATGCAGGTCGTGGAGCGCGTGCTCAAGGCCATGGCGGGCGGCGCCAATGTCCCGGCGCCGCCGTCACGCGAGGAGAACATCATCGTCGTGGCGCACGACCTGTCACCCGCCGACATGATGATGTTCAAGCAGCATCGCTTCGCGGGCTTCGTCACCGATCTGGGCGGCGTCACCTCGCATACCGCCATCGTGGCGCGCAGCCTCGCCATTCCCGCCATCGTCGGGCTGCACCACGCCCGCAGCCTGCTGCGCGAGAACGAACCCATCATCGTCGATGGCGTCAATGGCGTGCTCATCGTCAATCCCGATGAACGCGTCTTGTCCGAGTATCGCCTGCGCCAGGATGAAATCGAACTCGCGCGCGAAAAGCTCAAGCGCCTGCGCAGGACGCCATCGCGAACGCTCGACGGCCTGTCGGTGGAACTTTTCGCCAACATCGAATTGCCGCAGGACGTGGGCGAGGCGCTGGCATCGGGCGCCGATGGCATCGGGCTCTTTCGCAGCGAATTCCTGTTCCTGAACCGCCGCGACCGGCCGGGCGAAGACGAACAGTTCGAGGCCTACCGCGATGTCGCGCGCACCATGGACGGCAAGCCGGTGACCATCCGCACGCTCGATCTTGGCGCCGACAAGAGCATCACCGGTGCCCATGAGCCCGGGCCCAATCCGGCACTGGGCCTGCGAGCCATCCGCTATTGCCTGGCCGAGCCGCAGATGTTCCTCACGCAATTGCGCGCGATCCTGCGCGCTTCCCACTTCGGCAAGGTCCACCTGCTGATTCCCATGATCGCGCATGCCCACGAGATCGAGCAAGCGCTCAAGGCGCTTGCCCATGCACGCGCGTCGCTGAACGCCGACGGGATCCCGTACGACAAGGCGATGCCGGTGGGCGGCATGGTGGAAGTACCCGCGGCGGCACTGTCACTCGGCACGCTCATCCGCAACCTGGATTTTGTGTCCATCGGCACCAACGACCTGATCCAGTACACCCTGGCAATCGACCGCACTGACGATTCGGTTGCCCACTTGTACGACCCGACCCATCCTGCCGTGCTGCAGTTGATCACCAGCACCATTCGCACCGCCAACCGCGCGGGCAAGCCGGTGGCCGTCTGCGGCGAGATGGCGGGCGATTTGTCGCTGACTCGCCTGCTGCTCGGGCTTGGCCTGCGCAAGTTCTCCATGCATCCGGCGCAGTTGCTTGCCATCAAGCAGCAGGTGCTGCGCTCGGCCCTGCCTGAACTCGAGGCAACCGCGCGACGCATCCTGCGCGCGCCGCACCCCGACCGAGCCCGCGCACTGCTCGAGAAGCTCAACGCCTGACGCTTCGGCGTCGTCTTCGTCGTATCATCGCGCCAAATCCACTGCGCCTCGCAGTGCCATTTTCGAGAGGAACCTCATGATCTTTCGCATCGCAGCCCCCTTGCTTGCAACCGTACTGGTCGTGTCGGTGCCCACTATCGCCGCGGCGCAGGCCTACCCGAACAAGCCCGTGAAATTCGTGGTGCCCTTCCCGGCCGGCAGCGCCACCGATCAGGTCGCCCGCGTGACGGCACAGGAACTCCAGGAAGCACTGGGACAGCCGTTCGTGATCGACAACAAGCCCGGCGCGTCGGGCGCCATCGGTGCAGAGCAGGTGGCCAAGAGCGCACCCGACGGCTATACCCTCCTGGTCACCACCAACACGACGCAGGCGGCCAATCCCAGCCTGTTCAAGAAGCTGCCCTA
>CANJRC010000188.1 GCA_947476535.1 Betaproteobacteria bacterium
CCGAGAACACGATAGGCGGGATGCAGGCGTAATGGAAGCGCCGGTTCACGGCGTTCCGATGGCTTGCCGCATATTCGTCCAGCCAGTCGTGCACGGTTCTCATTGCGAAGCTCCCGCTGCGTCAAGGAACACTGCCAGCGCTTCGGTACCGCCTGCGTTCAGGCAGTCTTGCCGTCGAGGGGCTTGCCGACCCGGCCGCGCATCAGCGGCATGATCTGCGTGGACACGATTTCAAGCAAGGTGCCACCGTCCGGCGGCCGCAAGAAAGAAACCCGGCCATAGCCTTCCTCCGGCGACACGGCTGCCGCCTCCACCGTCCAGCCATCGGCCACGAGCGCGGCCGTCTCTCCGCCGACGTCATCGGACCACATGCCCACGTGGTGCAGGCCGCGCTGGCGCTCGACATCGAAGAAGCCGCCCGGCGCCGGCTGGATCAGCTCGAAATGCTGCGGCCCCTGGTGCGAGTAGGTGACGCGGATGCGCGGGGTCGTGATGACGCCCCCCGGCGTCCAGTACACGAGATTGTCATAGGACCAGGGCTCGGCGAACGTAAGCCCCGAGGCCCCGCCCATGCTGCGGATGGCCTCATCCATGTCCGGCACCAGCATGCACACCTGGAAGAGCCGTCGATAGTCGACGTTCGTCTGCACAGTCTTCACATGTCCCTCCGATCCCATGCGCGAATCCGAGGAGCGCTCAGACCCAGCGGCTTTCCATGAGTTCCTTGATCTCGGTCGACACGAGTTCGAGGCGCATGCCGCCCGAGGGCGGGCGGATGTAGCAGAAGCGCCCCCAGCCCTCTTCGGGCGACAACAGCGACGCCTCGGGAACCCAGCCCTGCTTGACCAGAGCGTTCGCCTCCGCGGCGAGGTTGTCGGTCCACACCCCGATGTGGTGGATGCCGACGCCCGGCTTGGAGGCCCAGAAGCCAGTGCCCTGGATGAGTTCCACGTGCTGCGGGCCCTGCTTGGAGTAGGTCACGAGCAGCGGTGTCTCCGCCTTGCCCGCGGGTGTCCAGTAGCTCATCGGGTCGTAGGACCAGGGCGTGACCCAGGTCACGCCGAGGGACGCGCCCATCTCTTTCATTGCCGCCTTGAGATCGGGCACGAGAAACCCGGTATGGAAAATTCGCTGGTAGTCGATCATCACTCCCCCTTTGTTGAACTGCGGCCTCGCGTATTCATATCGCACACCGGCCGTCTTTCGGCCACAGCGCGAACGCCTTGCCACGCAAGCCCTTAGCGGGCTTGCGCTGGCTCCCGTTACGGTTTGTCGGCCATATGGTCGAGCGGAAAAGCGGGCAGCGGCTTGCCTTTCTGGGGCAGCGCAATCACGCCGTTCCCCGGCATGATGTTTTCACCGCGCTGATTGATCGAGGCGATCTTGCACTCGACATAGCCAATGCCGCTCTTGCCGATCCACTTCCCAGTGACCTCGCCCTTGATGCGCAGGACATCGCCGATGAAGTTCATGCCGCGATACATGACGTCGCACTCGGCCACCCAACCATCGTCACTGGCCCAATTGGTCAGGAAGTTCGTGGCCCAGCCGCCGCGCTGCGAACCGTAATCGTAGGCGCCCGGCATGCCGATTTCGGCGGCCATGTAGGGATCCCAGTGCACGCGCTCGACCGCTTGCGGGATGCGCGTGTCCGGATCCCGGACCGCGACCTTCGGGGAGCGCTGGCGGTATTCGAGCCAGAACTGACCGCTGCGGATGTGGGGCGAACCGATGCCCATCAGCCAGCAGATCATGTCCGACACAGTGAGCGGGCCGCGCACGATGGGCTTCATGGTGTCGCCGATGTTTACCTCCTCGAAGTAGCGGGGCTTGTCGCCACGCACGTCCTCGGCGGCGATTTCGCGGTCGATCTGGTCGATCTCCTCGTCCGTGTAGGTGGCCTTGGGAATGCTGGCGTACTTGCCCGCCTTCTTGCCGGCCTCGCGTTCGGCACGGATGATGTACATGTCGCAGATTGCGACCGGCTCATCGCGCTGGTTGTAGAAGCGAATCTTCACCAGTTGAAGCATGGAGCGGCCGGCCCATTTGCCGGTGCGTTCATCCAGAGCTGCGGTCTCCTTCGTAGCGTGGATCTCATCGCCTTCCAGAAGCGGCCGGAAGAAAGTCCAGCGATCGCGCGAATGCAGTCCGTGCACCCCGGGCAGGCCCTGCCCGCGGCGCAGGTCCCAGCTGCCCCAGGCGGCACCGTACAGTATCGCCGGTGGCGCCACCAGCTTGCCGAAGCGCGAACGCTTGGCGTGCTCAGGGTCGATCCACAACGGGTTGGCATCACCGATGGCGCGCGCGGCGTGTGCAATGCTGTCGCCGTTCACGTAGCGCACGAACGGCAGTTCAATCGGATACACCTTCCCGAACCGCGCCTTCATCCGGTCGATGGCTTCCTGGGTGATCTTGCCGTATTCGCTGTTCTCTGATTCAGCTTCGGTTTGTGACATTTTCCAACTCTCCTTTTCAGTTTCCTTCAATTTCCGTCCACCCCATCGGTAGCGGCCCGAGTTCATCTGCGCTGAACCGTAGGCACTCTGCAATATATGTTACATGCAATATCTACAAGGTCTCCAACGGCGTTGGTCAAAGCAGGCACCCGCCACTCAGTGATCAGACGTTGAAACGGAAGTGCATCACATCACCATCGTGCACGATGTACTCCTTGCCCTCGACCCGCAGCTTGCCGGCCTCCTTCGCACCCTGCTCCCCCTTGCCGGCAATGAAATCCTCGTAGGCCGTCACTTCGGCACGAATAAAGCCGTGCTCGAAATCGGTGTGGATGACACCGGCTGCCTGCGGCGCGGTAGCGCCCACCTTCACGGTCCAGGCACGCACTTCCTTCACCCCCGCGGTGAAGTAGGTCTGCAGGCCGAGCAGCGCGTAGCCGGCTCGGATGACGCGGCTAAGGCCCGGCTCCTGCATGCCCATGTCCTCCAGAAACATCTGCTTGTCCTCGTCGGACAGGTCGGCGATCTGCGATTCCATGGCAGCGCTGATTGCCACCACGGGCGCGCCTTCCTTCTTGGCATATTCCTCGACGCGGGCAAGCAACGGATTGTTCTCGAAGCCGTGCTCGCTGACATTGGCCACGTACATGGTCGGCTTCATCGTGAGGAGGAACATCGGCTTGACGATGACCAGCTCCTCCTTCGAGAAATCGAGCGTGCGCGCGGGTCGGCCCGTATCGAGCGCGGCCTGGATTTTCTCGAGCACGGCGACGAAGCGCGCCGCCTCCTTGTCGCCGCCGGTCTTGGCGAGCTTCACGTTCTTGGAGAGCTGCTTCTCGACAGTGGCAAGGTCGGCCAGCGCGAGCTCGGTGTTGATGGTCTCGATGTCCGACACTGGGTCGATCTTGCCCGCCACATGCACGACGTTGGCATCCTCGAAGCAGCGCACCACGTGCGCAATGGCATCGGTCTCGCGGATATTGGCAAGGAACTTGTTGCCCAGGCCCTCGCCCTTGGAGGCGCCGGCCACGAGACCGGCGATGTCCACGAACTCGACCACAGCAGGGACGACCTTCTGCGGCTTGACGATGACCGACAACGCATCGAGACGCGAATCGGGCACCTCGACAATGCCGACATTGGGCTCGATGGTGCAGAACGGGTAATTCTCCGCCGCGATGCCCGCCTTGGTAAGCGCATTGAACAGCGTGGATTTCCCCACATTGGGCAGGCCGACGATTCCGCACTTGACTGACATTAATTAACCACCTTTCGTATGCAACTTGAGCATTGCCGCGCCTGTCTCGCCATCGAGCACCAGCGGCAGGCATTCGAGCGACCGGTCGATCGCCTCGTCGATCAGCTTGCGATCGTCGGGCGAGGGCGAGGACAGCACATAATCCGCAACCAGATCGCGGTCGCCGGGATGCCCGATGCCGACGCGCAGGCGCCAGAAATTCTGCGACCCCATCACTGCAGCGATGTCCTTGAGCCCGTTGTGCCCGCCGACGCCGCCGCCCATCTTCAGCTTGGCCACGCCGGGCGCAAAATCCAGTTCATCATGCACCACGAGGATTTCCTCTGGCGCGATCTTGTAGAATCTGGCCACTCCGCCCACCGACTTGCCCGACAGATTCATGTAGGTCTGCGGCTCCACCAACCAGACTTCCCCCGCTGCGCCCTTGCGCAACTTGGCCACCAGCCCGTGGTACTTGGCATCCTTGACGAGCTGGATGCGCTCGGCCTCGGCCAGGCGCGACACCAGCCAGAACCCCACGTTGTGGCGGTCCCGTTCATGTTGCCGCCCGGGGTTGCCGAGCCCTGCAACCAGCCTGATCGGTGGATGGGCCATATC
>CANJRC010000189.1 GCA_947476535.1 Betaproteobacteria bacterium
ACGGAGAAGTTCCGCGCCGTGATGATGATGCGCCTGGCCATCAAGCGCACCGCGCAGCCCGAGGAAGTGGCGCCGGCGGTCGTTTATCTCGCCTCCGACTACGCGAGCTGGACCACCGGGCACACCATGCTCGTGGACGGCGGGATGTCCATGTAGTTGTATCCGCTGGAACGGACCGGGGCGCGTGGCCCCGGCCGTTCAGCATTTCTCGATACCGCCTGAAGTGATTCCTTGTTGCCCTGACAGTGACACGCTATATCTGCGTCGCGATCCCGCCTCACGCAGCGACGCGCTACGTCAGCGTCGCGATCCCATTGTTGAGAACCACCACATCGCGCTCGACAAGGCGCGAGCGGAACTGCACGGTGTTGCCCGCCTTCCACATTTCGGTGCGGATGGTCTCCCCTGGGTACACCGGCGCGGAAAAGCGCACGGCGAGGCTGCCGAGCCGGTTCGCTTCGTAATCGCAGAAGCTTTTCAGGATGGCATGGCCGGCGATGCCGTAGGTGCACAGGCCGTGCAGGATGGGTTTCGGGTAACCGGCCGCCTTGGCCACCTCCGGGTCGGAGTGCAGCGGGTTCATGTCGCCGGACAGCCGGTACACCAGCGCTTGTTGCTCCGAGGTGCCGATGTCGCACACCGCATCGGGCGCGCGATCGGGCAGCGGGGGCGGCGAGGGCGGGGCCTTGTCCACGGGCGCGCTGGCGTTGTGCGGCAACTTGAGAAAACCGCCGTCGCCGCGCAGGAACAGCAACCAGCCCAGCGTGGCCAGCAGGTCGCCCGTGGCCTGGTCGAGCACTTCGCGTTCCTGGATGACCACCGCGCCCTTGCCCTCGCCCTTGTCGATGACCGCGCTGTTGTGCATGCGCACGATCACCGTGCCCTTGGGCGGCAGCGGCTTGTGCGCGTTCATCCATTGCTCTCCGTGCACGACTTTCAGCCAGTCGACGCCGAACTTCGGGTCCTTGACCCATTGGCCCGGGTGGCACATCACCACCGGCATGGTGGGCAACACCTGCAGGTTCTTTTCGTAGACGAAGCGCAATTGCTTCATGTCCATGGGATCGGCACCGAAGCCCAGACCGAGCGCGTACAACATCACGTCCTTCTCGGTGTAGGCCTGGGTGCGCTCGGGGAAGGTGTGGTTTCTCAGGTTCGCGTAATGAAGTGGCATGGGCGGCGTTTCCTAGGAAGTGATGTTCTGGGCGGAGACAGCGATTGGCGACAATCGTCGCACTCGTTTCGATATTACGCGAACTGGGCCGGCGTGCGTGCGTGCGCACCGGCGAACGCGCGGCTGGCCGCCGCGCCCTGGCGCTCGCCGCAGCATTGAAATACCCTTTGGCAATCCTGACCGGAGCAGTGCATCGATGGACCTGACATTCACCACCGAAGAAAAGAATTTTCGCGACCAGGTCGCAACCTGGCTGCGCGAAAATGTGACGAAGGAGGAGCGCCCGCCCGAGGGCATCGAGGCGGCTGACTTCGACCGCGCCTGGCAGAAGAAACAGTTCGACGGCGGCTGGGCCGGCATCGCCTGGCCGAAGGAATACGGCGGCCGCGGGCTCTCGCCGCTTCAGCAGTTGATCTGGCACGAGGAATACGTGAAGGCGCGCGCGCCGTATATCGGCATGTGCTTTCTTGCCGTCAACCAGGTGGGCCCCAAGCTGATGCTGGAGGCCAACGCGGAGCAGCGCGCGTTCCACCTGCCATCCATCCTGCGCGGCGAGTCGCTGTGGTGCCAGGGGTACTCGGAGCCGGGCGCGGGTTCGGACCTCGCCGGGCTGCGCACCAAGGCGGTAGTCGAGGGAGATGAACTCGTCATCAATGGCCAGAAGGTGTGGACGAGCTATGCGCAGTACTGCGATTACCAGGAGATGCTGGTGCGCACCGACCCCTCCGCGCCCAAGCACAAGGGCATCACCTTCGTTATCGTCGACCTGAAGAACACCAAGGGCATCGACATCCGGCCGCTCGAACTGATGTCCGGCGGCAAGCATTTCTCGGAGGTGTTCTACGATGACGTGCGCGTGCCGCTCGCGAACGTGGTCGGCAGCCTCAACGACGGCTGGAAGGTGACCGTGGCGTCGCTCGCCTTCGAGCGCGGCACCGCCTTCATGGCCGAGCAGATCGACATGGCCAACAAGGTCGAGGGACTGATCCAGTATGCGAAGGAGCACCCGGCGCCAGGCGGGCGCAAGAACGCCATCGAAGACGACGAGTTCCGCCGGCGCCTCGCCATCCTGCGCGCGGAAGTGGCCGCCATGCGCGCCATGTCGCTCGCCTCGGTGTCGCGCATCCAGCGCGAAGGCAAGCCAGGTCCGGAGGGATCATTGACGCGGCTTTTCTTCGGCCAGCTGACGCAGTCGATCTGGCGCACCGGCATGGACCTGCTGGGGCCCGAGCGGCTGGAGCTATCGCCCATGGCGCAGGGCATCACGCACCCGTACCTGCGCACCTTCTGCAACACTATTTCGGGTGGCTCGGCCCAGATCCAGCGCGAGGTGTACGCCACGCGGGTGCTTGGCATGCCCAAGACGCGCTGAGCGATCCCGCGAAAAGCAACCTCGCACCGATTACCCGACGCCCATTCCCGCAAGCAACTGAACGCAGTCACAGGAATAACCATGGATCTCTTGCCCAGCCCGACCCAGATCGACACCATCGACGCCATCGCTTCGTACCTGCGCGAGAAGCTGCCGGTCGCGCGTTACCAGGCGTTTTCCTACGACACGCTGGATACCCCCGGTGGCGCGCTGAAGGAGGTCGCGGCGCTGGGGTGGTTCGGCTTCGCGCTCGACGAAGCACTGGGCGGCAGCGGTGGCGCGCTCACCGACGAGATGCTGATGATGCGCGAGGTGGGCCGTCATGTCGCGCCGCTGTGGATTCCCGGCGGGGTGCTGGGCGCGCGCATTGCGGCCCTGGCCGGCAAGCAGGAACTAGCCGCTGCACTGCTGGAGGGGCGCGCATCGGTGGCCATCGCCACAGCGTCAGGCGAGCGGCCGGCGTCGACCACCACGCGTAGCGGCCGCATTCACGTTATCGGTGCCGAGAGAGCGCAGTACGCGGTGCTGGTCGACGTAGAGGGCGCGTTGCTGCTCGACCTCTCCAGGCTGCGGTTGCAGCCGGCGCCCTGCATCGAGCGGCAGTTGTCGCTGCACCATGCCGAGCTTGCGGACGGCTCCGTGGTGGCGGCGGTCCCCGTCGCGAAGGACAACCTGTTCGTGCGCCAGACCATCCTGATGGCGGCGATGCAGGCCGGCAATTGCGAGGCCACGCGCGACATGGCGGTGGAATACGCCAAGGTGCGCGAGCAGTTCGGCCGGCCCATCGGCAGCTTCCAGGCCATCAGCCACATGTGCGTGGACATGGCGTTGCGCTGCGAACAGGCCTGGACGCAACTCTCCTATGCCTGCCTTGCCTTCGAGGAGGGCGCGCCGGATGCGGCGTTCCAGGTGGCGGCTGCGGCGGTGCTTGCCAATCGTTCGGCCATCGACAATGCGCGCGCCAACCTGCAGGTGCACGGCGGCATCGGCATGACCCAGGCGCATGACGTGAACTACTTCCTGAAGCGCAGCCACGTGGTGGAGACGCTGACGGGCGGCAGCTTCATGCACCTGGACGCGATCATGGAAACGGCGGGTGCGACGCAGAACGCCGGACCGATGGTGGTCGGCGCATGAACGCGGCACGCCGGGTATATCGCCACGCCGATCTTGCGCGCGTGTTCTCGCCGCGCAGCATTTGCGTGGTGGGCGCGTCGGCGCGCGCCGGTTCCTTCGGCAACGCGGTGATGGGCAACCTCGCGCGTTTTGCGGGCAGCGTGACCCTCGTCAACCCGCGCTACAAGGAAATCGATGGACGAGCCTGCTATCCCTCGGTGCGCGAACTGCCCGAATCACCGGACTGCGTGGTGGTCGCGGTGGGTCGCGACGATGTCGAGGCCGTGGTCCTGGATTGTGCGGAGAAGGGCGCCGGAGGCGCCATTGTTTTTGCCTCGGGCTATGCCGAGAGCGGTCGCGCCGATCGCATCGCCTTGCAGCAGCGCCTGTCCGACATCGCGCGCGACACCGGCCTGAAGGTCGTCGGGCCCAATTGCCTTGGCGTGTTCAGTTTCACGCTGCAGTTGCCCATCACCTTCACGCTCGGCCTCGAGTTGCCGGCCCCGAACGACACCGCCATCGGGCTGGCATCGCAGTCCGGTGCCATGGGCAACTCGGTGGCGCAGGCCTCGCGCATGGGCGTGTCCTTCAGTCACCTGCTCAC
>CANJRC010000190.1 GCA_947476535.1 Betaproteobacteria bacterium
GACGTGGTCGAATCGGGCGCCATCGTCGATGTGGATCCGCAGCGAATACAAATTGTATTGCCCGAGGACTTCGCCATGCCTCAAGGCGGCAATCACATCCGCTGGCCCGACCCCGGCCTTGACCAGGAGGCACGCCTTCTGGACTACAAGGTGTATGGCGCACTGGCCTACTGTCGCGCCAATCGGCTTGATCGCATCGTGTGGGACAGTCCCATAGCGCGCCTGGGCATCGCGACCACGGGCAAGTCGTACGGCGACGTGATGCAGGCGCTATCCGATCTGGGCATCAACGAGCGAATCGCCCGAGACATTGGCCTGCGCATCTACAAGGTGGCCATGTCATGGCCGCTGGAGCCTGAGGGAGCGCGCGCCTTTGCCAATGGGCTGGAAGAAATTCTTGTCGTCGAGGAAAAGCGCCAGTTGATCGAATACCAGATCAAGGAAGAGCTGTATGCCTGGCGCGAAGGCCAGCGCCCCCCCAGAGTGGTTGGCAAGTTCGACGACAATGGAGAGTGGTCCATCGCCGCGGGTCAACCTGCAGGTAACTGGCTGCTGCCCGCCCATTATGAGCTGTCCCCTGCCATCATCGCGCTGGCCATCGCCGGCCGCCTGAAAAGACTCGGCATGGACGCGGCACTCGGCGACAGGTTTCGCGAGCGAGTCGCCTATCTCGAACGCAGGCAGCGCGCGCAGGAAGAGCCGCACCCCACGACACTGAGGCGACCGCATTTCTGTTCCGGCTGCCCGCACAACACGTCAACCAAGGTTCCGGCGGGCAGCCGCGCCATGGCCGGCATCGGTTGCCACTACATGGCGCTTTGGATGAACCGCGACACCGAGACTTTCACACACATGGGTGGCGAAGGCGTGCCATGGATAGGACAGGCACCTTTTACCGAAACCCGGCACGTCTTCGCCAACCTGGGCGACGGCACCTACTACCATTCGGGCCTGCTGGCGATCCGCGCGGCGGTGGCCGCGAAAGTCAACATCACGTACAAGATCCTTTACAACGACGCCGTTGCGATGACCGGCGGACAGCATGTGGACGGCCCCCTTGACCCTGCCATGATCTCGCGGCAGATTGCCGCCGAAGGCGTGGCGCCCATTGTTGTCGTCAGCGACGAACCGGAAAAGTATCCGCCTACGGTGAACTGGGCACCCGGCGTCACCATCCGTCACCGCGATGACTTGGACGCCGTCCAACGCGAATTGAGGGAGACCAAGGGCGTCAGCGCCCTCATTTATGACCAGACCTGCGCATCGGAAAAACGCCGGCGTCGCAAACGTGGCGAATACCCGGACCCGGCCAAGCGCGTCGTCATCAATGAGCTGGTCTGCGAAGGTTGTGGCGATTGCAGCGCCACTTCGAACTGCCTGTCCATTGAGCCGCTGGAAACCGAGTTCGGCCGAAAGCGCACCATCAACCAGTCCTCGTGCAACAAGGACTTCTCCTGCGTCAAGGGTTTCTGTCCGAGCTTTGTAACCGTCGAGGGAGGCACGCTGCGCAAGGGGCGCGTGAATTCGTCGGAGGCTGCCCCGGAACCCGGATTCGCGAAGCTGCCCGCTCCGCAGATGCCCACGCTTGATGAGCCCTACAATGTGCTGGTCACCGGAATTGGCGGCACCGGCGTCATCACCATCGGGCAGATCCTCGCTGTCGCAGCCCACATCGAAGGCAAGGCTGCGACGGTGCTCGACATGTCGGGCCTGGCGCAAAAGTTCGGGCCAGTCATGTCGCATGTTCGCATCGGGCGCAGCAACGATGAGCTGCACGCCGTTCGCGTTGGAACGGGAAAGGCCCATCTGGTCCTGGGCTGCGACCTGGTCGTGTCTGCCAGCAGTGACGCACTCGCCAGCATGAACGATCAGGACACGCGCGTCCTGATCAATACAGACACTTCCCCGACCTCCGACTTCACGCGCGACCCCGACTGGAATCTGCCCTCCGGCGACCTGCGAGCCGAAATACTCGCTGCCGCCCATCCGGCGAATGCCGAGTTTGTCGAGGCCGGCAAGCTGGCAACCGCGCTACTGGGCGACGCCATCGCAACTAACATGTTCATGCTCGGCTATGCCTTCCAGAAAGGCTGGGTGCCGCTGCAGGAGGAGTCGATTCAGCAAGCGATCGAATTGAATGGCGTGTCGGTCAAACTTAACCAGGGAGCCTTCGTGTGGGGCCGGCGCGCCGCCTGCGACCTTGCTCGAGTGCAAGTGCTGGCCGCCCCTGCAAAGATTATCGCAATCACCAAGCCGCCTTCGAAAGACCTGGATGACATCGTGTCACGGCGCAGCGAGTTTCTCACGGCATACCAGGACAAGAATTATGCAGACCGCTACCGGACCCTGGTCGCCAGGACCCGCGCTGCTGAAGCCGCCCTCGGGACCACGACGACTCGTCTCGCCGACGCAGTGGCGCGAAGCTATTTCAAGCTGCTGGCCTACAAGGACGAGTACGAAGTCGCGCGACTCTACACGCAGCCCAATTTCATGCGTCGCATCGACGACATGTTCGAGGGGAACTATCGCCTGACATTTCACCTCGCCCCCCCGGTGCTCAACCCGCCGGACCCGCTAACCGGCGTAGCGAAGAAATCCACGTTTGGCCCGTGGATGCTCACTGCGTTTCGCGTGCTGGCCAGGTTCAAGGGGCTGCGCGGGACCGCGCTTGATCCCTTCGGACGCACATCCGAGCGAAGACTGGAACGGCAATTGATCACCGACTACGAGCGGACGATCACGGACCTCTTGGCCGGACTCACCGTTGAAAACCTGGAAACGGCAACGTCAATAGCCGCGCTCCCCCAGGAGATCCGCGGCTTCGGACATATCAAGCTGCGGAGCATCGAGAGGGCCCGACGAATACAAGCGACCCTGCTGACGCAATTTCACGCGCCGAAAAATCGACGTGACGCCGCTGCCGCCTGACCTGAAGGTTGCCCGATCGATGCGAGGGAAGCACGGAAATAATGATCAATTTCGAAGAGTAGCCCCCTCCATTCATGCACATTCAGAAATAATGTAATCAGTGGGGAAATACTACCCTCCGAGCGCTGCCTTGAATGCGCTGGCAGTGACCACGTTGGCTTGCCCAGGAAACACGTTTTCCAGCAGCACCCGGTGGGTATCGACGTTGAAGTCAGCGCAGCCATCCGAGATCACCGTCAGGCTGTAATCCATGTCTGCAGCCCAGCGCACCGTTGACAACACCACACCGCTGGTGGCGATGCCAAGCAGGACGAGTGAGGTAATGCCCCGCGCGCGAAGCATGGTTTCCAGCGGCGTCGTCGAAAAGGCCCCGACGCGAGCCTTGGTCAGCACCAAATCCGCAGCCATTGGGGCGACACTGGCGTGAACCTCGGTCGCCGTCGTACCGTCAAGCAGCCGCCCGCCCTTCTTCACCATCGAAAACAATTTGTTGCGTGAACTGACTTCCGGATATCCGTTCCTGAACTTCACCACGATGTAGATCACCGGCATCGCGGCCTTACGCGCAGCGGCGAGCACCGTCGACGCGCTGGCGAGCAATACCTTGCGCTCCTGCTCGGGGACGCGCTCAACCATGTCGTTTTGATAGTCCATGATCAGGACCGCGGTGGCAGCCTTGTCGATTTCAATTTGTTGTTGCATTTGTATTCCTTTCGTTTGAGAGTGCCTGACGGCAAAACTGTGAGGCGCGCCACGAACTGGTTGCAATCCCGTTTTGCAACCATCCGTTCCATGGGACCTCTTGGGGCCGCGCTCCCGCATCGGTTGGCCGACACCAAGTCCCGGCCATCGCCATTCTACGCGTTGATTTCCCGCGATATTGGACTCCGACCATGTGCGCCGCATCCGGACCCTGACCCACCTGCAAGATACGCGCGCATTGCCATCCCTAGCGTACTGCCCGAGCATCGAGCCGGGCATCGCGCAATGTAGAATGCCGCTTCTCTCGCATCTCCAGCAACGCAGTTCACGCGCGACGGCGCACCCCACATCGGCGATCCCATGAAACTGGCAACCATCAAGAACGACACCCGCGACGGCGCACTCGCCGTCGTTTCACGCGACCTGAAGC
>CANJRC010000191.1 GCA_947476535.1 Betaproteobacteria bacterium
GCTCGGTTCGGTGGTCGGGGATGCGGCGATTTAACTTCCGACTTGAATCCCGCAATGATGCAAGACCTCGAAGCGCTGATTGGACAGGCAAGCTCGGAGTTCGCGGGCACGGCCGATGCTGCCGAACTCGAGCGCATCAAGGCGCGCTACCTTGGAAAAACCGGTGTCGTGTCCGAGGCGCTGAAGGGCCTGGGAAAGCTGCCTGCCGAGCAGAGGCGCGAAGCAGGCGCGCGCATCAACGCAGTCAAGGAGCGGATCGAGGCGGCGCTGGTCTCGCGGCGCGCGGGCATCGCGACCGCGGGCATGGATGCGCGGCTTGCCGAAGAGTCCCTCGACGTGACCTTGCCCGGACGACGGGTGGGTACTGGCGGGATTCATCCAGTCATCCGGACCTGGCAGCGAATTGAAGCCATCTTCGGATCCATCGGTTTCGACATTGCCGATGGGCCGGAAATCGAAACCGACTGGTACAACTTCACAGCGTTGAACAATCCGGCAAACCATCCGGCGCGGTCAATGCAGGATACGTTTTACGTCGATGCCCGCGATGCTTCGGGTCTGCCATTGCTATTGCGCACGCATACCAGTCCGATGCAGGTGCGCTATGCACGCCAGCACAAGCCGCCAATCAAGGTCATCGCTCCGGGGCGCACCTACCGCGTCGACTCGGATGCCACCCACTCGCCGATGTTCCACCAGGTCGAAGGCCTGTGGATCGACGAGGACATCAGTTTTGCCGACCTCAAAGGTGTATATACCGACTTCCTCAGGCGCTTCTTCGAGTCCGAGGACCTGAAGGTGCGCTTTCGCCCGTCTTTTTTCCCTTTCACCGAACCTTCGGCGGAAATAGACATGGCATTCGAGAGCGGCCCCCTCAAGGGACGCTGGCTCGAGATATCGGGTGCAGGGCAGGTGCATCCCACGGTAATCCGCAATTACGGCCTTGACCCTGAGCGCCATGTCGGCTTTGCCTTTGGTTCCGGCCTGGAGCGCTTGACCATGCTCCGTTACGGTATCAATGACCTTCGCCTGTTCTTCGATGGCGACTTGCGCTTCCTGAAGCAGTTCAACTGACCTGGCCATGCAATTCTCCGAACGCTGGTTGAGGTCCATGGTCAACCCGTCGCTGACGACGGAGGAACTTGCGCACCTGTTGACGATGTCAGGCCTCGAGATCGAGGCCTGCGAGCCAGTGGCCCCGCCGTTTTCAGGCGTGGTCGTGGCCGAGGTGCTGACGGTGGCAAAGCATCCGAATGCAGACCGCCTGTCCGTTTGCAGCGTGAATGCCGGCACCGGGTCTACGCTGGAGATCGTATGCGGGGCGCCCAACGTGGCTGCCGGAATGAAGGTCCCTTGTGCACTGGTAGGGGCAAAGCTTCCGGGAGAAAGCCCCGACAAGCCGTTTGAAATCAAGCCGGCAAAGATGCGTGGCGTGGAGAGCCGCGGCATGCTCTGTTCTGCGCGTGAGCTGGGCCTGTCAGCAGATCACAGCGGCTTGCTCGCACTGGATGCCGATACAGTCGTCGGTGAGGATATCCGTGCCGTTCTGGGCCTCGATGACGTCGTCTTTACCATCAAGTTGACCCCCAACAGGGCCGACTGCCTGTCGGTACTGGGTGTGGCGCGCGAGGTGGCTGCGCTGACGGGGGCCAAGCTTCAGGCGCCTGGCGTGCCCGCGGTGCCGGCCGAGCACGCTGCTACGTTTCCGATAACAATTTCCGCCCCCGATGGTTGCGGACGGTTCGCCGGGCGCGTGATCCGCAATGTGAGTGCGTCTGCGCCGACGCCTGCGTGGATGAAGGAGCGCTTGGAGCGGGCCGGGCAGCGATCCATATCGGCGTTGGTGGACGTCACGAATTACGTGATGCTCGAGCTGGGCCGGCCATTGCATGTCTATGACCTGGACAAGCTGTCGGGCAGCATCGACGTTCGCAACGGACGCAGCGGCGAGCGTGTTGTGCTGCTCAATGAGCAGATGGTCGCGGTGGATGAGGACGTGTTGTGCATCACGGACGCAACAGGGCCCATTGGGCTGGCCGGCATCATGGGCGGCGATTCCACCAAGGCTGACCTGGGCACGCGCAATATTTTCCTTGAGTCGGCTTTTTTCTTTCCAGGTGCGATTGCGGGTCGCGCGCGGCGCTACAACTTCACCAGCGACGCATCCCACCGATTTGAGCGGGGCGTGGACTTCAGCAACAACGTCGATGGCATTGAGCGTGCGACGCGCCTGATACTTGACATCTGCGGCGGCCAACCCGGACCGACGACCGATGTCGTTGCGCGCCTGCCCGAACGCCCGCCGGTGTGCATGCGCCTCGCACGCGCGCAGAAGATCATCGGTGTTCCTGTGACGAAGGACGAGGTGGCGCAGATATTCCAGCGGTTGCAGCTCGATGCTGTCGTAGAGGCGGGCAGGGGGGGCGATGCGTTCGTCGTCACGCCGCCGGCCTGGCGTTTCGACATCGAAATAGAAGAAGACCTGATCGAGGAAGTGGCGCGCGTGTATGGGTTCGAGCGCATTCCCGCGCTGCCGCCCGTGGCATCGGCCCTCATGCGCACCGAGCCCGAGGGCCGACGCTCCCTGCACGAGATACGTCGTCTGTTGGCAGCAGGCGATTTCCAGGAAGTCATCAATTTCAGCTTTGCCGCGCAGAAGTGGGAAGCCGACCTTGCTGCAAACGAGGCGCCGCTGCGCCTGATGAACCCGATCTCAAGCGAACAGTCGGTGATGCGCTCGACGCTGCTCGGCGGCTTGCTTGCCAATGTGCAATACAACCTGGGACGCAAGCTCGAGCGCATCCGCGTGTTTGAGATCGGTCGGGTGTTTTTTTCCGATCCCACGGCCAAGGATGGGGACCTTGATGTGGCGGGCATCCGCCAGCCGATGCGCGTAGGCGGCCTTGCCTACGGCCCGGTGCTCGATGAGCAGTGGGGCAGCGCGTCGCGTCGCGTGGATTTTTTCGACATCAAGGGCACGGTGGAGAACTTGCTCGCCCCGCGCGCTGCACAGTTCGTTGCCTCGGCGCATCCAGCGCTGCACCCCGGGCGATCGGGCAACGTCGTTCTGGACGGTCGTGTTATCGGCTGGCTTGGGGAACTGCACCCGCGGTGGCAGCAGGAATATGCCTTGCCTCAGGCTGCGGTTGCCTTCGAATTGGATGCCGAAGCCCTGCGTGGCGCCGCCCTGCCGCGCTTTAGCGAGGTGTCCAAGTTCCCGCCGGTGGTGCGCGACATGGCGCTGGTGATCCCTGAAAAGGTGACCCACGATGACTTGCTTAGGGCTTTCCAGGCTGCCAGTAGTGCCGTCGTGAGGGATGTCCGTCTGTTTGACATTTATCGTGGCAAGGGCATCGAGCCGGGAGAAAAAAGCCTTGCATTTCGTGTAGTTATGCAAGATACTGGAAAAACTTTGACTGATGGCGATGCCGATAACGCAATGGCCCAGCTCATCGAAGCGGTCACCAGACGTTTTCGTGCAAAATTAAGAACTTAGGGCCTCCTGATACAAAATTGCAGTTGAGGAATTTTGTGTCAAAGGTAGGGTAAGTCCCTGAATTAATAAAGCGACTTCCGAATTCCGGAGGCGCGGGACAAAAATCATCGTTTTCAGGGGTTCCCGAGGGGGGACGAATGACACTAACCAAAGCAGAACTCGCCGACATGTTGTTCGAGAAGGTTGGTCTCAACAAGCGTGAGGCCAAGGACATGGTCGAGACTTTCTTTGAAGAAGTGCGTCTGGCACTTGAGAGCGGCGAGTCGGTCAAATTGTCCGGATTTGGGAATTTCCAGCTGCGCAACAAGCCGCAGCGGCCCGGTCGCAATCCAAAAACCGGTGAAGAAATTCCGATTACCGCGCGGCGCGTTGTCACATTTCACGCCAGCCAGAAACTGAAGGCCCTCGTGGAACAGGCACATGGAAAACCACAAGGCGACGAGCAACAGCAAGGATAGCCTGCCGCCGATCCCGGCCAAGC
>CANJRC010000192.1 GCA_947476535.1 Betaproteobacteria bacterium
TGTCGGTGGCCTATGCGCGTGCGCCGCGACTGTTTGAGGAACTGCGCATCGCCCATGGCGACGGCAGTTTCGGCAAACGGCTGTCGGCGTTGGCCAAAACCGACTTGCTGATCCTCGATGATTGGGCGCTGGCCCGCTCAATCAGGCCGAGCGCAACGATCTGCTGGAGGTGCTTGATGACCGCGTGGGCACCCGCTCCACGGTAATCACCAGCCAGTTACCGGTGGAGCACTGGCATGCCTATCTGAACGATCCGACTCTGGCCGATGCGATCCTCGATCGCGTGCTGCACTCGGCGCACAAACTTACCCTAGCTGGGGAATCCCTGCGCAAACCGGAGAAAGCCAAACCATGAACGCCGAGGTCATGAATCCAGGTTACCCACCGCGCCGAGCGCCTACGGTTGATAAGGACCTGCGACACTCGGCGCCGTGGATAACCCTCCCATTTCGCCGATTTCACGCCAACGTGACCGCGATTCCATGGTCATCGTGACCGCCATTCCACGGTCATCGTGACCGATTGAGGTAACATAAAATAAATTCCATGCAACAGCCCGCCATCGGTCACGATAGCGCGGAATCAGCGGTCACGTTGCGCGAAATACGCAGTATGTGGAGGCCGTTGTTGTTCACCCGGAGGCAGATGAGTCTGTTATGGAGACCGTGAAGGCGACCGTTGCTACTTATGCGCCTGCGATGAAAGATAAAGTGCGTCTGATATGAATGAAAAACCACCGTTCTAGCTTCCCATCCCATCACATACCGACTCGCCAGTACTCCTCACATTCATGTGAGTGAAATGTGACTAATTCATCTAAGTCACTGATTCAAAACAATCCAAAAATAATGCTGCATCATTGGCGTGTGCGCAGCCTGGGAGTCAGGATGGGCGGCGGTCATGTGGCCAGATATTCACGCAAGGTCAGTACCTGTATTTTTTCGTAGTGCTTGAGTGCAAGCAGGGCTTTGTCTCCGGTCACGATGGCGGCCGCATGCCCCGCCACTGCGCACTCCAATATCCGGTTGTCCGGATCGTCTTTTACGACGTGAAGTCGTCGCCTCGGAGCGACGATCACGGCCAGTTCCGTGACAAACACGGCGGCATGGGCGAGTTCCTCGGCATCGCGCGCAAACTTGCGCGCGAGCACATCGAGCAGTTCGTCAACAATGGGCCGGGACAACACGAGTTGGTCGGCCTGCTCGATGATCCGCCGCAAAGCGGCTTCGCCCCGTCCGCCGGGAAACACCAGCGCGGACACCAGGATGTTGGTATCGAAAACGACCCGCCTGCCCATGTGTCTTCCTGCGTTCAGGCGCGCAGATGGCGTTCAAGTTCCCCTTCGGTGAGTATGCCTTTGTCCCGAGCCATGCGGCTCCAGTAAGCCTGCATGCCGCGCAATTCCTGAAGGCGCCGCTCAATTGCCGCTTGCCGCAGCGCGTCCTGGATGACGCCGCTCAGGGTCTTGCCCTCCGCCAACGCCAATTCTTCAGCCTGACGCGCAAGATCGGCGGGGAGCGAAATGGTTTTCTTGACGGCGTTGCTCAATGGAGTACTCCTGCAGGCGTGGTGTGACTTAATCATACTCCAGATCAGGTCTTCCCAAGCAACCGTTCCAGCTCGTGGGCTTGCTCCTTGAGCTTCTTCGGGTTGGCCTTCGCCAGGCGGCTGAGATTTTCGAGTTTCCATCGGATGCCGGAAAGTTGCTCAAGGTGTTCGATGCCAAGCAAATCCCAATTGGGCGCATTGCGGGCGAGCGATAACAGGAACTCCCGCTCAGCGGCGTCGAGGCCCGCATTCAGTTCAGCGATCATGCGCTCACGTGCGGATACGAGGGCCTTCAACGCCACCGGCTCCGTCGTCATGCCCTTGAACGTGCTTTCGTATTCACCGGAGATGTCTCGGAGGTTCGGGAAAAGTACCTCATGAATCGGCCGGTTGTGAGAGGCGAGATAGACCACAAAGCTGCGCCTGATTTCCGTTGTGATTCCTCCGTGGAGAAAAAGCTCCATCACGTCGAACAGGTCACGCGGGTGTTGCCGATCCAGTGCGGCGACGAGCTTTCCGCCGTAGAGGTCCTCCAGCGACACGACGGGCAGTTCCAGATCGGCGAACAGCGTCTCTTTCGCCTTCGGAGTGAGCGAGGTTGAGCGAATCGGGTGCACCGTCCCGCGTAACACAAAATTCACTTCCACCTTCACTTCGAGCTTGTCGCGACGCACGAAGAGTTTTGTTTCGCCGGCGTCGGCCACGGTTGCTGCGTGGGTTTGGAACCCGCGCTTCTTGAGACGATCCACACTATTCCGGATCGCGTCGTTGATCTTGGCGAGCGCTTCGTCCCGGCCGAGGCGGTGATCGACAAACACAAGATCAAGGTCCACGGACAGGCGCGGCATGTCACGCACGAAAAGATTGATCGCGGTGCCGCCCTTCAGGGCAAACACGTTGTCGGCGAATACGAGTGGCGCGACCTGTAGCATCAGGCGCGCGGTATCGAGATAGATCTGATTCATGGTTTGAGCACCAGTAACCCATCCTTGGACTTCGATATCCACGGCCGAGCGCTGCCTTTGGGCAGCACGGCCTCATCGAGTTTGCCGACCCACGGCAGGGCGAGCTCTCGTCCGAGGCGCAAGCAGAGCCGGACCGTCTTGACGCTCGTGCAGCGCTTGAGAAGATCCATCAGCACCTCGGCGCGCAGGCTGTAGGTGCCTTCGGCGATTTCCCTAGCCTCCTGCAGCGGTTGACGGACGCCGACCTCGTCCAGCAATTCGAGCAGCGCCCGTTCCGGTGTCGAGACCAGCGGCGCGTTGGCGCGGTTTTCGAAAGGACCCACACCGGGCATCTGCTCTGGCTCCTCGGTGAACAGCCGCTTGCGGTGATACTCGCCCGGAAAATGCTGACCGAACCAATCAGGCAGGCGCGCGGTCGCCCAGCCGTATAAATGCAATGCAGTCTGCTGCGAGACGTATTGGCGCACGCCGTACCATTCCAACGCCGTCTTGCCGCCGACATGAAATCCGGCGATTTGCTGCTGGAGCACGACGAGGCTCGGGTGCAGTGACAGGGCTTCACCGGGTCGGCAATAAACCCCTCGCCCCAGTCGCTTGAGCCAACCCGAGCGGGCATAGTGGACCGCGAGATCGGCCGAGACCCCGAGCTCGGCGAGCTGCGTCGAGGTGATCGGGGAACCCATGGGCAGACGGGTATAGAGAGTATTTAGCTTGCTTGTAGAAGTCGTAGTCATACTACGATTATATGCGCTAAACAAATAATCAGAAACTAGCGTGAATTGAGTTGACAACTATTATCGTAGTCAAGCTACGATAAAACAATTTTTTTCAATACATGAACCAGGGCCGCTCCTGAGGTTATTTGGCGCATTCTGATGCTATTGCGATCCTTCATTCCCTCGGCCGAGACAGCTCGGCAGCGAGTTTTCGATCGGCTGGCTGCGAGGTGAAGTCATGAAGTGGTTGCATTCCCGGCCGCTGGTCGAGCTGAACGGGCTCGATGCTGTGGAGCGGCGGAGGCGGTCACGAGGATCAAGACCGGCAGAATCTTCGCGAAATCGCTCGTCATGATTCGCGCGCTGGATTTTAATCGCCGCGCCGCGAGCCAAGCCGGTGCGTGCGAAAGGCTAGCAGGCTTGGTTCCTTGGTTTGACCGGCACGCCGACCGAAGGCTGGTGAGCGATAGGGCAGACCTTCTATCGATCATATTGGTCGTGTATAGTGAGCGATAGACGGAGCCCCAATCGATCATGAAATGGAACTGGCAAGAACCCGACTGGCCAGAGTTTTCCTGGAAACAGGCGCGACTCCTCAAGGCCGAGGCGCTATTTCTGGTCGAAGCAGGCGAATATGTCGGAACGACAAAGCATCTCGGGGCGGAAGACCGCGAGCAACTCACCGTCGATGCCATGAGCACCGAAGCGGTGACGACCTCGGAAATCGAGGGGGAA
>CANJRC010000193.1 GCA_947476535.1 Betaproteobacteria bacterium
AGCCCATACCCATCAGCGTACCTTCGCCTTCGCGCAACTCGGTGGCGGGCAACTCCGCCTTCAAGGCCTCTACCACTCGTTCACGCGACACACCGGTGGCAGCAGCATCGTAGTCGAGCACATGCGAGTAATAAACGTGGTCGCCGCCTGTCAGTACCGATGGCATGCGCAGACCCGGTAGATCCTGCAGCTTGCTCTCAAGATAACTCACATTCTGTTTCCGCTGCGCCACCAGGGCGGCGCCCTTCTTCAGTTGTTCGCGGCCAATGGCCGCTTCGATCTCGCCCAGTCTGAAGTTGAAGCCGACCATGTTGACGATATCTGTCGTCCCCTTCTTCTCCACCACTGCCTCGGCGTGGTTTCGGATCAACTGAATTCTTTCGGCAAACGTTGCGTCATTGGTGGTCACCAGGCCGCCTTCGCCGGTATGGATATGCTTGTGATAGTTGAGAGAGAACACGCCCATATGGCCGAGGCTGCCCACCGGTCTGCCCTTGTAGCGGGCAAACGGCACCTGGGCGCAATCCTCGATCACCACCAGGTTGTGCTCCCGGGCCAGCTCCATGATCGGATCCATGTCAGCAGTCTGGCCGAAAATATGCACGACGATGATCGCCTTGGTACGCGGCGTGATTCTGGGCCTGATGGTTTCTGCAGAAATGCAATATGACCTGGGGTCGATATCCGCAAACACCGGCACACCGCTGAATATGAGCGCCGCCGTGGCCGAAGCCGCCATGGTGTAGGGAGAAACAATCACCTCGTCGCCGGGGCCCACATGTGCGGCACCAACGGCGGCGTAAAGTCCGCTGGTGCAGGAGTTGACGCTGAGCGCATATCGGGTCTGGCACATCAGCGCCCACTCGGCTTCAAAAGCCTGAACCTCGGGTCCGCCAAAAAAGTCCGGATGCCACGCACCCAGAAACCGCGACAGGACGCCACTGTCGAGAACACGGGCGGCGGCATCCTTTTCTTCCTGGCCAATCACCTTGTAGGCCGGGAAAAGCCTGGTGCGGACCGGTTGTCCGCCATGCAATGCGAGTTCGGTTTTGTTGTTCATGGTTTCTGCTGCTTTCAGGATTGTTTCGTGTTGCCGGCGCACTCGTGCACGGCTTCGCAGACGCGCAGCGCCTGCAGGGCGTTTTCCCCGGTGGACGACAAACTGCCCCCGCTCACGACGGCCTTGTGTATTTCCGTAACGGCGGCCAGCGTGGCTTCGAGCAACCTGCCCGCCCTCACAACTTCGGGACCGAGGTTGCGATAACCGGCAAAGACCTCGCTCTCGTCCGCTGTTCTGGTGCGCCAGCTCATGCCGCCATTTTCCATCGAGAGCACGGCCTTCTCGGTCATGATGTGAAGCTCGAACAGCGAGAAGTCCCGAGCATCGGTACAGGCAAGCTGGATCGTCACGCCGTCCTGCGTCTGCAACTGGGCAGGCACACTGGGGTCGCCGGCAAATCCGTCGGCCCGCGCCGGACCCGTGCCGATCAATTCGATGCGGCCGAACAGCAAGTGCAGCAGGTCGATCATGTGCGAGCCGTTGTTCAGTATGCCCTTGTTGTAGACGGCACTGACGGCGCGCACGCTGCCCCAGTGTCCTGCGGCCAGTTCACCGGCCAGCTGCAGGACATCGGGATCCCAGCGCCGGTTGTAGTTGACCGCGAAATGGATCCCTGCCGCGCGACAGGCCTCCACCAGCTGCGTCGCCTCAGCCAGACTGGGCGCAACAGGCTTCTCGCAGAAGATCAGACGCGGCTTCAGGGCTATCGCCGCCATCACGTCAGCGACATGCGCAGTGGTCGTCGAACAGATGCTGATCACGTCGTACTGGCCGACATGGGTAGCGAGTTCGCCGATGGAGTCGTAGCCCTCGCTCACGTTCCATCGCTGCATAAAGGCAGCGCGGCGATCGGCCACGGGCTCCACACAGGCGACCAGTCTGTAGCCGCTGTGCCTCGTGTATGCGCCGGCATGAGACAGGGGCAGTTGATCGCCGGCGCGCTGCGCGTCGAAACCACCGGCGATATTGCCGCAGCCGATGATCAGGGTTCTGAGTATTTGAGCGACTTGGGTCATGTCAGCGTTGTTGCGGCAGCGGGCGGGCAGCAAGCATCCCGGTGAACATGGCTCTGAGGATAAGATAGTTCGCACGCAGTCCGCGCCCGAAGCGCGACGCGCCCTGGCGATCCAGCGTCATGACGGGCACCTGATCCACGCGATAGCCGGAGCGCAGCGTGCGGATCGCCAGTTCCGTGCCTATCGAGGGATAGGTGCACAGGGAAGGCAGGTCGCGCAAGCGCGCAAGTCGATATCCCTTCATGCCGCAGAGCGGATCGGATACGCCCCACAGGAAGCTCGCGACGGCGGAAAAGACCGACTCCGAAAAACGCTGATGGCGATCACGCTTGCCGATGACAATGTCGGCGCCATCCTCGAGTTTCTCGAGAAAGTCGGCCAGGATGCGGGGTTGATGCTGGCCGTCGGCGTCCATGGTGATCGCGAAATCTGCGCCGCCCTTGATCGCAAACGCGATGCCGCTGGCCAGGGCCTGGTCATAGCCGCGATTAACCTCGTGCCGCACGACCAGCGCGCCTGCGGCGCGTGCCAGGTTGCCGGTTTCATCCGTGGAGCCGTCATCCACGACGATGGCCTGTCCGTAAGGCGCCACTGCGGCAACGACCGCAGCGATCGACTTGGCCTCGTTAAGCGCCGGAAGCACGAGTGCAACTCTGGTGGACAAGGCGGGTGTTTGCGTCATTCCAGATCAAGCGTCGTCAGATGCTGGCCGAAAAGCTTTTCAACACGGAGGCGGCGACCGATCACCTCGGACAGCCTGTAGGGAGGAATGCCGTCGGAGGGGCAGGGGCGCAGCACCTCGAGGTCGGCCGCCTCAAGCACGGCGCCTGCGTTGACGTCGCGCGCCAGCCGGATCGAGCGCCGCTGCAGTACCGCAGTATGTTCCTCGTTCGGCTCGATCTTCTTGATGCCGTTTCCGAGCGCGAACTCGAGCTCGCGTGTTCTGTCGACCATGTCACGCCAGGATTTCGAGTCCATGGAGAAGGCGTGGTCGGGTCCGGTGCGGCCGGTATCGTCGGTAAAGTGTTTCTCGATCACGCGCGCGCCGAGTGCAACCGCACCCAGCACCGTGGCATGGCCCGGTGTGTGGTCGCTCAGGCCGAGCACCATGTTCGGGTACATCTCGCGATAGCAGCGTAAGACATTCAGCTGGATGTAGCGGAAGTTTTCCAGGCTGCCGGTGTAGTTTGTATTGCACTGCATCAGCGATATCCGCGGATTGACTGCCAGCGCCGCATCGATCGCGCGCTGCACATCATCCATGGTCGATGCACCGCTCGCCAGAAATACCGGCTTACCCTTGCTGCAGATGTGTTGAATGATCTCCGGCCAGGTGATGTCGCCGGAACCCACCTTGTAGGCAGGGACGAAGGGGTCGATGTGGTCGACCAGGTCAAACGCATAGGGACTGGTGAAGAAGGCGATGCCGGCCTTGTCGCACGTCGCCTTCAGCTCTGGCGTCCAGCCCAGATCGACGGAAGCATCCTGGTAGACGTCGAAGACGCTCTTCTTCCACTTTACCTGATGTGACTGCTGTCCGCCCAGGTTCTTGAAACCGTGGTCGCTGACAATGGACTCGGCCTTAAAATGCTGGAACTTCGCCGCTTCGGCGCCGGCTTCCTTGGCGAGAAAGATCAGGTCCTTGGCGCGCTGCAGATCGCCATCGTGATTGGCGGCAATGTCTGCGATGAAATAGGTCGGATGGTTGTGTCCGATCTTGACGCCATTGATTTCCAGTTCAGATTGCGGTGTCAACTTGAGTCTCCTGATAATCCTTTACGGCTAGCAAAATTTCGGTTGGCAACGTGGGAAGCTCGAGATTGAATTGCGACTCGAAGGCGGTGACATCCATCGTCATATCGGTAGGTC
>CANJRC010000194.1 GCA_947476535.1 Betaproteobacteria bacterium
TCGCAGTTCACCCCCAGCGTCGCCATCGCGCTGCCGGACACCGTGCTGCTGGAAGTCTCCGGCAGCCTGCAATTGTTCGGCGGCACCGGCAACATCGCCAAGGCGCTCGAGGCCGGCCTGGCCGACATGGGCTTCGGCGCTGCGCTGGCTGGCGCACCCACGCCGCTCGCGGCGTCCTGGATAGCGCTCGCGGCGTCCTGGAAAACGCAGACGGCAGCAGAGGCCCCGGCACAAGCCTCGCGCTCACCCAGGGCCGCCCTAAACAGCAACGGCAATAAACACGGCGACAAGGACGCTGCGCGCAAGACGCGGGTAAGCGCAGCTTCCACAGCGACTCCCGGCCTCCTGATGAACATTGTCGCCCCCCTGGAACTGGAAGCCGCTGTAGCCGCCTTGCCCCTGGCGGTGCTTCGCGGCGCCTCCGGCAATGCACAGGGCATCGGCGCCGACACGCTCGAAGCGCTGCAGGGCCTGGGCATCGACACGCTCGGCCAGTTGCAGGGTCTGCCGCGCGACGGCGTAGCGCGACGCTTTGGACAGGTGCTGCTCGATACCGTGGATCGCGGCCTGGGCCGCCTGCCCGATCCGCGCACGCCGTTTCGCCTCCCCGAGCGCTTCCAGGCCTCCATCGAACTCCCGGTTGAAGTCACGCAGGCCGAGGCACTGCTGTTCGCTGCGCGGCGACTGCTCGTCCAGCTGTCCGGGTTTCTCACCGCGCGCGCGAGCGGCGTGCAACGCATCGCCGTGCGGCTTATGCACCGCGATGCCGTCACCGAGGTGCCGATCGGCCTGGTGGCCCCGTCGCGCGACAGCGCCCACTTCACGCTGCTGCTGCGCGAGCGCCTGTCCAGCCTCGCCCTGCGTGAGCCCGTGCGCAGCATCAGCGTGGCCGCCTGCGACATGCTGCCGCTGGCGGGCGAGAGCCTGGGCCTCTTCGCCAGCGACGCCATCGCGCCCGGCAGCTGGGAGAAGCTGATCGAGCGCCTGCGCGCGCGCCTTGGCACGCAGGCCGTGCACGGCGTTGCATCGGCCGACGAGCACCGCCCCGAGCGCGCCAGCGCCGTGACCGAACTGCAGGGTGGATTGCCGGCCCGGCCGCGGACCGCGTCCCGGATCGAGTCGCAGCAATCGTGCCTCCCTCTGGAAGAAGCGCCTACAGGCGAGCGCCCGTTCTGGCTGCTCGAAGAACCCAGGCCGATCCGTGAAGTCGCCTCGGTGCCGCACCATGACGGGCCGCTCGAGCTGCTGGCGGGCCCCGAGCGCATCGAAACCGGCTGGTGGGATGACGGAGAAATTGCGCGCGACTACTTCGTGGCCCGCTCAAAGGAGCGTTCGCTCCTTTGGATCTACCGCGAAAGAAAAGCGCTGGACTCGGATGCCGGCTGGTACCTGCACGGAATATTTTCCTGACGCAAGCCTCGCCAGGCATCCACTTGCACCATGAAACTCACCGAGAAAATACTGGTTATTTCGGACTATTTCATATGCCCATCGGACATCGAATGGATAAATACTGACATTACGATTGCCTATTGGCACGCCGCGTTCAGCCCCCAGAAAACCCGACTGCAGCCAGATATGCTAGAAGCTGTGCTCCGCGCGAATGGCCGGCGCAATCGCCACAGTCACTACAGCGCGCAGGAACAAGCCCAGCGACCAACACCCCTCAGGAGAACCCATGGACGAAAAAACACTGCAACGGCTCGCCGACCGCGAAGCCATCCGCGACGTGCTCATGCGCTACAGCCGCGGCGTCGACCGCCACGATCTGGCCGCGCTGAAGTCCTGCTATCACGCGGACTCGTACGACGACCACGGGCACTTCAAGGGCAACGGGCACGACTTTGCCGATTACATCCTCGGTTCGCTGGCGCAGCGCACGCACCACAGCACACACTCGGTGCTCAACCACGTGATCGAGTTCGACGACAAGGATGCCGACCGGGCGCATGCCGAAACCTACGGCGTGGCCTACCTGCGGCGTACCGACGACAAACAGGCGGAATGGTTGGACATCTTCTCCGGCCGCTATGTGGACGTGTTCACCAAGCGCGCCGGCGAATGGCGCATCCTGTCACGCACCGTGGTGCACGACTGGTCGTTCAGCCAGAAGCTGGACACCGCCTCCAGTTTCCCGCTGCAGATCACCAACTTCCTACAGGGACAGCGCGGCACATCGGACTTCATCTACCAGTCGCGCGCCGGCAAGTTCCCGCAACCCGTGCCGAGGAAGTCCGCTTAGGCACGCGGCACCCCCTGCGGGCGCCCACTGCGGCGGCGCCCGTAAGCAACACCCGGGCGCGGGCATGAGCACCGCCCTTCCTGCGGGTTTGACTGAGGGCCTTCCCGGGGTCCTTCCGGACTACGCCGAACTGCACTGCCTGAGCAACTTCACCTTCCTCCGGGGCGCGTCGCACGCGGAGGAACTGGCGACGCGCGCGGCCGCGCTTGGCTACACGGCACTGGCCATCACCGACGAGTGCTCGCTTGCCGGCGTGGTGCGCGCGCATGTCGCGGCGAAGGACACCGGCCTCAAGCTCATCATCGGCAGCGAGATCCGTTTGCGCGATGAAGGCACCGGTGGAACAAGCGCGGAAATAACTGCGGGGCCCACTGCGGAAGCAACGGCAGGCCCGGTGCTGGTGCTGCTCGCCACCGACCGCGCCAGCTACGGCCGGCTGTCAGCCCTCATCACGCTCGGACGGCGGCGCAGTGCCAAGGGGCGCTATGCGCTCACGCGCGCCGACCTCGATGACGGCCTGCCCGGCTGCCTTGCACTGTTGATCACGGATCCCGACGCAGCTGCGCAAGCGCCGGCGCTCGAACAGGCGCAGTGGCTGGCCACGCGCTTTCCCGGCCGCGCCTGGATCGCGGTCGAACTGCATTGCGGCCCCGACGATCGCGAGCGGCTGGCATCCTTGCGAAGTTTGTCTGCAGCCAGCGGACTGCCGCTGGTGGCCGCGAGCGGCGTGCACATGCATGTGCGCTCGCGCCGCCGCCTGCAGGACGTGCTCACCGCCATCCGCCTGCGCACGCCGGTGCGGGAATGCGGCCGCAAGCTGCAAGGCAACGGCGAACGGCACCTGCGCGCGCGCATGCGCCTCGCCCAACTCTATCCGCCGGCATTGCTCGCCGAGACCCTTCGCATCGCCGAGCGCTGCAGCTTCTCGCTCGACGAGTTGCGCTACGAGTACCCCGCCGAGCTGGTGCCGCCGGGCGAGACGCCGGCCTCGCACCTGCGCCATCTCACCGAGGAGGGCCTCTCGCGCCGCTTTCCCGCGCCGCAGTTTCCTTATGGCGCACCGGCTGACGTGCGCGCATTGATCGAGCGCGAGCTCGCGCTGGTGATCGAGTTGAAGTACGAGCCGTTCTTTCTCACCGTGCACGACATCGTCTGGTACGCCAAGGAGCGCAATATCCTGTGCCAGGGGCGCGGCTCGGCGGCCAACTCGGCGGTGTGTTACGCCCTGGGCATCACCGAGGTCAACCCGGTGAAGCAATCCATGCTGTTCGAGCGCTTCATCTCGCGCGAGCGGAACGAACCGCCGGACATCGACGTCGACTTCGAGCACCAGCGGCGCGAAGAAGTCATCCAATACATCTACGGCAAGTACAGCCGCGAGCGCGCGGCACTGGCCGCCACCGTGATCAGCTACCGGGCGCGCAGCGCGCTGCGCGACGTCGGCCGCGCGCTGGGACTGGACACCCACCAGCTGGAGCGCCTGTCGGGCTCCATGGCCTGGTGGGACGATCGTCACCAGCTGCCGCAGCGCCTGCAGGAAGCCGGCTTCGACCCGGACAGCACGGTGATTCGCCAGCTGGTGAAAATGGCGA
>CANJRC010000195.1 GCA_947476535.1 Betaproteobacteria bacterium
ATGTGCATGGGTACATAATACCCATATTCATGTATAAATCAAGTCATTTACATGGCTACATATTGCATCGTGCTTGCAACACTAAACCATTGACCACCATGCACTTTTAAGCATTAACCACGCTAGAAAACGCTGGAACTTCGGGCTAACGCGGCCTGGGCACCCACTCAACCACGCGATCGCCGCTGGTGTCGGTGCGGTAATAGATCTCAACGTTGAAATTGCGTGCCTCGGCGTACTGCTGCGCCTTAGCCAATTCGCGCACCTAGCGAATGGCACCGAGCAACGTGAAGAGCAGGCCGATGAAGCGCGGCCGCACGGGATTCGAGTTGAACTTCCGCCGCGACCACGCCAGCCGGCGCGAGACCGGCCAGTGCAAGCATCAGGGCAATATTTCGCATCGATACCCTTTCCGGACCAAACCTGGAAACCACGCTATGAATACTGCCAAAATAAATATTAAAACTTCTATTGACTTACATAAAACGAATAAGTACTGACATCCATATACTTGTCATATTACTCCGAGACATTCACGATCAGCACGCGCCGGATTTCGGCTGCGAATGGGTCGTCCTTGTTGAGCAGTTCTGACGCACCCTTGCCACTGGCGAGCATGCGATCGCGGGTGACCCCGCCCGTTCCGGCAAGATAATCCACCACGCTCGCGGCCTGAACTGCGTGGGCGCCTCGGTGCTGACCCGGTGTGCGTCCGGGGCGACCAGGTCGAACGCAGTCGCAACGCCTGCAACAAGAGTGAAACGGCAGACACAGAACGACAAAGGCGCCCGAAGGCGCCCTTGCGTTGTCCCCCGATGCGTTGGGGGATCAGTCGGCGTATTGGCCGGCCTTCTTGATCACCGGCGCCCACTTGTCGATTTCGGACTTGAGAAATGTCCGCAACGCTTCGGGAGTCGCCCGCGCCTGCGTGGTCGGCTCCGTACCCAGCTTGGCAAGGTTGGTCTTGAGATCTGCATCCTTGAGCGACTCCTGCAGTCCCTTGACCAGGGTATCAACCGCCGCCTTGGGCGTGCCCTTGGGTGCGTAGAGGGCATGCCAGACCGCGACCTCGAACCCCTTCAGCCCCTGTTCATCCAGGGTCGGGACATTGGGCAGGGCGGCTAGGCGCGTCTTGGTCGTGACGCCATACGCCTTCACCTTGCCGCCGAGAATCTGGCCGGTGGTGTTGGTGGTCTGGTCGCACATGAAGTCGACCTGACCGCCGAGCAGGTCGTTCATCGCCGGGCCGGTTCCCTTATAGGGAACGGTGGTGAAATCGGTCTCTATCGCGGCCATGAACATGAGCCCGCACAGGTGGGATGCCGCACCCAGCCCGGCATTGGCGAGCGACATCTTCGCCTTGTTGGCCTTGACGTATGCAAGAAATTCCTTGAAGTCGGCAGCAGGAAAGTTGCCGCGCGCGATCAGCGTCATCGGCACATCCGCCACCAGTCCGATGTATTCGAAATCGGTCAGCGGGTTGTAGTCGAGATTGCGATAAAGCGCAGGGCTGGTGGACATGCCGATGTGGTGCAGCAGCACCGTGTAACCGTCCGGCGCTGCCTTGGCGACGCGCGTGACGCCGATATTTCCACCAGCGCCACCGACGTTCTCAACAATGATCGTATGTTTGAGCTGCTTGCCTATCGCCAGGCCCAGGTTGCGGGCCAGTGTGTCGGTGGGGCCGCCCGCTGCAAATGGCACCACCATCGTGATCGCCTTGGTCGGGTACTGGGCCGACGCCATCCCGGAGACCAGTGCAAGCGCGATCGGGGCCAACCATTGATGAGTTTTCAGATCGTTACCTTTCCTAAAAAGCCGGCGACAGCTGGAAGTACCTGCCGCACATGGGAAACCATCCAAAAAATCCCATCAACCAGCTTCCAAATACGTTGAGCTTCTGATTCATTGCGCACTTTTACCCGAACACCTTACACCACCCGTTCATTCCCTGGGAAAAGACTGGGGCACTAACTGAATCAACGGACCACGCCGTCGTTCGCGCTGTGCATACTTTGGGATGGGGCAAGCGCCGGCAGCAGGGCCGCTGCCGATCGGCACCTCGCCGTGCGAGGGAGATAAACTTGGCGCGCCCGACTGGAGTCGAACCAGTGACCCCTGCCTTCGGAGGGCAGTACTCTATCCAGCTGAGCTACGGGCGCGTGGGGGACTCTAAGTCTACGTTTTTTCGGAGAATTCGTCCATCGCGATGCACTTCCCGCTTCCGTGAAGGGAAGCCTTCCGGCTATAATTCGCGATCTTTCAAGCCACTCATGAAAAGGCCGCGGCGATGAGCAATAAGGACTCCGAACACGAATCGATGATCAAGACACCGACCCAATTAGCGGTCGTGGTAGTCCTGGCGTTCGTCGTACCGGTTGTTTTGCTGATCATGCTGGCACAGTTTGTCCTGTCGGCCCGCAAACCCGACGCGGCCACGCTATCACAGGAAGCCGTGGTGGCGCGCATCAAGCCAGTGGCGAATGTCACCATCTCCGAAGCCGGCTCCAGTGGCGGAGTGCGCTCGGGCGACGAGATCGTGAAGGCGGCATGTGCCGCCTGTCACACCACGGGCGCGGCCAATGCGCCGAAGATCGGCGACAAGGGCGCCTGGGGTCCGAGAATCGGCCTCGGCCTGGACGGCCTGGTCAAGAGCGCCATCAAGGGCAAGGGCGGGATGCCCCCTCGCGGCGGGTTGCCCGACCTGTCGGACTATGAGATCGCGCGCGCCATCGTCGTAATGACCAACCAATCCGGCGCAAGCTTCAAGGAGCCGGCAGCGCCGAAAGTAGCTGCCAAGAAGTAGTTTCTCCTCCGTTCCGGGCGGCATTGCCCCTTCGCCGAACCGGGTCAGTCCCGGCGCACGCACCGTGTGCGCCGGCGCAATGGTCAGGCAGGTCCGCTCACTGCCGACCCGATTAACCCGGACACTGGACACTCACACATGATTCCGCACCTGACCACCGCACTGACCGGGCCGCTGCAGGATCTGGAAAAACGCATTCTCGAGGGCTCCAGCGCCATCGAACACTGGTTTCGCGGGCAGTGGCAGGAACACACGCCGCCGATCTACGGGTCGGTGGACTTGCGCAACTCCGGTTTCAAGCTGGCGCCGGTTGACATGAACCTCTTCCCCGGTGGCTTCAACAACCTGAATCCGGCGTTCCAGCCGCTGTGCGTGCAGGCCGCCATGTCGGCGATCGAAAAGATCTGCCCCGATGCCAAGAACCTGCTGCTGATCCCGGAGAACCACACCCGCAACACCTTCTATCTGCAGAATGTGGCGCGCCTGGCGAAAATCATGCGGCAAGCCGGACTGAATGTGCGCATCGGCACGCTCAACCCGGCAATCACCGAAGCGACCGCCATCGAGGTGCCAGACAACCCGCCCTTGATGATGGAACCGCTGGTGCGTAACAACCGCCGCGTCGGCCTCAAGGACTTCGATCCCTGCACGATCCTGCTCAACAATGACCTCTCGGCGGGGATTCCGGACATCCTGCGTGACCTGCACGAGCAATTCCTCGTGCCGCCCCTGCATGCGGGCTGGGCGGTGCGTCGCAAATCCAATCACTTCGCCGCGTACGACGATGTGGTGCAGGAGTTCGCACAACTGCTCGCCATCGATCCGTGGCTGGTCAATCCCTACTTCGCCGTGTGCGGCGAAGTGAACTTCCAGGAACGTGCCGGTGAAGAATGCCTGCGCACCAACGTCGAGGCACTGCTTGCGCAGGTTCGCGCCAAGTACCTCGAATACGGCATCAAGGACACGCCCTACGTGGTGGTGAAAGCCGATGCCGGCACCTACGGCATGGGCGTGATGACGGCCAAGAC
>CANJRC010000196.1 GCA_947476535.1 Betaproteobacteria bacterium
CCGCGCACCGCGTTGGGGCCACTCACTACGCCGAACAGCACCTTGCCCGATTCGGGGTTCTTCATGCGCACCTGATCGCCTATTTTGCCATCTTGTAGCGACTCCACCCGAGCCGTGATGGCAAAACCGCCGCCTGGCCCCACCGTCAGCAGCACCGACTGGCCCTGCTTGACGACCGTCGCCCTGCGGACATCGTGGCTGCGCAAGGGAACGCCGGCCATCACGTCGCGCACCATCTCACCGTTTTCGAGATCCTTGACAGAGGATACCGCCTGCGTATCCAGCCCCGCACTGGCGCTGTCGACTTCCTGCAACATATCGGCCGTCAGCGCGGTTCCACGGCGCAGCAACTGGGTCGCCACCACTACCCTGCGGGTGGGCGCCTGCACCACTTCCGGCCGGGCGGGAGCCACCTCGGCAGCGGCCTTGGCGACCTGCGCGCCAGCAGGCGGTGCAGCCGAGACCGAGACCGGAACAGACGCCGGGGCGGCTTTGGCCAGCGACGCAACCGGAACGCCTGCCGCCAGCACCACCCGCAGATACATTTGCCACGATGGATCGGTCAGGCAGCGCACCCGCAGCGCGTCGCGCGATCCAAACGGCAGGTCGAAATCGAGCGCGCGCGCGCAGGACTGTACCCGCACCCGCGGATCCAGCGGCGCAATACTGAACTGGTCGCCGTGCAGGTTCTGGCTGCCGCGAACCCACTCCGAGGCCTCGGCAAAAAGCGCCTGCTGCGGCGTTTGCGGGACCGCCTGCTGGGGTTGTAGCGGCTGACTGGCCGCCCCCATTGCCAAGGCACCCATCAGGAGACCGCAGAACCATCGCACCACGGCTGTCGACTTAGGCCCCGATTGGCTGCTTGATATATGGCACAGCATTTGCATGGTAGCTCCACAGAGGTGTTGAATTTCTGACGATTATTCGGCGAACACCTGATTTCATGCAAGAAATGTGCCACTAAACCCAGAGCGAAGCCAAGTCCATGCGCATTACCGACAAGCCACCCGTCGCCCTGCCCGCCGCCGCGTCCATGCGCGATGCCGCCAAAGTCGGCGCGCCCAAGGCATTTTCCCAGGCCCTGGGCCAAGTACAACAGTCGGCAGAAGCCAAGTCAGGTCCGCTGCGAACCGTCGGCAGCGGCGACACGCTGATCGGACTGGTGCGCGAGCAGGCCTCGGCGCAGGGCCTCACGCTCTCCGGCCCGCAGGAGATGCGCTTGGCGCAGCGGGTTGCCAGCGACAACGGCATCCAGAACGCCAACCGCATCTTTACCGGCCAGAAGATCAGCCTGGGCGCACTGCAGCCGGAATTCCAGGCCATGCTGCGCACCGAGCCAGCGGCCACCGCTATAGCCGCAGCCCCTGCGGCAGAAGCAACCCCGGCCGCGGCCGCCATCGCGGCCTCAGCCGCCTCAGCGCCCGCAGCCGCACCGCCAATGGCGGCTACCAGCGGACCGCACCCGGTGCTGGAAAAGACCCTGGAGCGCGCGGTGGCCAAGGGATTCATTCCGGTGGCGGAGAAGGCAGCCGTGCACGACAAGATACTGCAGCTCGCCAGCACCCACCGCTTCGCGCCGGACGACTTCGCACGCATGACGCTGATGGAGAGCGACGGCATGAATCCGCGCTCCAGCAACCAGCGCTGCCACGGCATCATCCAGTTTTGCGACGGGCCCGACCGCGGCGCGGCCAGCGTCGGTTACCGATCCAATCCCAAAGCGATCCTGGGCCTGAGCGTGAACCAGCAACTCGACCTGGTCGGAAAGTATTTTGACGACGTCGGACTCAAGAACCAGGGCCCCGCGGGGCTTGAGGACCTCTACCTGTCGGTGCTGAACCCGGCCTCGCGCAGCGAACCCCAAGCCAGCGCGCCGCTGAACATTCCGGGCCCGCAGGCCAGCTCACTGCATGTGGGGCGCGACACCAGCGCGCCGATTACCCGCCAGTCAATCCGCCAGGGTCTGGTGCAGAACGCCTCGGAGCGGCTGGCACAGATCGCGGCCCCCGTGATGCGCCTGCAAGGCCTGCGCGCCGCGCGCTATGACGAGTCAAGCTTCAGATGAAAACGCCGCGCCAGCGCTATCGAGGTGGCCGGGCGGCAACGGCAGCGGCAACAACTTGCCGCGGCCAGCCGAGTGCGAAGGCACGCGTCCCCAGAGCCTCCCGCAGCCAGCGGCAAAAGACGATATGGCATGCGACTTGCTTAAATGGAACGAGGCCCGTTTTATGTCGGGCCGGGTGTCGGCCAGCCGGCGATGTGTGTAGGACGATGGAGGCGAGCATATGAACCTGATCGACGGAGCTCTCGGTATGCACGAGCGGGCATTGGCCGTGCGAAGCCAGCGCATGGAAGTGCTGTCGCGCAACATAGCCAACGCCGACACGCCCGCCTTCAAGGCGCAGGACATCGACTTTCGCCAAGTGCTGAAGGAAACCGAGTCTGGCGGCCTGCAGACCACCCACGCCAACCATATCGCGCAGGGGGAAGACGCTTCCGCCACCGGCCTTAAGTACCGCGTTCCCTTCAACGTCGCATTCGACGGCAACACGGTCGAATTGAGCGTCGAGCAGGCCAAGTTCGGCCAATCCGCCGCCGACTACCAAACCACATTGAGCATCCTGGAAAGCCGCATCGGCGGCATCCGCAAAGCACTGCGCGGGGACTGATCGCCATGTCACTGACTAACCTATTCGGAATCGCAGGCTCGGCGCTCAACGCGCAGACCGCGCGCATGAACGCCACGGCCTCGAACTTGGCCAATGCTGCCACCACCTCCGGCAGCGAAGCCAGCGCCTTTCGCGCCAAGAGGACGGTATTCAAGACCATCATGGAAGAGCAGGGTGTGGTGCAGATGGACCGCAACAAGGGCGGCGTCAAGGTGCAGGCGGTCACCGACGACCCAGCGCCGGTCACCCGGCTATCGGAGCCGGGCAACCCGATCGCCGACAAGGACGGCTTTGTCTACCGTTCCAATGTGAACGAAATGACCGAGGTGGTTGAAATGATGGCGGCCGCGCGCTCCTACCAGAACAATGTCGAGGTGGTCAACACCGCCCGCCAGCTGATGATGCGAACGCTCGACATCATCAAGAGCTAAAACCCGCACCAAGGAACCCGCCCCATGTCCTCCCTCAGCCTGCCATCGACCAACAACAACACCAAGACGGATTGGACGAAGACGGTTCCGAAGAACATCACGACAACCGCCTCCGCCGCAGAGGCCGCGCTGACCAAAGACACCTCCAAGAGCAACATGGGGCAAAAGGACTTCCTGACGCTCTTCACCACCCAGCTGAAGAACCAGGACCCGCTCGACCCGGTGAAGAATGAGGCCTTTGTGGCACAGCTCGCACAGTTCTCGCAACTCGAGGCCACCACCGGCATGGCGCAATCACTCACCGACTTCGTCTCCAGCCAGTCCAACCAGCAGATGCTTGGCGGCGCGAACCTGATCGGCAAGAAAGTGTCGGTGCCCGACGGCCCCGCGATGCTCACCAAAGGCCAACCGGTGCAGGGGGTCATCACCCTTCCTACCGGTGCCGACGGCATCACCATCAGCATATTTGACGACAAGGGCATGCAGGTCGGCAGCGAGATCCTGGGCGCGCAAAAGCTCGGCGACATGACCTGGTTCTGGGACGGCAGCGACGACGCCCGCAACCCGTTGCCTGACGGCACCTACCACTTCAAGGCGGCGGTCAACAGCCAGGGAAAGATCACCAACCCGACCGTCAGCACGCTGGCGGCCATCCAGGCGGTGAG
>CANJRC010000197.1 GCA_947476535.1 Betaproteobacteria bacterium
ATTGGCGGCTGAACCAAATCTCTGTATCAGCGTGACCGCGCCGGTGTCGGCTGTTGTGCGTTTCAGCCCCGCTTGCTTGAGCAGATACCCCGCGATGACACGGTGGATGATGCGCAGCACCGGCGTGAGCAGTTCCGGGTGCGCCGCGAACAGGATACGCAGCGGGATTGGAAACGACAACACCCATTGCCGCACCGGCACGCGCGGGATCACCTCGTCGACCAGGTGCGCGGCGCTCTCCGCCATGCGCCGCGCACCGCACGACGGGCAAAACCCGCGGCTCTTGCGCCCCGAAGGAAGTCCCCTTGGGGGACAGGAAAACGCCACCAGCTTCTCATGCGAGCAGTCTGCACAGCGCAGACGAGGGAGCCGTCGTGGATCTGGAATTGCGCGTGCGCGGCGTCGCGGGGCTGCGCGTGGTTGATGCGTCCATCATGCCGGAACGGTTTCCGGGAATACCAACGCACCCACCATCATGATCGGCGAGAAGGCCGCAGACCTGATCCGCCGGGCCGCCTGAACAACGGGCACGGCGCGCGCCTTCGGGCGCCGCATGCCTTCAGGCGCGCCTTACCGGCATGCGCCGGCCGATGGCGACCGTGACCACCACCGCGACGGCAAAGGCGATCATCGTTGGCGTGACCTTCTCGTCCAGCAACAGCGCGGCGAACAGCATGGTCAGGAACACCTGCAGCAACTGCACCTGTGACACCCGCGCCACGCCACCAAGATCGAGCCCCTTGTACCAGGCGAAAAAGCCGATGTACTGGCTCAATATGGCCACGTAGGCAAAACCGGCCCATTCGACGGTCGTGGCGGCAGCGAAGTCACTGCGCTGCGCCGCCAGGACCACCGGTACAACAAGGAACGGGGCACTGATGATGAGCGACCAACTGATGGTTTCGCGGCCGCCAAGTTCGCGCGTGACCAGGGCGCCCTGGGCATAGCCGAAGGCGCCGAGGATGACCGCGCCCAGGAGTGCCAGATCGGCCATGTGCAGGCTGCCACCGCCGTTGAAGATGGCGAACGAAACCACCAAGGTACTACCCACTGCGGCGGCTATCCAGAAGCCGATGGAAGGCCTTTCATGATGCAGCCATGCGCCCATCAGAGCCGTCACCAGTGGCAGCAGCCCGACCACAATCGCGCCGTGGGCCGAGGGCACGTCGCGCATGGCCAGGGAAGTAAGCGCCGGAAAACCGACGATGACGCCTGCCGAACTCAAAGCCAGGTGCCTGATTTGCTTCCGGTTCGGCCAGGGCGCGCGTATCGCCAGCAGAAACGTGGCGGCGAAAACCGCCGCTACCAGAGAGCGGCCAAGGCCTACAAACAGCGGGTCCAGGTGTGCCACGGCCACACGAGTGGCTGGCAGGGTGAGGCTGAAAAGCAGCACCCCGACGAATCCAAGCAACATGCCGCCGCGTTCGGCGGGGCGCGGGGCGTGGCTCAGAAATTCCACTCCGTCTCGAACCGCTGGCCGATGCGCAGCGTGGTCCCGATGCCGCCTGCTGCAATCGTGTTTTGCCCGAAGATCACACCCAGGGCCGGGTCGTCCCGGTAGCGGGCGAGGATGTCGAGCGGGTCCGGTCCGCGCATGCCGGTGTCCTGGTCGATCGAGGGAATCGGGCAGCGCGGGCAGGGCTTGACGGGCTTCAACACCACCTCGCCTGCGGTGAGCGATACGAAGCGGTCCTCGTCGAAAGGGCCAACATCGTCGATTACGATATTCGGACGGAAGCGATTCATCGGCAGGGCTTCACGACCGTTCTCCTGCAGGCAGTTGTTGAGGTCGTCCAGCGAGGCACGTGAAACCATCAGCATCGGGTAACCATCGGAAAATCGGTTCAGGGCCTCGGTGCCCCCGGTGCGCTCCCGATTTGATGTCCGCTTGTGCGCGGGGTCGAAGCGCGCCAGGCGCGCCGTGCGGCCGAGGTATTGCGAGAGCCATTGTGCCGCGCGGTCGCCTTCGTCGAAGGCGCGGCATGCATGGTTCCAGACCAGCACTGCCATGCTGGCGGGGCGGCCGAACGGCAGTTCGAGCGGCAGGTGCAGCGCCTCCATGCCGGGTGCGCGCAACACCAGCGCTCCGGCTTCAAGTGCCGGTGCGATCAGCGCCATGCGTGGCGTCTCGCGCTGGGTCAGGAAGCGGCCGTTGCCTTCAACCACCATCCATTCCCGGTCGCCGGCGCCCTGGCTTTCCAGGCCTGCGCGTCCGAGGGACGCGGCATCGAGGTCTATGCCGCGACAACTCTTGACCGGATAAATGTGCAGCGAGGCGATGACCGCCATTTCAGGTGGCCGGGTTCTCGCGCGCCAGCCGCGCCTCGCGAGTTTGCAGGTGCGCCCAAGCGATGCCCAGCAGGGTGGCATCGCTGCCGGCGGCACGTGCGCGCGCGAGCATGTCGCCAACGATGTGCGCTCCCTCGGTCTTGCCGCCGGATTCAAGGTCACGTTGCATCGAGGCACTGAAAATTGATCCACGCGTGATGAGCATCTTGGCGGTGCCGTCCAGCACGTTGGGTCGCGGGGCATGGCCGGCATGCTGCGCTGCTGCCGTGCACTCGGCCAGCATGCGCAGCATCAGCTCCTGGCCATCGTCGCTGGCCATGATGTCGCCGACCGCGCCGCGCATCAGGCAGGTCATGCCGGCGAGGGTGGCCAGCAGGACAAATTTCTCCCAGATCTCGAGCACCACCTTGTCGGTATGGCGCACGTCGACCGGGGTTTGTTTGAAGGCCGCAGCCAGCGCATCGAGAATCGGCCTGGCGTTGGCGCCATTCTCCGGGCGCAGGCCGAAGGTGATGCGCTGCAGGTCCGTCATCTGGCGTACCACGCCCGCAGGGCTCAAATTGCCGGCGATGTGGCAGCAGCCACCCAGCACCCGATGCGCGCCGAACTCGCGGTCAAGGCGATCGAAATGCGCCAGGCCGTTCAGCACCGGCAGGACAAACGTGTCGGGCCACATGCCGGGATAGATGGACAGGATCGACGATTCGAGGTCATAGGCCTTGCAGGAGAGCAGGACCAGGTCGTACTCGGGCTCGAGTTCGGTATGCAGGACTGTTCGCACCGGAATGTTGAAGCCGCCCTGCGGGCTTTCGACAGTGAGGCCATGTTCGCGCAAGGCGTCGGCCCGCTTCGGGCGCACCAGGAAGGTGACCTTTGCATCGGTCTTGCCGAAATGGGCCGCCTGCGCGAGGCGGCCACCGAAGTAACCGCCGGTGGCACCGGCGCCGAGTACAAGAATATTCAATGACATGGGGTAGGGCTTTCAGGGGAGAGTCTCAGCAGACCCGCATCACGCGCGCACTTGCAGCCTTGGCCAGCGCCAGCGGCTCCACCGCGAATCCGGTATGGGGGTGGCCTGCGGCAGGGTAAATGACGTCGAAGCGCAAAGCAAATAGGAAATTTAAACGCCTCATTTGACTGTCCGCGACTATATCGCCGGCCCGACAAGCGGTCAATCGGACGGTAATTGCGGAAAATTCTCCGATAATTCCCCGCTCGCGATGCCTATTTGAGCCCTACATCGTCCCAAATCGCCTCACTCCGACCGCCTCACGCGAGTGCAGGCCGCGCGGGATCGTCAGCCCCGCTGCAGAACCGCTCTTGTCGTGAGGATCAGGCC
>CANJRC010000198.1 GCA_947476535.1 Betaproteobacteria bacterium
AAGGCGTTGCCGAGCGAATACTGGCGCGCCAATGGTGCGGCCTCGGTTTGCGACGACCACTCGGCGTGGCTGCTGTGCGAACCCTATGGCCTGGAGGGCAACCTCATGTTCGCCAACGACTACCCGCATCACGAAGGCACCTGGCCGCACTCGCAGCAGGCCATCGAGCGGCAGATGGGCCACCTGCGTGAGGACACGCGCAGGAAGGTTCTCGGCCTGAACGCGGCGCGCTTCTTCAGGTTCGATATTCCGGAGCGCTACCGGGCTTGAGTCGCGATGAGGCTCCGGAGGCGACATCGTCGCCGTCGATTATCCTGACACTTTAAACTTAAATAGCATGTCAGTCAGACTTGAGACGAGTAAATCCTGACAGCCTATACGCAGCGCCTACCCGTGCTGTTCCTGGCTGGATGTTCCCACCGTCTTCCAGCGCAGCGCGCGACGGGTGAAGAACTCCAGTATCCAGTCGGTGACGAGGGCCATGACCAGTAGCGCGGCAATGGCGGCAAACGTGCCGTAGGTCGAGAACTGCGAGGCGCTCTTGGCAAGCAGGAATCCGACCCCTTCATCGGAGGCCAGCATCTCGGCCACCACCACGCCGACCAGAGCGTAGGGCACTGAAATCTTGAGACCCGCCGCCACCCACACCAGCGCCGACGGGATCACTACGCGCATGGCGAGCTGCGCGCGATTGGCACCCATGATGCGCACTGCAGCGAGCAGTTCGTTGCTCACTTCGCGAACGCCGAAGTAGGTGTTGTAGTAGACGAGGAAGAACACGATGGTGGCGGCGAACATGACGCGAAATTCCATGCCGAGACCGAACCACATCAGGAACAGGGGCGCGAGCGCCAGGCGCGGCAGCGTGTAGAGCGCCGTGACATAGGGTTCGAGCACTTCGCCCACGCGCCGCCAGGTGGCGGTGATGTAGCCAAGGATCATGCCGCCAATGGCACCGCCGGCAAATCCCATGGCGGTCGCCTTGAGCGTGATCCAGATGTTCTTGACGTAGGTGCCGTCAACGGTCCACTCCCACATCGTTCCGGCGATTCGCGTGGGCTTGCTCACGAGGAGCGCGGAAATCCAGCGCTCCGAGGCGTATTCCCAGAAGGCAAGGAATGCCACGCCGATGGCGATCTGCCAGACGAGGTTTTCCATGCGGATGCGGTTGCGGCTTTTGCGAACCGGGGCTTGGGCAAGGTGCTCCGGGATGTCATTGGTCGGCGTGTTGTTAGTGCTCAAGCGTCACCTCCGCTTTTCAGTTGACTTCGCGATCGCCATACTGCTCGGCATCGGCCTGGCGCAGCAGCCCGCGCACATGCGTCTCCAGCGTGGCGTATTCGGCGGATTTTCGGATCTCGTCAAGGTTGCGCTCCTTGCCCCAGGGGATCATGGTCTCCTCGAGGATGCGCAAGGGGCGGCCACCCAACACCAGCACGCGGTCGGCCAGCAGGATGCTCTCCGCGATGTCGTGGGTGACGAAGAGCACGCTCTCATTCAGGCGGTTCACCGTCGAGAGCAGTTCCTTGTGCATGGTCTCGCGCAATTGCGCATCCAGTGCGGCAAAGGGCTCATCCATCAGCAACATGGGCGGATCGTAGATCAGGCTGCGCGCCAGGAGCGCCCGGCGCTTCATGCCGCCGGAGAGCTCCGAGGGGAACTTGTCGCGCGCTTCGCCCAGGTTGACCAGCTTGAGGGCGCGCTCAAGCTTGTCCGAGCGCTCCTGGGCCGGGGTGCCGCGAAGCTCGAGCGGCAGCAGGATGTTCTTGGCCACGGTGTTCCAGGGCAGCAGCGTGTCGCCCTGCGTCATGTAGCCGACGTTATTGTTGATGCCGTGCAGGTAGCCCCCGTTGAACTTGACCGAGCCATCCAGGGGCAGGAGGAGGCCTGCGGCGAGATTGAGCAGTGTCGACTTTCCGCAGCCGCTCGGCCCCAAGAGCGCGAGGAACTCGCCACGCGCCACGTTCATGTCGAAACCTTGCAGGATGGGCGCCTCCTGCTTGTATCCGAAGTGCACGGCTTTGATTTCTAGCAGCATGGCGAGCGTTCCCGAAGGAGGGCGCTTTCCGTAGAAAGCGCAACATGATCAATTGTGCAAATGCTTTTAACCGGAGCCCCGCTCCGAGGTCGGCATCATACCTTAGAGCGCCGGCGGAATTGCTTTTTGCAACGCGTTATTGGAGTCCCTAACAGAGTTTCCGTTAGGGACATCTGAAGCAGGGGAACTCGAGGGGATTATCCCCTCGCATGGTCAGGTGTCCTTAGATGACAGCGCGGCGCGCGCGCAGGGCGGCGATCCCCGCATCGTCGTAGCCGGCTTCGCGCAGGATCTCATCGGTGTGCTGGCCGATCGAGGGCGCGCCCGAACGCACGCTCGGTGGCGTATCGGAAAAACGCATGGGCGGGGCGACATAACGGATGCTGCCTTCGGTGGGGTGCTCCATGGTGCGGAACAGGCCCACGGCCTTCAGGTGCGGATGCTCCGGCAACTCGTCCAGACTGTAGATGCGGGTGGCAGGTATGTCCTCGCGCTCGCAGATTTCCATCCACTCGGCGGAGGTGCGCTGCGGCGTGAGTTGCGCCATTTCGGCGTAGAGCCTGGTGATGTTGGCGTTGCGCACCGCGCCGTCGTGAACGCTGTACTTGTCGGCAAGGTCGGCGCGTCCGGCCGCGGTGAGGAAGGATGTCCAGTGCGTGCCGTTGTAGGGCAGGATGGTCATGAAGCCGTCCTTGGTCGGCACGGGCTTGCGTCCGCCCGCGGTGACGCGCGCGTAGCCGGCACCGCTGGCACCCGGGACGGGCGGCACGAAGGTGAGCCCGCCGAGGTGTTCGCACAGGGTGAAGGACACCATGCATTCGAGCATGGGCACTTCGACGAATTGCCCGCGCCCGGTGCGCGCGCGCGCGAGCAGGGCGGCGAGCATGGCGTGCGTGAGCATGAGGCCGGCGGTCTTGTCGGCCATCACCGTGGGCACGTAGTCGGGCGCCGCGCGTCCCATGCTGTTGAGGCTCGCCAGCCCGCAGGCCGACTGGATGATGTCGTCATAGGCGGGCTTGTCGCGATGCGGCCCGTTGCTGCCGAAACCGGTGGCTGCGCAATACACCACGCGAGGATGGCGTTTGGCGACTTCCGCATAGCTGAAGCCAAGGCGCTCGATCGCCGAGAGGCGGATGTTGTGCACCAGCACGTCGGCGCTTGCAATGAGCTTCCACAGCACTTCGCGGCCTTCGTCGGTCTTCAGGTCCACGGCGATGGCGCGCTTGTTGCGGTTGACGGCCAGGTACACCGAGGCTTTGTCCGGGTGCTTCGACACCCCGTTGGGGCGCACGCCGTCGCCTTCCGGCGCCTCGACCTTGATCACGTCCGCGCCATAGTCGGCGCAGATCTGCGTGGCATACGGGCCGAACAGCACGGTGGTGAGGTCGATGATGCGATAACCCGC
>CANJRC010000199.1 GCA_947476535.1 Betaproteobacteria bacterium
GGAACGTGGCCTTGCGGCCTAAGCGGTCGCCCATGCGCCCGAAGATGATGGCGCCGAGTGGACGAAACGCGAAGCCCGCCGCAAAGCTGAGCAGGGCGAACAGGTAGCCCATGGTGTCGCCAAGACCGGCGAAGAACAGCTTGGCGATGAGTCCTGCCAGCGGCACGCCGAGGAAAAAGTCGTACCACTCGAAGGTGGTACCGGCGGAGGAGGCGGTCACCACGAGACGCATGCGCGCTGGCGAGACTTCGTGGGCGTTGTCGTTCGTCTTCATGTCCTTCCCCTGCGGCATAGGCAGTCGAGTGCGGCGCGAACAGTCCCTGTTTTGCCGCGACTGAGGCTACCATAGCGCCCACTCTTCCGGAGAAACCTGCCATGTCTCAACGGTTCACGCTGTATATCCTGCTGGCGATGGTGCTCGGCGTGGTGTTGGGGCAGACGCTTCACGTCACGTTGGTGGACCCCGCGCCGGTGGCCGGCTACCTGACGCTGCTGACGGATCTCTTCCTGCGCCTCATCAAGATGATCATCGCGCCGCTGGTCTTTGCCACGCTGGTGGCTGGCATCGCGCACATGGGCGACGCAGGTGCAGTCGGGCGGGTGGGTGCCAAGACGCTCGGTTGGTTCGTCGGCGCCTCCTTGGTGTCGTTGGTGCTGGGGCTCGTCATGGTGACTCTGCTGCAGCCCGGCGTGGCACTGGGCCTGCCCCTGCCGGACGCCACCGCGCAGGCGGGCGTGCAACCCACGGCGTTGAATTTGAAGGACTTCGTCACTCACCTCGTACCGAAGTCCTTTGTGGAAGCCATGGCGACCAACGAAATTCTGCAAATCGTCGTGTTCTCGGTGTTCTTCGGTAGCGCCATTGCGGCAGTGGGGCAGGCCGCACGGCCGGTGCTCGCGGGCGTCGATGCGCTGGCGCAGGTCATGCTCAAGGTCACCGGCTACGTCATGCTGTTCGCGCCGGTGGCGGTGTTCGCGGCTTTGTCCGCCACCGTGGCCACCAAGGGCCTCGACATCCTGCTCACCTATGGCAAGTTCATCGGCGGCTTTTATTTGTCGCTCGGCTTGTTGTGGGTCGCGCTGATGTTCGCGGGGTTGCTGTTCTTGGGCCCGGCCGTGCTGCGCTTGGTGGCAGCGGTGCGTGAACCCACGCTGCTCGCTTTTTCCACGGCGAGCTCCGAGGCTGCGTACCCGAAGACGCTTGACCAGCTCATCCGTTTCGGTGTGTCGAAGCGCATCGGCAGCTTTGTGTTGCCGCTGGGCTATTCGTTCAATCTCGATGGTTCGATGATGTACTGCACCTTCGCCACGCTGTTCATCGCGCAGGCGTATGGCATCGAACTCACGGTCGCGCAGCAGGTCACCATGCTGCTGCTGCTCATGGTCACCAGCAAGGGCATGGCCGGTGTGCCGCGTGCCTCGCTGGTGGTCATTGCGGCGACGTTGTCGTATTTCCATATCCCGGAGGCGGGGCTGCTGCTCATTCTCGCGGTGGACCACTTTTTGGATATGGGTCGCAGCGCCACGAACGTTATCGGCAATTCCATTGCCGCGGCCGTGGTGGCGAAATGGGAAGGCGAATTGGCGCCAGCAGAGGAGACTGCAGCATGAAGCGTTTCGTGAAGTTCGAACTGGCGCTTGGCGCCGGCGTATTGGTTCTCGTGACGGCACCGGCCTTGGCTGCGCCGCCCCCGCCCCCGGCTTCCCCCATGGAGCGTGAAGTCCGCGTCATCCGCGTGCCGCGCGATGGCCAGGGCGCACCACAGGAGATGGTCATCGAAGAACCCGCCGGCATGTTGAACGGCATGCCCTCGGGAATGTCTCCCGGTATGGCTCCGGGAATGACCATGGGCTCTCGCGCCACGCTAGGGGTCATGTTGGCACCGAGTGAAGGCGCGGGTGCTGTACCGGGCGTTGCTGTCGAAGCCGTGACCCCGGGCGGTGGTGCGGCCCTCGCGGGCGTGCAGCCTGGCGATCGCCTGCTGACGGTCAACGGGCGCAAGGTGGCGACCTCGGCCGAGGTGATTGCCGCCATGGCCGAGGTGAAGCCTGGCGAAGCCGTGAAAGTGGAATCCCTGCGCGAGGGCAAGCCACGCAACGTCGAGATCGTCAGTCAGCAGCGCGAAGCCCGCGTCATGATCATCCGGGAAGAGGGTGATGCCGCCGGCCGTGGGCCGATGGGCCCAATGGGCCCAATGGGCCCGATGGGGCCGATGGGGCCGATGGGGCCGATGGGGTCGATGCGGCACCATGCGCCGATGGGGCCGCGCGGAATGCACCCGCCCATGGTCTTCATGGAAGGCGGCCCACAGGGTCCCAATGGGGAGCGTGTCGAAGTGAACATCGACGGTCCCCTCGCGGAACTGGAACTGGCGACCCTGACGCCGGCTCTCGGGCACTACTTTGGTACCGACAAGGGAATTCTGGTGGTGCACGCGCATGGCAGCTTGAAGTTGCAGGACGGCGATGTGTTGCGCGCCATCGGCGGGCGCGTGCCCAGTGATGAAACCCATGCGCTGCGCATTCTGGGCAGTTACGCACCCGGCGAGGCCGTGAAGTTGGATGTCCTGCGTGATCGCAAGTCGATCTCGCTCGAGGCAGTGCTGCCGGCCAACGAGGGTGGCCCGATGAAGCGCAAGATTCGCGTGCAGGTAGGGCCGCCGACGGCACCATGACCGACCTGCGTCGCGAGGATTTCAGCTATCACCTGCCCGAAGAGCTGATTGCCCAGCAGCCGGCGCAGGAGCGCACCGGTAGCCGTCTGCTGTGCCTTGAAGGCGCTTCTGGGCAGTGGGAAGACCTGCTGTTCACCGACATCGAGCGTTTGCTGCAGCCCGGCGACCTGCTGGTGTTGAACGACACTCGCGTCATTCCGGCACGCTTGCGCGGCCGCAAGAGCACCGGGGGCGTGGTCGAGGTGTTGGTGGAACGGCTGACTGCGCCGGATACATTGCTGGCGCATGTGCGGTCCAGCAAGGGCACGCGCGCCGGGATGCGCGTCGAATTGCCCGGCGGCGCCGTCGCCGAGGTGACCGCTCGCGAAGGGGACCTGACGACTTTGCGCTTCGACCGACCGGTAACCGCTTATCTGGACGCACATGGCGAAATGCCGCTGCCGCCGTACATTACGGGCAGCGATGCGGCGGCTGACCGCGAACGCTACCAAACCGTGTTTGCCCGCGAGGCCGGCGCCGTGGCAGCCCCGACTGCGGGCCTGCACTTCGATACGGCATTGCTGGCGCGGCTCACCGAGCGCGGCATTCGGCAGGCGCGTGTCACGTTGCATGTGGGTGCTGGCACTTTTCAGCCGGTGCGGGCGGACCGTCTTGCGGACCACGTGATGCATGCCGAATGGCTGCGCGTGTCGCCGGAAACCGTCGCCGCCGTACACGCCACC
>CANJRC010000200.1 GCA_947476535.1 Betaproteobacteria bacterium
CGCACAAATTCTTGGCGAGCGAACTCGTCGTGGGTGGTCGGCGGCAACACTCGGTGTTCGGCTTGGGCGTGGTTTTCGGCGAGCGAATTCATGGGCAATTTCCTCACGGACAAGAATAAAAAATAAGGGTGACAGCTTGCGGGATGGCGCTAAACGTAGGCGTCGGCGCCTGGCAGCGGCGCGCCGTAACGGTCCAGAAAAGCGGTATCCGCCAGCGGTTTGCGCTTGAGGCTTTTGGGAAAAGGTTTCTCCGGCCAGCCCAACATAATCACGGCCGCGGTGGCCGTGTCGGGGGGGATTTCCAAGAGCGTTTTAATTTGCGGTTCGGCCAACGCCAGCAGGGTGGTCAGGGTGGTACCCAGCCCTTCGGCGCGCGCGGCCAACATCAGGTTTTGCACGGCGGGATAAATGGATGAACCCGGCGTGATCACCGTGCGATCAAGGTTAGCATCGAGCGCCGTAAGGTCCCGCCATTGCGCGCACACCACAATGTGCACCGGCACGGTATCGAGATGCCGCGCGAAGTGATCCACGTGGCCGAGGAATTTGGGCGTGAAGCCGGATTTAAATTCGCCGCTCGCGTACTTCTGCATTACCGAATCCCAAATCGGCTGGTAGAGGTCGTGCAAGGCCCGGCGTTTGGCGGCGTCACGCACTACGATAAAGCTGAGGGGCTGTTTGTTGCTGCCGGTCGCGGCCCAGCGCGCGGCGTTGAGAATCTTGGCGAGGAGGTCGTCGGCCACCGCATCGGGTTTGAAGTAGCGGCAGGCATTCATTGTCTGCATGGCGTTGAGCAAATCCATAGATCCTCCCAGCAAGTTTAAGTACAGAGCCAAGCATACGGGCAAACTCCGTCTGCGGAACAGCCATCACTGCACGCGCTGCTTTCGCCTCCAAAAATAACGCGTTGCAGCATCAAGGATCAAGGCAGCCGTAGCGCAGGTTGATTCAAAGGCGCTAACGGCAGCGCCGCGGCGGAACCCGCTGCTGGAACTCTACGGATTGGTGAGCATGAGCGACGACCGTGTGTTCGGTGATCTCGATAGCTTTCGTGCGCAATTCACCCAGCCAAATCAGGAGCAGGCCTTCGTCGCGCTGCGCTCCTGTATTGCGCCAATTGGCAAGCGCACCTTGCGTCAGCAAGTGCAGAAGTCCGTTGCCTACACGGCCCGTCGGACCCTCGTCGAAGAATTAACGTCCTCAACCGAGGAGCGCGAACCGTCCGCCCTCGTCGCAGATTATCTGCGTCGCCCCAATCTAAAACCGTTGCCGGATGAGCCGCGACAACCGTCGTCGTTGGTGTTGTGGAAGTTGCTCGCCTCGTCTTTGATACGTGAGCGCGATGCCTTGGATCAGGAAGTGAAGGCGCTTCGGCACTTCAAATCACTGGCAACCAACAGCCAACGCTAACAGCTGAGTTTTCGACGCGGATCATCCACAAAAACACGGCGGCGACAACGATGCTGACGCCCGTGGGGTAGAAGGATTTCTGGTCGAACTTCTCGGAGAAGAGCGGCTCGCGGACGGTTTTTGGCTTTGCCGAGGGTTTCTCTCATGGCTCAATTCCTGGCTCGCCGCTATCCCAGTATTCGCGGTAGGCATTGACGTAGTCAGCGGTGGCGGCGGGGTCGATGTCCCAATAGTGTCGACAGAGCTTCTTGTACATCTGCAGCACGGATTCATCACCGCAGAAGTCGAGCAGGCGATCGAGCGTGTGTTCGATGTGCTGCGTATCGCGGGAGCGGGTGCGCAGGATGTCATCAACCACCGGCTGGTATTGCTGTGCAGCCTGCCGCTGAAGTGCCTGCAGGCTAGCCGCGAGCTTGCGGATCGCTTGCATGTGGTCGGTGTCGCTCATGGCTGTTCCCCCGGGACTGGGAGTCGCCTGGCCTCCTGCTCCCTGGCGTGTTCTATCGCCTGGTGCAGTCGGGCGCGGAGCAGCGGCAGCGGCGGCAGTTCGGTGAGGTACTCGCTGACGCGGATGGACTTGGCATCGAGCTGGAGCAGCTCCACTTGTTCGGCGTCGGCGGCGGCGCACAGGATGAGTCCGATCGGCGCCTCTTCGCCCGGCGCGCGTTCGTGCTTGTCCAGCCAGCGCAGATAGAACTCCATCTGCCCCACATGGGCTGGCTGGAAAGACTCTAGCTTCAATTCGACGGCGATCAGCCGGCGCAGGTGACGGTGGAAGAAGAGCAAGTCGAGATGAAAATCGTCCTTGCCGACGCTCATGCGCTTCTGGCGTGCGACGAAGGCGAAACCGGGGCCCAGCTCCAGCAACACCCCTTCGATCTCGCGCAGGATCGCGCTTTCGATGTCGCGCTCGCTGTAGGCGCCTTGCAAGCTCAGCAGATCGAGGAGATACGGATCGCGGAAGACTAGATCGGGGCTCATTCGTCCTTCGCGGAGCTTGCTTAGCTCTGCCGCGATGACGGTATCCGGCTTTTTCGATAGGGCGGTGCGTTCATACAACATTCCGCCGATCTTCTGTCGCAGTGTGCGCACATCCCAACGCTCGATCCGGCACATTTCGGCGTAGAAATCGCGGGCCAGCGGCGCTTTGATCGGTAGCAGCTCGATAAAGTGGCTCCAGCTCAATACTTGCGACAACGGCGCAAGAACATGGTCCGCCGTAATCCACTCGGCAAATCGCGCCATCCTGGTGAGTGCCGTGTAGTTGAATCCAGCACCGAACTCCGCCGTCAATTCTTGCGACACTGTCGCAAGAATCTGCTTCCCATACGCGGCACGCCCCGCCTGTAAATTCTCACTGAGCAGGCGACGCCCTACCTGCCAACAAAGCACGGTATGGGTGGCATTGGCAGCAGTTGCCAGCCTCTGGCGCGCCGACTGAATCAGATTGCGCAAATCCGAGAGGAGGGCCTTGCTGTCGACGCCGCTTAGTCGCTGCCTATCTTCAGGCAGCGCTACGGAGCTCTCCTGCTTATGAAACGAGACCTCTTTCTTCTTCATCCCGTCGCCCCTCCGGTGATTTCACTGAGCAGCCCTTCGGTTTCGCGCGCCAGTGCGAGGATGTCGCCGCAATGCGCGCTGGGGGAAGATGCCAGAGCGAGTTGCGCGGCCATTTGTGGTGGTATTCGTATTCGCCAATACGCGCCGAGAGCCCGCGCGTCATTGAGGTGCGTGAAACAGCCCGCAAGGAACGAACTGTTCAAGGTCGCGATCAATGCGCAAAACGAGTGGTTCTCGGCACAAATTACCGACCAGATGGTTCGGGATTGCTGGCCGCGGCAAAAGAAACGCGCGCCTAAACGGCGCTCCCGCTACGCGCCGCCGCCCGGCGGCGAAAAGCACAGCACGCCGCAATCGGCGTTCACCCAGTCTCCGAGGGGATTGGTCTGCGTCATTTCTACCGTACTGGCCGCCTTGA
>CANJRC010000201.1 GCA_947476535.1 Betaproteobacteria bacterium
AATGCCCTAACATTCAAGCTGTTCTAAACAATCCGCATGTTCCTTCGCTACATCCTCATTTTCTGGTATTCCCCCAAACTGTACGACTACAGCGTGTGTGATAAAAATAGGGGTACTTGATTAAAGGAGGGTTTTGGTTAATCTTTCAACCTAAGGAGTGAGGGTGAAATTTAAATCCAATCAACCCACTGGCCTTCAAGCCCAAACACTTCAGCTTGCTGACACCCTGGGACTATGACTTCTCGCCTTATTTCGCCATCATTAAATCCACGGTCGAGTGTGGTTTCAATTTCCGTGATTAGGAGTGGGCACTATATTTTCTCAAACTCGTTTTATGTTGTTCGGTCCTCCCAGCTGCCCATTAGCGCCGATTGCATATGAGCTCGCTCCCTTCAGGCCGACCTCGTCAAGCCCATGTAATCGGTGCGGGTATCGTCGGCGTATGTTGCGCCTGGTGGCTGCTGCGCGCCGGGTTCAGCGTCACTCTAATCGACAAAGTGGCGCCGGGGAGCGGCGCTTCTGCGGGTAACGCAGGCAGCATCGGGCTGGCTTCGGTGCCGCCGCTGGGTATGCCCGGCATCCTGCGCCGAGTGCCACGGATGCTGCTCGATCCGGCGCATGCCCTGACCACTCACTGGACCTACATGCTCGGAGCTCTGCCATGGTTCGCGCGCTTCGCGCTGGCAACCCAGCATCATCGTGTCGAAGCAATCGCCGATGCCAGGGCCGACATGCTAGCGCATGCCTCCGAAGCGCTCGATACACTGCTGCGTGAGAGTGGTCACACGGCGATGATCGAAAACCGTGGACTGATCCACACCTTCCAGAGTAAAGCGGGGCTAGCTGGCGCCGCTTATGCAATCGAGATGCGCCGCCGTCGTGGCGTCCGCTTGGAAGTGTTGGGTGGCGACGCCCTGCGCGAGCTGGAGCCGGCTCTCTCGACCGCGGTCGCCGGAGGTGTGTGGTACCCAAATGTACGCAACTGCGTCAATCCGCAGCGCATGACCGAGGCCATCGCTGCAGACTTCTTCGAGCGCGGCGGAGATCTGGTGACTGATAATGTCACTGGTTTTGATATCGGTGCGGACGGGCCGCGCCGCATCATCGCCGGGCGCGGCTCTTACGATTGCGATCTGGTGGTGCTGGCGGCCGGCGCCTGGTCCAAGCCGCTGGCCAAACAACTCGGCTGTGACATCGCGCTGGAAACGGAGCGCGGCTACCACATCATGATCACGCCTCCGGGCACGGAGTTACGCATTCCGCTGGTTTCAAATGACCAGCATATCGCCATATCGCCCATGGAGCACGGCCTGCGCCTGTCAACAATGTCGGAGTTCGCCGCCATCGATGCGCCTCCACGCCACGACCGCCCGCTGCACATTTTCGAAAAAGCTATCAACGTGGTGCGCGGGCTGAATGTCGCAGGCAGCAGCAGCTGGGTTGGCGCCCGTCCGTCGACACCGGACTCGCTGCCAGTGATCGGTCGATCACCTCGCTTTCGCAACACCCTGTTCGCTTTCGGCCATGGACACCTAGGCCTGACCTGGGCGGCCATCACTGGTCAACTGATCAGCCAGCTCGCCAGCAGCGTCGCGCCAACGATCGATCTTGACGCCTTCCGCCCCGATCGCACCTACACCGGCAGCCACCTCGCACCGTCACGCCGCGGCTGACCTGCGCGCGCCGCTAGCGCGTTAAGTCTCTTCCGGGGGGCACGTCGGTGCGCATGTGGCGGGTATTCTCTGACGGTAGGATGGCCGTGGCGATCTTGCCTGGGGGCGAGTTCCAGATTTCTTCGTAAGGGCAGTCTGGCGCCAGCTGCTCGATCGGCAGGGGGCGCAAGGGCACACGCGCCGTCCAGTGCCCGGCGCGCTCGCGGCCGCCAAGATGGCGCGCCACCAGTTCGGCCACGGCCTCGCCGCAGGTGCGGCCCTGGCAAGGACCCATGCCGCAGCGCGTCCAGGCCTTGAGTTCATTGCAATCTCCCGCACCGGCGGCAATTGCCGTGTCGAGGGCGCCACGCGTGACATCTTCGCAGCGACACACGATGGTGTCGGCGGTCATGGCATCTAGCAAGCCGGAGCGCGGTGCCATTAAGCGGCTCATGCGCGCGCCGACGCGGTCTGCGCGCGCATAAGCCCGCAATAAGGGCGCCGCCTGTGCGTGAAAATCCGCTGCCTCAAGGCGCCCAGCGTCGGCGGCCGCGGCGAGCCCAGCGATGGTTCCGGCGAGCGCGGCCGCTTGCGCACCAGCGACGCCGGTGCAGTCGCCTGCAGCATAAAGGCCTGCCAACGAGGTACGTCCATGGGGGTCGCATTGCACCACCCAGCCACCGCGGCCTGCGTCAAAGCCATGGCTGGCGCGCAGCAGTCGCGTAATGTCCGTCGACGGCACCAGACCGTGCCCGACGACCACCGCGTCGACGGATACACGCACTGTCGGCGCGGCGCGCATGGGCGTGCCGTCTGCTGCCACAACACCAAGCTCGGCGTTTGTAACCGTCACCCCGCCTTCGACTTGGTACACATGATGACGGTAGTAAACCGGCACCCGCTCCAGTGCCAGACGCGCATGCCATGCAAGGCCGCGGCCCAGCAACGCAGGAGCACCGACGAGCGCCGGAAGCGCCGCCAACCAATCGGCGCGCCTGCAGAGATCGGCGATCGCCACCACCTTGCCGCCACCGGAAATAATGGCTGCGGCAACCGCGTACAGCAATGGGCCAGACCCAGCCACCAGGGTGCGCGCGCCAGGCAGAATCTGCTGGGATTTCAGCAGATGGGTAGCCGCCGCCAAGCCACTTACTCCGGGTGTGGTCCAACCGGGAAACGGGATTACGCGTTCGGTAACACCGGTGGCCACAATGAGCCGCGGCGCGAGCATGCAGTACTCTCCATCGACGGCGATCGTGCGCACCTCAAAACCCGGTGTCACCGACCAGACCGAATGGCCATGCAGGTGCGTAACGCCCGAAACCTCCAGCTCGGCACGCAAGGCGGCGCCAGCGGCGAAATCCTGACCCGCGTTTGCCCCTTCCTCCAACCGCCAAGCCTGCGGCGGCGCCCGGTAGATCTGCCCGCCAGCGGCATACGCATCATCGATAAGCGTGGTAGCCAGTCCGCAACGAGCGGCGGCAATCGCGGCACGCGCGCCGGCCGGGCCGGCGCCGATCACAATCAGATCGCTTGTCAAGTGCGCGCGAGCGGTCATGGCTGCACCTTGTCCGCGGACACTACCAGACCCGGCGCCACC
>CANJRC010000202.1 GCA_947476535.1 Betaproteobacteria bacterium
AAGGCCTTCACCTATTGCCTCGTCAATGAATTGCTCGGGCCCGATGAGCTCATGCGCCATGTAGGCGTCGAACCCAGCGGCGATGCCTTCAACAGCATCGAGTTCGATCCCACCACCGCCCGCCCGTTCAACCCGATGGTCAACGCCGGTGCCATCACGGTAGTGGGCCTGGTGTATCGCGAGCTGGGCGATGGTGCTTTTGAATTCATCCTCGATCGATTCTCGAGAGCTGCCGGGCGCCGCCTGGACCTTGACGATGCCGTCTACCGCTCGGAATCAGAAACCGGCCACCGTAACCGCGCGATTGCGCACCTGTTGAAGGGCATTGGTGTGCTGGGCGGCCCGGTCGACGAGGTGCTGGATCTGTACTTCAGGCAATGCTCCATCCGCGTGACGGCGACGGATCTCGCGTGGATGTCGGCGACGCTCGCGAACCTCGGCATGCAGCCGCTCAAGGATGATCCGGTGTTCGATCTGATGGCGGTGCGCGACACGCAATCGGTGATGTACTCCTGCGGCATGTACAACTATTCGGGCAACTGGGGTTTTCGCGTGGGCATTCCCGCCAAGAGCGGCGTGGGCGGCGGCCTTGTGGGCGTGGTCAACCGTCAGCTCGGCATGGCGGCCTATTCACCGCTGCTGCACGCCACGGGAAACCCCGTCCGCGGCGTTGCCGCCTTCGAACTGCTGGCCGAGGAATTGGGGCTGCATGCGTTCTGCTGCACCAAGCTGGGCTCCAGCATCTTCGAGCGATTCTTGCGCTGAGCGTCAGGCAGCAGCGCAAGTCAGAAGAGCCGGGTACCTGGACCAGATCATCCTCCGCGTAGCCTCTACTTTTGGAGGCGGTGAAAAAAGGGGGGATTACCGTGATTCAGATAGAGGGTTCGGCGGCTGCGTCATTTTCGGCAGCGGGATCGGTAAGCCGCCGAATCGTCAGGGCACAGCGTTGCTCAATCAAAGTATTGATTTGCTCAACCACGGCATTGCCAGCAAAGCTGTGTCCGGCGTCTGACTGGAGCTTGCGCGCCGTCGCTGGGAGTAACTTTGCCAACTCCAGAATGCGCCGTTTGGCCTGCGCCTTGCTCAAGCCTACGCCTTCGGCGAACTGCTCCCAATGCCGCGCCTGTACTTCGCTGAACTTGTACCTGCTGCCGATTTTCATTGCCATCTTCGGCGTCAGTGTTGGATACACCGCCGTCGAGAGCGTGTCGTAAAACGGTGCCAGAACGGGGGCCTTACCTGAGTACAGCAGAGAGACATTCTTGGCGTGCGCATCATGATTGCCGATCAGCGCATTGAAGATCACGTAGTCGAGTAGTCGCAGGACTTGCGGCGCACTGGGGCGGGTTGCGCTGCGCACCAGATCAAAACACTGCGCCAGATCCGGACCACCTTCATTCTGGTACTTCATTTCTGGCACCACGCCCAGCGCTTGGCAAAAGTCCTCTTGATGGATGCGTTGCCGGCGCCCCTGAGCGTCGATCAGTCGGTCGTAGCGCTCAACCAGCAGAAACGATCGATCCAGTACCAGGTGAACTTTCGATTTTGCGGGCTTGAGCTGCATGGCCTCAGCCAGCGCCATGCAAAATCCCTCGTTGATCACGCTGTCTTCAACTGCGTGGATGGCGGGTTTCATGATGTGGGAGCTAGGCGTACCGCTCCGGGGTAGCCCGATACGCGCACCATCGAAAACCACTGGCAACTTGTCTTGGGCACCCGCCAAGGAAAGCCGCAAGCCGTCTTTGCCTGCCAGCATGGGGCGACGCGGCAATTCATCCAGGATGGCAACGACCTCCTCGTCGCTCAGCCATTGAACGTCATCGCTGCGTGTCGGCACAGGCAAGGCCTGCCCAGGCTCAAGAAACGTCACTGCACCTGCGCATTCGCCGCCGATATGGCCAAGCAGCGCAAAGTCGTTCTGGCCAGACACCTGAAACTGCTGCGCAATCAGGCGGCGCAGATGCCCTTCGGGTAGAAGACCAGCAAAGAAGGGACGCGTTGTGCGATCGTCGAACGACTCGGCTTGCAGGGGCAGCGAGACGGACAAGGCAACGACGTCTTTGTGTAACAGCCAATCTGGGGCGTAGCAAAAATTCAGCCGCCCATCGACCAGTGCCAACGTGCCGACACGATCGGCGAAAAGCCAGACTTCCAGCTCATGCGCCATGGTTGCCGCCTTCGCGTTGATCGTTGGCCAGGGGTGATGGCAACCCGCTCAACTGGACCTCGCCACCCAGGGCATCAATGACCCGCAGTGCGTTTTCCAGTCGTAAGGTGGGCTTGCCTGATTCAAGGTCGACAATGAATCGCACACCCACCCCAGCTGCCAGCGCCAACTGGGGCTGGGTCAGCCCGAGTTGCTTGCGAGCGGCTCGCAGTGCATCGCCGAGTTGTTGAGGTGATCGAATGGATGTCATGGCTCGCTCAGTTTCCCGTTCGGGAAATTGTCAGCCACAACCGGGCTATGCGCAAACGATATTTCCCGATCGGGAATGTTTAGTGTGATTAGGGCACGAACCAGTCATTTGTTGCCCGATCGGGAAATTGCAGCCCAGAAACTGTGTAATGACCCAGCGGATTCTGCACGGTCGCCAAGGACCCGAGACGCGTGCTGCTGCGTTTCGAACCATCAACTGGCACGCAATCAATCACGACCCGGCGGTTTTCGAGCATCCCGAAATATTCGACGTGGAGCGTTTCATGAGGAATCCTGAGCTTGCCAGTCAGCACAGGGCCTTCGGCAACGGCGAGCACTTCTGTATCGGCGCCCATATGTCCAGGCTGGAAATCCAGGTGATGCTCGAGGAACTCGTCCCGCGCCTGCGAAACCCCGCGTTCGCGCAGCCCGTCGAATTTGTCCGCGATTACTTCGTCAATGGCATCAAATCGATGCGATTGACCTTTGATGCCGAGGGCTAGGGGCCGGGAGTGGGGCGCCGCTCACCGGAGGTGAGGCATCGGGCTGCTCCCATCGCCTGCTTAGTTGGTGCTTACACAGAACCGGATGGCGCCTGAGGCAATCGCCTAAGTGCTTGAAAGGATTGGTAGCGACGAGTGGACTTGAACCACCGACCCCAGCATTATGAATGCCGTGCTCTAACCAGCTGAGCTACGTCGCCATGGGGCGCGAATTTTGTTTGCTGTGGCGGGGCAGTGTCAATCCGCAGCGCGCATTTCCCTTGGCAGGAAT
>CANJRC010000203.1 GCA_947476535.1 Betaproteobacteria bacterium
AGGGCGCCGCTGCCCAGGTCGACCATGAGCGGGATGCCGTGCTTTTGGGCCAGGGCACCCAGCTCCGGCTCGTGTACCGCCGCGGTAAAACCCTGCACCACGTAATTGCTGGTGTGGACCTTGAGTATCAGCGCGGTCTTGGGGCCGATGGCGGCTTCGTAGTCAGCCAGGTGGGTGCGATTGGTGGTGCCGACTTCCACGAGCTTGCAGCCGGCGCGCGCCATGATGTCGGGGATGCGAAAAGCGCCACCGATCTCCACCTGTTCGCCGCGCGACACGATGACTTCCTTGCGGGCCGCCAGCGTGTTGAGCGCGAGCAGCACTGCGGCCGCGTTGTTGTTGACCACGGTGGAGGCTTCGCAGCCGGTGAGCTCGCGCAGCAGGCCGGTGATGAGGTCGTCGCGGTCTCCGCGCGCGCCGGTGGCAAGGTCGTACTCGAGGTTGCAGGCGCCTCGCATGGCCATGGCGACCGCCTCGATGGCTTCTTCGGGCAGCGGGGCGCGTCCCAGATTGGTGTGCAGCACCGTGCCGGTGAGATTGAGGACAGGCCGCAGCGACGGGCGCGCCGCCGCGGCAAGGTCGCTGGCAAGCGCGGCGCCCACGCGCGCATCGCTCCAGTCTGCTGTGTCCGCTGCACCGGCTTTGCCGCTCAGTGCCTGCTCGCGCGCAGCGCCGAGCAGGCGGCGCAGGGCATTCACTACCGCTGTGCGTCCGTAGCGCGGGACCAGGGCCTGTACCGAGGCCATGCCAAGCAGGCGATCGACCGACGGCAGCGCCAGGCGTTCGGCCTTGCGAGCGTCGGTTCCGCTGATCTGACCGTTTGCGCTCGAGTCGTTGCTGCTCATGTCTTCCCCCAAGGAGTGTTTCAACGCGGCGGCCGCATGCGCTCAATGCGGGGCCGCATGGATTTCGTAGCCCGCTATTTCCGCTGTGCCGCGCCGGGCTGGGCCGCGAGCGCCTGCTCTATCGGTCTGCGAATGCGACGCACGTCACCGAGCCGCTGGGTGTAGCCGATGCGGTCGAAGTATTCCAGCACTTCGATGGAGTGGTTGCGGCCGGCGCCCGAGAGGTTGCGAAATTCGGCCGCAGTGAATTTTCCGGCCTCGGCGTCCGCTGCGGTGTCCTCCACGAGCTTAGCCAGCCTGAGCACGGTCGCGAGAAGGAAGAAGCGGTCATCGGTCACCTTCAACGGATCGCCCGCCTTGCTCTTGCGATGCAGCAGGTCGCGCACCGGCTTGTCCTGCAAATTGAGCCCCGCGGCGATTTCCTTGGTGGTCGGGGGCAAGGGCTTGTCCTGCTGCAGCATGGGCAGGATGCTCATCCACAGCTTTTCGTCGGCCGGGTTCGAGGTGGCATCGTGACCGGGCTGGCGCACCAGCGTCCCGCTAAGCTGCAGTCGTCCTTCGCCTGCCAGCTCATCCACTATCTGCGTGAGCGCCGGTTCGGGCAGACGGACCTTGAGTCGGCGCGCAAGGAAGCCGCGTTCGATTCCCATCGACTTGGGATTGTCGCGGTGTTCGGTTTGGACCTCCGCCAGCAGCCGCTCGCGCAGCGTCTTGCGCCATTGGGCCGAGATGCCGATGCGATGGGAGCGCCCGAGGATCACCAGGCCCAGCGACTTGTAGAGAATAGCTGCGGCATTGGCATCCAGGTTGAACGACGCCTCGAAGGTGGCGAGGTCGATGCCGTCGGGCGAGTCTTCTATCATCCGCTTCAGCGCGGCCTCCGCAGTCCGTTCGGACAGCGCATCGAGCACCTTCACGCGCTTCGGCGTGTGCCTGTTGCGTGCCGGCGCAAACGGGTCGATGACGATGCCGCCTGCAAGCGTGCGGCTCGCCGAATGGTCCCGCAACACGAACCGATCGCCGTGCAAGGCGCCAATCGGTCGGTCCAATACCAGTTGCACGACGCGTGACTCGCCGCCGCGCACCGTTTCCCCGCGGCGGATGGCGATGCGTACGGTCACGGCCGACGTCCCTAGGTGGAGGTATGCTGGCATCCAGTGCCGCAGCACGTTGCTCTCCTCGGGCAGCGCCTTGAGCATGACGTCGATTCGCGCGGTGGGGCGATGTAGTACGGGATCGAGAACCCAGTGGCCCCGCTCGATCGAGTCCTTGTCGAAATCTGGACCGGTCAGGTTCAGCGCGCAGCGCTCACCGGCCTTGATCGCCTGCGCCGTTTTCTTGCCCACCTGAATGGACCGAATGCGCACCGGGATGTTGGCGGGCGACGCGAGAAACTGGTCGCCGGTTTTCGCCTGGCCGCTGAATACCGTGCCGGTGACGACGGTGCCGCTGCCGGTGATGCTGAAAACGCGGTCCACTGCGAAGCGGAATCGCCGTCCCTGGGTTTGCCGCGCCGCAAGCTTGCCTGCGTCGGCGAGGATGGCCTGGCGCAAGGCATCGATGCCGTCCCCCGTTACCGCGGAAACTGCATGGATGGGGATGCCCTTCAGCGTGGTGCTCGCCAGCAGGTCGGCGATGGATGCGCGAACTTCTTCCACACGCTCCGGCGACACGCGGTCGGTCTTGGTGATGACGGCCATGCCGCGATTGACGCTGAGCAAGTCCAGTATCTGCAAGTGCTCTCGGGTCTGGGGCATGATGCCGTCGTCGGCCGCGACCACGAGCAAAGCCTCGTCGATCCCGCAGACGCCCGCGAGCATGTTGCGGATGAACTTTTCGTGCCCCGGCACATCCACGAATCCGATAACCCCGCCGCCGGCGGTGGGCAGGTAGGCGAAGCCCAGGTCGATCGAGATGCCGCGTTTCTTTTCTTCGGGCAGGCGATCGGTATCGACGCCGGTCAATGCCTTGACCAGCAGGGTCTTGCCGTGATCGATGTGTCCTGCCGTGGCAATGATCATTGCTCAGCTAGTCCAGATGGCGAGACAGCGGTTGCAAGAAAAAATGCCTTGTCCACACGAGTTGCGTTGTGCGGGCAAGGCATTGTGACGATATCCCGGACTAGATCGGATCCCAGGTGAATACGTCGGGAGAGCGCTCGAGCTTCATGAACGATCCCTTGAACGAGGGTGTCATGTGCTGGTGGAGGGACTCCACCGTCCAGCCTTCGCTGCGATGAACAGAGCGGATCGGGCGTGGCTGGCTGAACAGGAATATCTCGTTGCGACGC
>CANJRC010000204.1 GCA_947476535.1 Betaproteobacteria bacterium
GTAGTTTTGCCCGACTGGCGCGGACCGGTGATAGCCACGACAGGGAAGCCGCGGCTCAGGCGCAGAAGGGTGTCAGCGGCGCGACGGGGAATCATGTGCAGATGCTAGGCGCTGACTTGTAAATTGGCAATTCATTTCTCAATTTGCTTGTTCATGCCCTTGTCGGATGGGTCGGAATCGCGATCCACACCATGAGAAAAGCAAAAATCCGACGCCTGAAACGGCTACAAACGCAGGCGGCGCTGGCCGGGTTCAGACGCAGAGCGCGGAGGGTGGGCTGGGGCAGGGCGAACGGCCCGGGTCACCTCCCTAACCCACTAGAGGCAATTCAGGAAGGCGAGCAGCGCCTGCTGGTCGCTCCCAGTCAGCGCATCAAAGGCGGCCCTCGCGCGTTCGGCCTGGCCGCCGTGGGCGTCGATTGCTGCGGAAATAGTGGTGGCACGGCCGTCGTGCAGGAAGTGCGCTCGATCCGCTACCCGCCAAAGTGGTGCGGTTCGAAACTCACTCGTCCCCGCCTGACCCTGGATGATGCCATCATCAAGCTCCGCCCCCATGTCATGCACCAGCAGGTCCGAGTAGAGGTTCACGGGAATTTCCGACGCAGTCGGTGAGCCAGGGCCGCGCAGCGTTGGTGTGTGACAGCTCGCGCAGCCGAGAGAGGTGAACACGGTGGCCCCCGGCGACGACAGACATGCCGTTGTCGGAGGAGGAGGATCGATGCTGTTAAGAAACGCTACCAGTGAGGTCAGTTCGGTGCCGTCCACCTCGGGCGACACCCTGTTGGCGCCGCAGCCGTTGATAGAGTCGCGCGGGGTGAGCGGGTTCGTCACGCCCATCTCGTCCCGCATCGCCTGCCCCAGGAATTCGACCAGCGTGGCGCTCTGCGCCTTCCAGCCAAAGTGGCCAACCCGACCGTCAGGGCTGATATTGGCCTTGCCCCGCACCTCTCGCGGTTGGGCTGCTTGATTGGCGAGGATCTCGAAATCCAGGATGTTGTCGATGAGTGAACTGCCGCGCAGGGTGAACGCACTGCGCAAGGAGGTCACGTTCGCCTCCGGAGGAATGCCGGTCGGTAACCCGCATTGGCCGCCAAGTTCCTCAATCGAATGTTCCCGTGCAACCGGCCCACCGTGCACCTTCCTGAGCCGCCCGTCTGCGAGCCTGGCGATGCGGACCAAAAAGCTGTCTGCTGTTGTACCCATGCCCCCCGCGTTCGGTGAGTTATGACACGTGACACAGGACTGGCCGTTGAACAACGGCCCCACGCCTTCGGTGAGGCTATGATCGTGAGAGAAAAGATACGCGCCTTGCGCGAGGAGATGATTGGCACCATCTGCTGCCGCTGCTGTCGTGAGAGACAAGGTCGCAGCGCCCTGGCCAAACGCGGGAGTCGAGAGCACGACGCCATCACCGCCTGGCAGCGTCGCGGTCAGGTAGATGGTGCGCCCGTCGTCCGAAGTCGCAATGCCCGCCACCCGCAGGCCGGGGAGCGCCGCATCCAGACGACGCACCGCAATGACCTCCCCGTCTTGGGACATGCGCACAATGGAATTGTCGCCACGATTCAGGACGTAGAGGTCCGAACCCCCACCTAGTCCCGTGTTGCTGGCGAAATTGCGGGCTGCGCCCTCGACCATGGTCGGGGCGATATCCACCGGCACGTTCAGTCTCGGTGAACGGAGATAGCGGACGTTGGTGACGGTAAAGAGCGCTGCCGCATCACTGCCACTGGTGCCGATATCCAATGCGACGATGCGATTTCTTTGGGGGTCGGCAATATAAAGGATCGGCGTCTTCACCCAGTTGAACACTACACCTACACGGTTCAACGCGCGTGGGTCGGCTGATTCGGCGGCGGCAATTCCGGTGCCCGTCAGGGGGGTGAAAGTGCCCGGGTTGGCGAGTAGATCGACGCCCTTTTCGACGTGAATTTGCTTCACACTCCCGTCCGCAAGTGCGACGAAGAACACCGCCCGGCCCGAATGATCAGGGGACTTCGTTGCCAGCGCCGTACCGACCGCCGGTGCGACAAGGCCGTGCTGGGCAGCGGCATTCCGATTGGTGAGGTCGCCCGCAAATACGCCGCCCGCCACCGGATTTGGGGGGCCTTTGAACGGCATGCCTGCCGGATCGTTGACGCTCTCGGTTCCGTAGCCCTGGTTGCCAAATGGGGCATTGGCGATCCACGGACGGCCAAAGGCGTTGTTGATTGAGATTCCAGTTGGATTGGACGCCGCGACTTCGTTTCGGGTTGCTGCGTTCGGGCTGAAAATGCTGTTCACGAACGCAGCGTTGTTTGCGGTGTACAGCATCACGCGCCCGCCGAGAATGCTGACTTGGCCGCCGGCCGCCGCGAAGTTCGCGGGAATCTGCACGGCGGCGCCGTTCGGATCGATTGACAACACAGCGCCTGGCGCTTGATCCGGGCGCGCAAGTGTTTCACCGAAGTTGGAGGAGCTGGCGACGAGTAGCCGCACTCCGTCGAGGATCGCACCGGGCTGCGTCTGGGCGGCGAAGCCGGCGTTGCTCACAAACGGCCCCCCTTTCTGGAAGGCACCGATCTGGCAAATCGCTCCTGCACCCGGAATGCCCGTAGCGATGAGTTTCACCGCTGCACGCTGCTCGTGCGGGGATTCGGTGTCCAGCTTCTGCGCATGGGCTCCAGCGCTCATGAGCGCGGCCGCAGTCGCCGATACCATCAGCAATCTATACCAACTCACATGTTTCATTAGCCACTCCTTCTCTCGGCACGGTGCGGTGTTTTGTATCGGAGTTGCGCGTGACGGGGCGCGTGCGAATCCGATAGTCCGCTGCAGCACCCTCCAATTGAAGCAATGCAGCCGCATCCAACCTTGCAGAACCTTGCCACTTCTCATGTCGGGGATGCGCGGATCGAAGCTGACCTTCAAGGCGTAGCCTTTCAGCCGCCACCCTGCTCCAGCGCCTGGCGGCGTTTTGTGTGGCGCGTGGGCGCCGCCGCCAGCGGATCCTCCGGCCATGGGTGCCGTGGGTAACGTCCGCGCATTTCCTTGCGTACCTCGGCGTAGGCATTGCGCCAGAAGGCCGCCAGATCCTGCGTCACCTGCAGGGGGCGGCGGGCAGGAGA